>USMI01000061.1 GCA_900555735.1 uncultured Eubacteriales bacterium | reverse complement strand
ACCTGTCGCTGGACTCCGAGCAGTTGGGCGAGGACGGCTGCGTGGCGCTTATCCAAAAGCTCCTGCCGCTGTTTACCTGAGCGGGAGACCGGCACGCTTCACGCGGCGTTTGTGCCTCCGCCGGATGATGACCGAACATGGGTATCGCGGCGTCCGCCGCTCCTCCGAAAAAGCAGCCACTTGCAAAAGCGCAGGCGGTACAGTATAATTTGAGTACCAAATACGCTCTCGGCGGACACATGTAAGCCGGATCAAACAAGGAGGAAAAGACCATGACAAGAGCTTATGAGCGGCTGCTGCGGTACGCGGCCATCGATACAGGCAGCGATGAGACGTCAGAGGTGACACCGTCATCGGCCGGACAGCTGGTGCTGGCGAAAAAGCTGGCGGAGGAGCTTCGCGAATTGGGCGTGTCGGACGTGTATGTGGACGGGCATGCCTACGTCTATGGTAAGATCCCCGCCTCCGCCGGGTATGAGAGCCGCTGTCGCGTGGGCTTTATCGCGCATCTGGATACCAGCACGGACGCCTGCCACGGCGCGGCAAAGCCGCAGGTCATCGAAGATTATGATGGCGGCAGCATCACCTTGGGAAGCAGCGGCCTGAAGCTCACGCCGGAGAGCTTTCCCCATCTGACCACCCTGAAGGGCAGGACCCTGATTACCACCGACGGTACGACGGTGCTGGGCGCGGACGACAAGGCGGGCGTCGCGGAGATCATGACCATGTGTCAGCGCGTTCTTACCGGCGATATGCCACACGGCACGATCTGCGTCTGCTTCACGCCGGACGAGGAGATCGGCCACGGTGCGGCCCTGCTGGATCTGGAGCGCTTCGGCGCGGAGCTGGCCTATACGGTGGACGGCTCTGCACCCAACGAGATCGAGTACGAAACGTTTAACGCCGCGCGGGCCAAATGGCAGATCCACGGCGTGTCCGTCCATCCGGGAGAGGGCAAGGACACCATGGTCAACGCCGCGCTGGTGGCTATGGAGATCAACGGCATGCTGCCGCAAGACGAGACGCCCCGCGAGACGGAGGGCCGTCAGGGCTTTTACCACCTGATACAGATGGAGGGTGCGGTGGCCTCGGCCATGCTGGACTATATCATCCGTGACCACGACGCCGCAGGCTTCGCGGCACGGAAGCAGCGCATGGCGGATATCGAAGCGACGATCAACGCCAAATACGGCGTGGGGACAGCCGTGCTGACGGTGCAGGATCAGTACCGCAACATGGCGGAGATCGTCCGGCAATACCCGCTGGTGCTGGACAATGCCCGGAAGGCCATCCGGAGTGTGGGCTGCACCCCCGTTTCCAACCCTGTTCGCGGCGGAACGGACGGCGCACAGCTGTCCTTCCGCGGACTGCCGTGCCCCAATCTGGGCACCGGCGGCTACGCCTTCCACGGACCGTATGAGTATGCGGTGGCGGAGGAGATGGACCAGATGGTGGATATCCTGACAGCCATTGTGAAAGCATACAGCGCAGACGAATAAGCGCGGCTTATATACGAAAAGCAAGCCCTCCGGCTCGAGCCGGAGGGCTTGCTTTTGGGAAGGATCGGTCTGTATGGAAGGCAGACGGACACGGAGAGAGGATGTCACGCCTGATACAGCAGGTTGGCGATGGGATTGTACAGCAGGATGGAGACCACCACGATCACCAGCAGGCCAACGCCGGCCATGACGAACAGCTGCAGGAAGGTCTTGCGCTCCTCGGGACCGGTGAAGTCCTTCTTGGCAGTGCCCAGCGCGGCAAGGATCAGCGCGCCGCCGGTGGACAGGGGAGACACACCGGACAGGGAGCCGCCTGCACCCACAGCGGCCATCAGGGCCACCGGGTTCACATTGCCGCCCACCTCGGCGGCGATGTCCACGCTCATAGGCATCATGGTGGGATACACCACGCCCAGTGCGGAGCTGACCATGCTCAGCAGGCCTGCGGAGATACCCATGAAGGGAGTCGCGGTGAAGGGGGTCATAATGGAGGACAGGGCGTTGCTCAGCAGGTCGATGCCGCCGGCGGCGTCCACAATGTTCATCAGTGCGCCCACGCTCAGCACCATCACGATGGTGCCCCAGGGCAGGGACTTCAGGCAGGCGCCGTCCTCGGCCACATGGAACAGCAGCAGCACGGCGGCCACGAAGAAGGCGGACAGGCCGATGTTCACATTGCAGAAGATGATGAGCACCAGCATGGCCAGAATGCCGCACAGAGAGGCAATCTGCTTGCCGTTGAACTTCTCCAGATCACGCAGGTTCATGGCCTTTTCGGGGGCCTTGACGCGGTAGCCCTTGAAGATGAAGAACAGCACCACGGAGAACACGATGGTCACCAGCGTCTGACAAACCAGAATGACAGGCATTACGTTGCCCAGACCGCTTTCTGCGGCAGCGGCGGTGATGATGGCGGCCTCCGGGGTGATGGGTGTCATACGGCCTGCCATCAGGCCGCACTCGCCGATCAGCGCCAGCATGACCGGGTTATAGCCTACCTCAAGGGCGATGGTCACGCCCAGCGCGGGGATGATGGCCAGCGCGGGAACAGCGCCGGGGCCCACACCGGCGATGACAAAGCCGGCGATGTAGATGACAATGGGGATGACCCAGACCTTGTTGCCGGCCAGAGCGATGATCTTGCGGGCCAGCAGATCCAGTGCGCCGGTGGCATTGATGGTGGCGAACAGCAGCGTGATACCCACCAATGTCACGAACATGGAGGAGCTGAAGCCGCCGATCAGATCCTTATCGGTCATGCCGAACAGCCGGACGGCGATGACACCGGCGGCGACGGCCAGAATACCTACGTTGATCTTGCGGACAAAGGCCAGAATGATGACGCCCAGAAAGATCACAAGGGCGACCACGTCCATAGCAGCGATAGTCATAGCATTTACCTCCTTTTCCGCCTTAGCCGCAGCAGACGCTGCGCTTGGTGATGTTGATCTGGTGGCCGCTGTAATTGCCTACCAGCAGGGAGTGCTCGTACTGAGCGGCGGCCAGCGCCTTTTCAAAGTCCACGCCGGTCTCATAGCCCATGCGGTCCAGCAGCCACACCAGATCCTCGGTGGCGGTGTTGCCGGAGGCGCCGGGTGCGAAGGGGCAGCCGCCCAGACCGCCCAGCGTGGTCTCCACCTCGGTGATGCCGCACTCGATGGCGGTGATGGTGTTGACGATGCCGTTGTTGCGGGTGTCGTGGAAGTGGGGGCGGAAGGTGCAGTCGGGATAGGCGGCGGTCAGGGCCTTGACGGTCTCACGCACCTGCTTGGGGTTGGCCACGCCGATGGTGTCGCCCAGCGTGAAGTTCCGGATGCCGTAGTCACGCACCTTGCCGATCAGATCCACCAGACTGCTGACGGTGGGGATGCCCTCAAAGGGGCAGCCGAAGGCGGTGGCGATATCCACGGTCAGCTTCAGCTCCGGGCAGTTATCCAGCACATTGCGCAGCTCGGCAAAGGACTGCTCATGGGTGCGGTTGATGTTGGCCTTGTTGTGGGACTCGCTGAGAGAGATGACCATGTCCACGCTCTTGATACCGGCAGCCAGCGCGGCCTTTGCGCCGTACAGATTGGGGATCAGGGCAAACAGGTCCAGATCGGGGTACTTCTCCACGCAGGCGGCAGCTAGCTCCTTGGCGTCGGCCATCTGGGGGATGGCCTTGGGGCTGACAAAGGAGGTACACTGGAGATGGCGGATGCCGGTGTCCACCATACGGTCGATGAGCTCCAGCTTGGTCTCGGTGGGGACGATGTCCTTCAGGTTCTGGAAGCCGTCGCGGGGACCGACTTCATACAATTCAACTTTTGCCATGTGACTCTACTCCTTACTGTTCTTACTGTTCGGTGTGATTCACTGTGTCGGAAGTGAGGCTATTATAGCAGTAAGGCGTTTGTGAGAACGAATCAAAGGACTTTCCGCCGGAAAAGACGGATCAAAACGTTTCAAAATATGATGCATTAGGAGAGGTGAAACGTTTTGCGAGAAAAATCTGCTATTGAAAAAGACGATGCGGAGACAAGAGGCTGGGAAAAATTGGCACAGGATGTAAAAACAGTCGCGTAATTGCCTACGCGGCTGTTTTTATTGGCGGCGTATCAGGCGTCCTCTCCGCTTTGGACGGCGTCCTGTAAGATGCGCCAGATGGTGGTGCGGCTGACAGACAGCTTTTCCGCCAGCGTGTCGTTGGAGTACTTCATCAGGGCTTTTACCTGCAGGATACCCTGCAAGAACGCCTCCTTATCCACCACGGGCCGCTGGGTCAGGGCCGGGTGCTGCGCCAGAATCTCCTGGAAGATGGTCTCATCGCCGATGGCCTGCAGCAACAGGAGATACTGCGCCTTGGGCGTGGCCTTCTCCAGCCGGGACATGGCGATAACGTACCGGGTGCAGACGGCCTGCAGCTCCTGCAGCTGCCCCGGCCAGTTGTGGAAGGTCAGAAGCGCCTCCATCTGCTTCGACAGAGCCACCCGGTGGTGATATCCGGCGTTGCTGGACAGGCTCCGCAGAAACAGCGGGCCGATGTCCTCTTTTCGCCGGGTCAGGGGCGGCAGCTCCAGCTGGCAGATGGCCAGACAGCTTTGCAGATCGGGCGGGATGGCGCGGGCCTCCTCCGGCGTCATGATGGTGTAGACCATCAGATCCAGCAGCAGGGGAGCGGTCATGCCGGGGCGGAAGATGTGCCGGGAGGTCAGGGCCTGCATCAGGCAGGCGTGTACCACCGGCTTGGCCAGCGCCACGTTTTTCAGGATCACGCTGCCGCCGTTGGCGCTGGTCAGCAGGCCGGACACGGTGCCGTCCGGCCCTTCATAGCCCAGCAGGATGTGGGGCGCGTCCTCCGGGGCGATGGTGGCCAGATCGATGGTGATGCAGGGCTTCTGGGCCTGCGGGGAGGTGCTGTGCATGCAGCGGGCAAAGATCTCCCGGCCGGAGCCGGGCTGGCCCAGTATCATGGTGGGATAGTGGAGCTTCGCCAGATTCTGCCCCTGCTCTACCGTCTTTTTCATAATAGGTGAGACGGCGATCACGTCCTCCCAGCGGCACACGATCTGGGCAAGGCTGGGCGTGTCCTGCTCCGCTTTCTTCCGGTTGTGGGATTCCGGATACAGGGTGATGAGGATGCCGATGGTGCGGCGATCCTGTGTGATGCGCTCCTGCACGCAGCGCATCATGGCGCCCACCACCAGCCGGTAGGAGTCGGAACGGTTCTGCCCGCTTTTCAGCAGCGCCGCAATGGACAGGTTGGGAAAGAAGTCCGTCAGCAGCTTGCCACGGATCTGGGAGGCGGCGATGCCGGTGAACCGCTGGGCCGTCTGGTTGAACAGCTTCACCCGTCCCTCGGCGTCGGTGACGATCATGCCGAACTGACTGTTGTTCAGTATGGCCTTGGTGATCTCGCGGGACTGGCGGTTCTCATGGAGCTTCCGGGCGCGCTCGCCGGCGCGGATGCAGGCGTCGCGGATGGACTCTTTGCCATAGTAGACCAGAATACCCGTCCGTCCCAGATCGTTGGCGGTCTCACTGGCCGCCGTGGCGCCGATGAAGGCGTCGCAGTCGGAGTGGCGGATCTGCTCCCGCAGCTCCGCGATGCTCTCGAAGGTCACCTCCTGCAGGGATACCTCCATCAGCTTTTCCAGCATGGGAAGATCCGGCGGCGCGGAAAATCGGTGCCGGGCAATGCATATTTTTTGGCAGCCCTTGTTCAGCGCCTTGCGGATGGCGATGGCGTAGTCGATGTATCGAATGGTGATCTCCACCAGCGGATCGTCGTAGTGGGTGGAGAACCGGGCGGCGTTGCCGGGACCTGCCACAAACACGCTGCATCCCAGCTGCCGGGCCTCCTCCACGCAGGTGTCCTGATTTTCAAGGTTGCTGTCCATCAGAACGTATTCCACGTCGTTGTCGGGCAGGCTGTCGATGACCTCCCGCGCCACCTCGCTGAGTCTGGAATAGCCCAGAAAACAGACCTTATAGGGCTTTTCCGGCTTTTTTTGCAATTCTTCCATGGTACGTTCCTCCCTTGATGAGGTTTTCTGCCTGTCAGCGCGGCGGCTTTGTTTCACGAAAAAGAAAATACCACGATTTGAAACAAAAAGCAAGATGTTTCGCGGCAGGAAGGTTTCGTTTGGCCTTGCGGAAGAAAGACTGCTATCATAAAAGCCATCAAAGGCTGTGTCGGAAAGCAGTTTTTTGAATGAAGGAGCATACGCAATATGAAAAAAGCATTGAGTGATATCACAGTTCTGGATCTGACCCGTGTTCTGGCTGGCCCCTACTGCACCATGATGCTGGCGGACTTCGGCGCCAACGTCATCAAGATCGAGGTTCCCGGCAAGGGCGATGACACCCGCGCCTTCGGTCCCCTGAAGAACGGCGCCAGCATGTATTACGCCAACGTCAACCGCAACAAGAAGGGCGTTACCCTGAACCTGAAGTCCCCGGAGGGCAAGAAGCTGTTTCTGGAGATGGTCAAGAAGGCGGACGTGGTGGTGGAGAACTACCGTCCCGGCGTTATGGACAAGCTGGGCGTGGGCTATGATGTGCTGAAGGAGGTCAACGACCAGATCATCTACGGCGCCGTCTCCGGCTTTGGCTGCTACGGACCCTATTCCCAGCGCCCCGGCTACGACATCATCGCCCAGTCCAGCGGCGGTCTGATGAGCATTACCGGTGAGGCCGGCGGCCATCCCCTCCGTGTCGGCAACGCCATGGGCGACGTGCTGGGCGGCATGAACCTGACCATCGGCATCCTGACCGCCCTCCATGCCCGTGAGCTGACCGGCAAGGGCCAGCGCGTGGACGTGTCTCTGGTGGACTCCGTGGTGTCCAGTCTGGAGACCGGCACCCAGCGCTACTTCGCCTCCGGCAAGCAGCCTGAGCTGATGGGCAACCGCTACGCCTCCGCCTATCCCTATGACTCCTTTCAGGCCAGCGACGGCTTGTTCGTTATCGGCTGCGGCAACGATAAGCTGTATACCCTGCTGTGCACCAAGGTGCTGATGCGGGAGGATCTGCTGACTGATCCCCGGTTCGATACCAACGTCCACCGCTGCGAGAACCATGAGGCGCTGAAGCCTGAGATCGAGAAGTGGACCACCCAGCACACCATCGACGAGTGCGTGGAGCTGATCCTTGCCGCAGGTGTGCCCGCTTCCCCCATCAACGACCTGAAGCGCGTCACTACCGATCCCCATATCGCGGTTGCCCGCGAGATGTTCGTGCCCATGCACCATCCCGTTATCGGCGATATGAAGGTCAACGGTAACCCCGTGAAGCTGCTGGACACCAAGGCCGATATCTCCCGCCCCGCCCCTGATCTGGGTCAGGACAACGCCGCCGTCTACGGCGAGCTGCTGGGCCTGACCGAAGCAGACCTGACCGCCCTGAAGGAGCAGCAGGTCATCTGAACCGGATAAAAAGCGGCACCCCTTTCGGAGCTCCGAAAGGGGTGCCGCTTTATGCGTGGTGGTGAGGTAAAATGCGGCGGTCCGGTCATGCTTGAAACGCACTCAGATACGCGGAGGGAACATGCTTCGTCAGCCAGACGCCGTTCTCCGAGAGATAGAACCGGAATCCGTCATGAAACATCCGGCCGCTTTGCACCGCGAATACGACGGGTGTGCCGTGCCGGCTGCCAACCGTTTTTGCCGTCTCTATATCATTGGATAAATGGACGTAAAGTCTGGTCTTGGGAATAAGCCCCTTTTCCAGAATGCTCTCGAAGTATTTCTGGCCTGTCCCGTGATATAAAATCTCCGGCGGTTCACGTTCCACAAGGCCAACATCAACAGGGATAGAGTGTCCCTGATTGGCGCGGATCTTGCTTTTATTCTCGCTGAACGAATAGCGCTGCTTATCATCGGTGCGGACGATCTCCTCCAATTGCGCCATTGTCAACGGATAGCGGCTGGAGATCCCCTGAAGAAGCTCTGAAACATCTGCCCAGCCATGTTCGTCCAGCGTGATCCCGGCGGCCTCCGGCTTGTGGCGGAGGATCAGGCTTAAAAACCTGCTTGCCCGCAGCAGAGGATCCGCGGATTGTCCGGGCTTAGAATCGTTTGTCATCGGCGGTCTCTCCTTCACTTGTCTGTTATTTTACGGAAAAAACTGACCGGCGGCTATCCGGCTCCTTACCGTAAGAACAGTATCGCACGGACGGTTTTAGCGCGAGCAGGGGGGACGGCTGCGGATATAAAGCCTACTCAGTTGTGGAAACGCCTCTGTCTTACTCCCGCTCGGACAGCAGCGCCATCAGGTTCGTGCGGCCCACGGCCTGCACCGACAGGGCGCAGCCCGCCAGATAGCACAGCAGGAACGCCAGCACCGCCAGCCATTTGACTACGCCGCCCGACAGGAACAGCAGTCCGATGCAGCCCAAAACGCAGCCGCACAGGCACAGCAGCGCCTGCTCCAGAAAGAACGAGGCGAATCCCCGCTTTTTCGAGGCGCCCAGTCCCCGCATGATGGCGAACTCCATCCGCCGCCCGTTTATCATGAGCCACGAGATCAGGAAGCCCATCAGTCCCACCATTACGAACAGGGCCGGGAACAGGATGCGGCTGAACGTGATGTAGCGGCCCAGCGCCCCCACCGTTTCGGTGAAGCTCTGATCCAGCAGGAGCAGCGTGGTACGGTTCTTTCCGGCGGTGCGCACCTGACTGAATTCCTGCTGCGCCAGATACTGCCGGAACGGCTCCAGCTCATAGGCCGAGCGCAGCGTGAAGGTGCAGGTGCCGTAATTGGTGGTGCCGTAGAAATACTTCTCCATGGTCTCCCGGTCGGTGAACGTGAAGTCGGGCCGCTCACCCGGCTCCAGAACATCCGGCTCCCCGTCCAGCCACGCGGGATCGCCCCAGAAGCCGAAGGGTACATAGATGTCCTCCGCCATACCGGTCTGATTCACCGTGCCCACGATGCGCAGCGTCACCGCCGACTCCATGGTGCGGTTCATGGTGCTCCATGATATCCACACGAAGAAGGTGTCACCCGGCACAAGTCCCCGTCGGGCTGCGTAGTCCGCGCCCACGATGCAGGGATACGTCTGGGGCTCGTCGCCGTACAGGCCGCCGTAGCCGGGCGTCAGCGCATGGTAGAACGGCTGATAGGCGCGGTCGGACAGAAAGCTCTCGTCCCAGCCGTCCAGCCACGTCACCGCAGGCGGCTGGCTGTTCATATAGGCCGGAGCGGCGTTCATGCGGTTCAGCGCCACCACCTGCGGCTGGCTGGCGATCCACGCCTGCCGTCGCTGCTGCCCGAAGCTATTCTCCGCAAAGCGGGGGATCTCGCCCGAACGCCAGTAGTGCCATCCAATGCTGGCCGACATTTCCGACAGCATGCCGGACTTCCACAGCGTTCTGGCGGCGTCGGCCGGTACAAGAAGGTTGGTGTTCCAGCGTCCGTTGGTGCTCACCGCCTGACCGGTCAGGGTGCTGTTCTCATAGAGGGCGTCGGTCTGGCGGCTCCAGCCCTCCGCCGTACCGGCCAGCAGTCCCAGAAACAGGGACAGCACCAACGCCGCCGCGGGGACCACCATAGAGCGCCATCCGCCGCGGCGGGCGGACAGCAGGGCGAAACGCAGCGGACCCTGCCCTGCCACGGAAGTGCCCTCCTTTGGCACCCGCACAGACATCCGGCCCCGCTTGGGGGCGTTCTGCCGGCGGGCCTGATGCAGGAAGGCAAGGCACAGTACCAGTGCCAGCACCAGCACAGCACCTCCGGCGGCCAGTGCCGGCCATACCGGCGCGGACAGCGGTTCCG
>USMI01000060.1 GCA_900555735.1 uncultured Eubacteriales bacterium | reverse complement strand
GGCTGTTTTCCTATGTTCCGCAGGGCAACACGGTTTTTTCGGGAACGATTGCGGATAATCTCCGCCTGGTTAAGCAGGATGCAACCGACGACGAGCTGAAAAAGGTTCTTGAAGACGCCTGTGCATGGGAATTTGTCAGCAAAATGCCGGAGGGCCTGAACGCCGCAGTGGGCGAGCACGGCCATGGCCTGTCCGAAGGGCAGGCCCAGCGCATCGCCATCGCCCGCGCCCTGCTGCGTGACGCGCCGGTGCTGCTGCTGGACGAGGCCACCTCCGCGCTGGATGTGGCCACTGAGCGGGCCATCCTGCGGAATCTGGTGCGGGAATACCCCCACAAGACCTGCATCGTCACCACCCACCGGCCCACGGTCATCGGCCTGTGCCAGCGGGTCTATCAGGTGGCAAACGGTGAACTGCGGCAGCTGTCCGCCGATGAGGCACAGCGCCTTGCCATGGAATTTTAACAGAGAAAAGGAGATATCGCTATGACTGTTCTTCTCACCGGTGGCGCCGGTTACATCGGCTCCCACACGGCAGTGGAGCTGCTGAACGCGGGCCATGACGTGGTCATCGCCGACAACTACGCCAACAGCAACCCCATCGTGGCCCGGCGCATCACCCAGATCACCGGAAAGCCCGTCAAATGCTATGAGGCGGACGTCGCCGACCCTGCCGCGCTGGAGCGGCTCTTTCAGGAAAACGCCATCGACAGCGTCATCCATTTCGCCGGGCTGAAGGCCGTGGGCGAGTCGGTACGCCTGCCGTTGGACTACTACCGCAACAATCTGGACAGCACGCTGGCCCTGCTGGCGGCCATGGAGGCCCACGGCGTCCGGCAGCTGATCTTCAGCTCCTCCGCCACCGTATACGGCAAGCACGCCGCCCTCCCCTACCGGGAGGACGCCGAGACCGGCCCCTGCACCAATCCCTACGGCTGGACGAAGCTGTTCATCGAGCAGATCCTCCGGGACTACGCCGCCGCCCATCCGGACTTCTCCGTGGTGCTGCTGCGGTATTTCAACCCCGTAGGCGCTCACGAGAGCGGCCTTATGGGCGAGGACCCCCGCGATATCCCCAACAACCTCATGCCCTACATCGCCCGTGTGGCGGTGGGCACGCTGCCCTATCTCAACGTGTTCGGCAATGACTACCCCACCCCCGACGGCACCGGCGTCCGGGACTATATCCACGTCACCGATCTGGCCACCGGCCATATGGCCGCCCTCGGCTATGCCGCATCTCACACCGGCGTGGAGGTGTTCAATCTGGGCACCGGCACCGGTTACAGCGTGCTGGATATGGTACACGCCTTCTCCCGCGCCTGCGGCAAGGACATCCCCTACCGCATCGCGCCCCGGCGCAGCGGCGATATCGCCGCCTGCTATGCCGACGTCACCAAGGCCAAGGAGGTACTGGGCTGGAGCGCCCGTCTGGACATCGACGACATGTGCCGCAGCGCATGGAACTGGCAGAGCCGCAACCCCAACGGCTACGACAGCTGACCCAAAAAGGGCGGCGGAAACTGATTTCACAGCTTCCGCCGCCCTTTTCTCTATACACCGCCGCAGAAATGTGCTACAATGGGCATAGCATTTTTCAAAGGAGGCCGCGCCATGCATCTTTTCGACCATCTGCACACCATCAACACCCACCGCCGTCTGGTGCGGCACTACTGCCTGAAGCTGGGACTGGTCTGGCAGGGCCTGACCCACGACCTGAGCAAATACAGCCCCACAGAGTTCTGGCGCAGCGTGAAATACTATCAGGGCTACCGCAGCCCCAACGACGCCGAACGCATCGCCAACGGCGTCAGCCTGTCGTGGCTCCACCATAAGGGCCGCAACCGCCACCATTTCGAGTACTGGATCGACTACTGCCTCCGGGAGGACGGCAGCGTATACATTGGCGGGTGCAAGATGCCCAAGAGGTATGTGGCCGAGATGTTCTGCGACCGCATCGCCGCCTGCCGGGTCTATCAGAAGGAGAAATATACCGACGCCTCGCCATGGGAGTACTACCAGCGCAGCAAGGACACCAAGCACACCGACGCCGGACGCTATATGCACGCCGACACGGCAGCCCTGCTGGACCGGTGGCTGCTGATGATGAAGGAGCAGGGCGAGGACGCCGCCTTCGCCCAGATCAAAAAGGAGCTGCAAGACCCCAACTATTGATAAAGGAGGTGCGCAATGTTGATACTGTTAAGCCTGTTATTTCTGGTCATCGGTTTTCTGATGCTGCGCTTTCCCGAGGAGATCTATGACCTGACCGAGGGCTGGAAATCTAACACGCCCGGTGAGCCTTCCAAGTGGTACAGGATCAGTCTCCGCGTCGGCGGTATCGCCTTTCTGCTGGTAGGCGTGATGGGTCTGGTCTCCCTTTTTATCCAATAGCTTTCCAAAAAAACAACGCCTGCGAGCAAGCTCGCAGGCGTTGTTTTTATAATTTACTTCTTATACGGCACGTGCCAGATGGTGTCGGCATAGTCCGCGATGGAGCGGTCGGCGGCGAAGATGCCGCTGCGGGCGATATTGATGAGGCTCATGCGGTTCCAGTTCTCCCGGTCGCCGTAGGCGCGCACCATCCGCTGCTCCGCCTCGGCATAGGAGGGCAGATCCGCCAGCAGCATATACTGATCCGGCGGGCAGTCCGCGCCGAACACCAGCCGCTGCCACAGATCCTCGTAGCTGACGCCGTCGGAGAAGCCGGCTTTCAGCTGATCCACCACACGGCGCAGCATGGGGTCACGCTCATACAGCAGATGGGGATCGTAGCTGTGCTGGAGATGGGCCACCTCGTCGGAGCGCAGGCCGAACAGGAACATATTCTCGTCGCCCAGCACCTGATGCATCTCCACATTGGCGCCGTCCAGCGTGCCCACGGTCAATGCGCCGTTCATCATGAACTTCATGTTGCCGGTGCCGCTGGCCTCCTTGCCGGCGGTGGAGATCTGCTGGCTCACCTCGCTGGCGGGCATCAGCATCTCTGCCATGGAGACGCGGTAGTTCTCAAGAAACACCACCTGCAGCTTATCCTTGCACACGGGGTCGTTGTTGATCTCGTTGGCAAGGGAGTTGATGAGATGGATGATCCGCTTGGCCACGGCGTAGCCGGGCGCGGCTTTGGCCCCGAACAGGAAGGTGTGGGGCGTAAAGTCCATGTTGGGGTCGTCCCGCAGCTGCTGATAGAGGTAGATGATGTGCAGTGCGTTCATCAGCTGGCGCTTGTACTCATGCAGGCGCTTCACCTGAACATCGAAGATGCCGTCGCTGTTCAGCACTACGCCCTGCTGGCGGTGCGCCCACTTGGCGAAGGCCTCCTTGTTGGCCTTCTTGATCTGATCCAGCCGCAGCAGCACCTCTTTATCGTCGGCCCAGCGCTCAAGCCCCTTCATCTCACCGGCGTGGGTCAGGTAGCCCTCGCCCACGGTGTCCTTCAGCAGGCTGTCAAGGCCCGGATTGATCTGGCTGAGCCAGCGGCGGTGATCCACGCCGTTGGTGACGTTCTTGAACTTGTCCGGCTCCATGACGCACTGGTCGTGGAACACATCCTTGCGGAGGATATCCGAGTGCAGGGCGCTGACACCGTTGACGGCCATGCCGCCGGCAATGCACAGGTTGGCCATCCGCACCGCGCCGTCCCAGATAACGGCCATGCGTGCCACCTTATCCATGTCGCCATGATAGAACTCGGTGATCTTCTCCTGATAGCGGCGGGCGATCTCAGTGAGGATCTGCCACACGCGGGGCAGCAGCGTTTCAAACAGCTGCTGCGGCCAGACCTCCAACGCCTCGGCCAGCACCGTATGGTTGGTGTAGGCCACGGAGTGGGTGGTGATGTCCCACGCTTCATCCCAGCCAAGGCCCGCGTCGTCGATCAGAATACGCATCAGCTCCGGAACCACCAACGCGGGATGGGTATCGTTGATCTGGATGACGTTCTTCTCGTGGAAGCTCTTCAGCGTGCCGTACTGTTGGATATGCTGGCGGGTGATGGACTGCACCGTGGCGGACACGAAGAAGTACTGCTGCTTCAGCCTCAGGGACTTGCCCTCGTAGTGATTGTCCTCGGGATACAGCACCTTGGAGATCACGTCGGCCATGGCCCGCTCCTCGCCGGAGCGGAGGTACTGGCCCTGAGAGAACAGCTTCATGTCGATGGGCTTGGGGGACTTGGCGTCCCACAGCCGCAGGGTGTTCACATGGTCGGTGTCATAGCCCGCGATCTCCATGTCGCAGGGCACCGCCAGCACGCGGGTATAGTCCTCGTGCACCACCATCAGGTGGCCGTTGTCCCAGCGGGTACGGACAGTGCCGCCGAAGTGGACCTCCTCCGTCTCCTGCGGCTTGGGCAGCAGCCATGCGTCGCCCAGCGGCTTCCAGTCGTCGGGCAGCTCCACCTGCTGGCCCTCCACGATCTTCTGCTTGAAAAGGCCCAGCTCATAGCAGATGGAGTAGCCGGTGGCGGGGATCTCCAGCGTGGTCATGCTGTCCAGATAGCAGGCGGCCAGACGGCCCAGACCGCCGTTGCCAAGGCCTGCGTCCGGCTCCATGTCGAAGATGTCCGCCGCCTTGAAGCCCAGCTCCTCGATGGCCTCCTGCAATTGGGGCAGCACGTTCAGGTTATAGGCGTTCTTCATCAGGCTGCGGCCCATCAGGAACTCAAGGGACAGATAGTGGACCCGGCGGGCGCCCTCGCGGGCGGCCTTCTGCTGGGTCTCCACCCCGTGCTCCACCATGATGTCCCGCAGCACCATGGCGCAGGCCTTCAGCATCTCGCCGTCGCTGGCCTGCTGCTCGGTGCAGCCGTAGTTCAGCCGCAGCTTGCGGATGATAGCCTCCTTCATGTCATGCTTGGTATAGATCATATGCGATTGTCTCCTTACAGCTTGGAATAGATATCGTGATAGATGCGGGCACTGCGCGTCCAGCTGAAATCGGCGGTCATACCCCGCCGCTGCACGGCGGCAAAGCCCGCCCTGTCGCCTCGGTAAAGTCCGGTGGCCTGCCCGATCACGGACAGCATGTCGCCGGTATTGTAGCCCTCGAACAGATAGCCGGTACCGTCCTCCTGTCCCACCTGACAGGAGTGCACGCTGTCGGCCAGTCCGCCGGTGCGGCGGACGATGGGCACCGCGCCGTAGCGCATGGCGATCATCTGCGAAAGGCCGCAGGGTTCGCTTTTTGAGGGCATCAGGAAGAGGTCCGCGCCTGCGTAGATGCGGCGGCTGAGCGCCTCGGAATAGGTGATGAGCGCCGCCGCGCGGCCCACATAGCGGCCCGCCTGTGCCCGGAAAAAGTCCTCATAATAGTCCTCGCCCTGACCCAGCACCACCAGCTGGCAGCCTGTGGCCATGATGTCGTCAAAGCCGTCCCGGATCAGCTCCATGCCCTTGTGACCCACCAGACGGCTGACCACCGCCATCAGCGGCGTGTCCGGCTCCTCCCGCAGTCCCAGCGACACCTGAAGGTCGGCCTTGCACGCGGCCTTGCCGGTCATGTCGTCGGGGCCGTAGTGTACGGGGATGGCCATGTCGTGGGCCGGATCGTAGGAGGTCATGTCGATGCCGTTCAGCACGCCGTGCAGCTTATAGCCGATGGCGTTGACGATGGAGGCCATGCCGTGGGCGTAGTAATCGTCGTGGAGCTGCTGGGCATAGGTGGGGCTGACGGTGGTGACCGCGTCGGACACCAGCATGGCGGCCTTCATCAGGTTCACGTCGCCGTCCATCTGGAGAGTGCCGTCGTTCCACCAGCCCTCGTGCAGGCCGAACAGGTCGGCCACGGTATCGGGGCCGTAGCGACCCTGATACTCGATATTATGGATGGTGAACACGGTTTTGATACCCCGCACCGCGTCCCAGCGGGTGGCAACGTCCTTCAGGTAGACCGGCACCAGCGCCGTCTGCCAGTCGTTGCAGTGGATCACCTCCGGCATCCAGTCCAGACTGGGCATCAGGTCCACCACCGCCTTGCTGAAAAAGGCAAAGCGCTCGCCGTCGTCATACTCGCCGTACAGGCGGCCCCGGCGGAAATAGTGCTCGTTGTCCACGAAATACCACGTCACGCCCCGGTACTCCATGACGAACAATCCGCAGTACTGGTGCCGCCACGCCACGTCCACATAGATGTAGCTGCGGTACACCATCCGCTCGCGCCACTGCTGGGGGATCTTATCGTACAGCGGCAGGATCACCGCCACCTGATCGCCGTTCTCGGCCAGAGATACCGGCAGACTGCCGGCCACGTCCGCAAGACCGCCCGTCTTGCAGAAGGGAAACGCCTCACTGGCGGCAAACAAAACCTTCATCAGATGTCCTCCTCTTTCCATTGTCGGGTAGCTCATCGCCCTCTGTAGGGGCGGACGACTCTGTCCGCCCCAATGATAGCCGTACATTGCCCTGCGGGCGGACAGAGTCGTCCGCCCCTACATCCCGTCACTCGGATTTCATGCCAGTCACAGTTTCGTATTCTTCTCCACCACCAGCGGGTACTGGGGATGGCCGGCCATGGCCACATCGCCGCCGAACGCCACGTTCTTGTCGGCAATGACGCACCGGATATTGGCCCCGGCCTTCACCACCGTGTTCTTGAACAGAATGCAGTTCTCCACGCGGGCGCCCTTTTCCACCCGGACGCCCCGGAACAGGATGCAGTTACGGACGCTGCCCTGAATGTCGCAGCCGTCGGAGATCAGGGAGTTGACGCACTCGCCGTCCGGGTCGATGTAGGTGGAGGCGGCGTCGTTCTCCTTGGCGTACACGGGGCGGCGCTGGCAGAACAGCTCCGAGCGGATCTCCGGCCGCAGCAGCTCCATGCTGCGCTGATAGTACCCCTGCACGGAGTCGATGCGGGCGGCAAAACCGTCCCACACATAGCCGTTGAACCGCAGCTCCCTGCCCTTATCCTGCAAAACGTTGTGGCGGAAGCTGTACCGGTCATGGGCCATGCACTCCTCCACCAGCGACAGCAGCAGCTCCCGGCTCAGCAGGAAGATGTTCAGGCTCTGATAGCCCTCCGGCGTGCGGATGTCATAGGCGGTGTCCACGATGCGGCCCGTATCGTCCAGCTTGAAGTAGGTGTCGCCGCTCTCACCGGGATGGCTGGTGCATACGCAGGTCATGTCCGCGCCGGAGGCGATATGGGCATCCAGCACGTCCCGCAGGGGCAGATTCGCCACCAGATCGCTGTCGGACAGCACCACATAGTCCTGCCGGATGTGATGCAGATACTCGATAACGCAGCCCAGCGCCTCCATCTTGCCCCGGAAGGGGCCGACGGTGCCCCGGCTCTCGCTGTAAGCGAAGGCGGGCAGCAGCTTCAAGCCGCCGGTCTTGCGGCTCAGGTCCCAGCTTTTGCCGGTGCCCAGATGATCCAGAATACTCTGGCACTTGCCGTGCATGATGACGCCCACGTCGGTGATACCGGCGTTGACCATATTGGACAGGATGAAATCGATCACCCGGTAATCGCCGCCGAAGGGCAGTGAGCCGTGGATGCGGTTGGCGGTCAGCTGACCCAGCCCCGGCTTCTCTCCATAGGAGAAGATGATACCGTGCATACCCTTCATTTCGCTGCCTCCTTCCCATGAGTGCGGTCAAGCATGGTCTTAGGCGGTATGTTCTCCCGCTCCGCCACATCAGTATGGGGTCCCAGCACGGCGATGCCCCACTGCTCCGGGTCGTCCGCCTCCTCCGGCGGCGCGCCCACCACAGCTCTGGCGCCGATATGGCAGCCCTCGCCCACGATGGCGTAGGACACCTTCGCGCCGTCCTCAATGACTGCGCCGGGCATCACCACGGAGTAGGACACTTCCGCGTGCTCACCCACCCGGCAGCCGGTGGACATAACGCTGTTCTTCACCTCGCCCAGAATTTCGCAGCCGCGGGCCACGGCGCTGTTGCCGATGTCGGCATGCTCCCCCACATAGGTGGGCGGGCAGATGGCGGTACGGCCGTGGATGGGCCACCGCTCATCCAGCAGGTTCAGGCCGGAGCCGGGCGTCAGCATATCCATGTTGGCGTCCCACAGGCTGTCCAGCGTGCCCACGTCCTTCCAGTAGCCCTCGAACCGGTAGGCCACCATCTTCTCCCCGGCGTTCAGCATGGCAGGGATGATATCCTTGCCGAAGTCGTTGCTGGAATCCGCCCTGGCCTCGTCGGCGATGAGATAGGCGCGCAGCTTGGCCCATGTGAAGATATAGATACCCATAGATGCCAGATTGCTTTTCGGCTCCTTGGGCTTCTCGGCGAATTCGGTGATGTTGTCCTCGCCGTCCACGTTCATGATGCCGAAGCGGCTGGCCTCGGACCATGGCACCTCCATCACGGAGATGGTGCAGGCGGCCTTTGCCGCCTTGTGGCGGCGCAGCATGTCGGAGTAGTCCATCTTATAGATGTGGTCGCCGGACAGCACCGCCACATACTCCGGGTCGTACAGATCGATGAACCCGATGTTCTGATAGATGGCGTTGGCAGTGCCCTTGTACCACACGGCGCCGGTGGCGCTCTGGTACGGCGGCAGGATGTGGACGCCGCCGTTGGTACGGTCCAGCTCCCACGGCTGGCCGTTGCCGATGTAATTGTTCAGCTCCAGCGGCCGGTACTGGGTCAGCACGCCCACCGTGTCGATGCCGGAGTTGGCACAGTTGGACAGGGGAAAATCAATGATGCGGAACTTGCCGCCGAAGGGAACGGCGGGCTTGGCCATGTCGCCGGTCAGCACATGCAGGCGGCTTCCCTGCCCGCCGGCCAGCAGCATGGCGATACACTCTTTTTTCATGTGGCTGCACCTCCTGATTTTCGGGAACGGCACGTCTCAGCGTCCGTCCGTGTGTTTGGTCAGTTTTCCTTTGCCCTGCAGGATCACCGCGCCCAGCGGCGGTATGCGCAGCGCGATGGACTGCGCCTGCTGATGGGACGGGATAAGCTCCGTTTCGATAGGCTCCGGGTTGGTCACGCCGCTGCCGCCCCACTGAACGTCGTCGGTGTTGAATACCTCCTCATACCAGGCCTTGGGCGGCACGCCGAAGCGATAGCCCTCCAGTACCACGGGAGAGAAGTTCACCGCCAGCACCAGCGACTTGCCATCCCGGGCGGTACGCCGGAACACCAGCACATTGTTGCTGTTATCGTCGGCCACCAGCCATTGGAAGCCGTCCCAATCCCGGTCGTTCTCCCACAGCGCCTTGTGGGACTTATAAAAGCGGTTCAGTGCCCGGATGCACTCATGGGTCCTGCGGCAGTCATCCTCCTCCAGCAGGTACCAGTCCAGCGCCTTGCGGAAATCCCACTCATGCCACTGCGCCAGCTCCGTGCCCATGAAGGTCAGCACCTTGCCGGGATGGCACAGCATATAGGCGTAGAAGCCCCGGACGCCGGCCAGCTGCTGCCACTTGTCGCCGGGCATCTTGCCCCGCAGCGAGCCCTTCATATGCACCACCTCGTCGTGGGACACCGGCAGCACGAAGTTTTCGGAAAAGGCATACACCATGGAGAAGGTCACGTCCCTGTGGTGATGCTGGCGGAAATAGGGGTCCATCTTCAGATAGTGGCACACGTCGTTCATCCAGCCCATGTTCCACTTGAGATTGAAGCCAAGGCCGCCCTCCTCCGGCGGATAGGTCACCATAGGCCACGCGGTGGACTCCTCCGCCACCATCAGGGCCGCGCCGTCGATGGCGAAGGTGGTGCGGTTCAGCTGCCGCAGGAACTCGATGGCCTCCAGATTCTCCTTGCCGCCGTTGCGGTTGGGCCGCCACTGCTGCCGGTCATAGTCCAGATACAGCATGGAGGCCACCGCGTCCACCCGCAGTCCGTCGATGTGGTACTCCCGCAGCCAGTAGGCGG
>USMI01000059.1 GCA_900555735.1 uncultured Eubacteriales bacterium | reverse complement strand
CAGAAAGGGCCGCAGGGCGTAAAGCAGCTGGGTGGTTTGGCTGTTGGACTGCCGCAGGTCTTGCAGCAGCGGTAAAAACTTGGCCAGCATCATGGGGTCGAAGCCGATGCCGCCATCGGCTGGTGGCGGCGCGCCCTGTGGTGGGGGAGGCGGCGGAGGCGCGGCCTGTGCCGCTCCGCCGGAGAGCTGCTGGGCCATCTGGATGATGCGCTGCATGGCCGCCGGGTCGTTGAGCATCGCGTTGAGTTTGCTGTCCATGTCCTCCATATTGCCGCCTCCTTTCCGCTGTAAGTAAGGTTACTGCTGCTGAAATTGCCGGCTCAGCCGCTGCAAGAGGGCACGGCCCTCGCCGCTGGACAGCACGGTTTTCAGCAGCGACGCCATCTCGGCGGTGCTTGCGCCATCGCCCTGCTCCATGGCCCGCTGCAATTGTGCGCCGTTTTGCTGCTGCATCAGGGCCATCAATGCCTGACCGTCCGGGGACTGGGCCAAGCGCTTCACTGTGTCCGGATCGGTATGCAGCTGCGCCGCCACCTGTTTCAAGTCCATGTTCCCACCTCCATACCGCAATATATGTGGCGGGCACGAAAAAAGTGCCAGTCCCACCGGACCGGCACTTGGATATGTATGCTATTGTTGGCTCGTGCCGTAGTCGCACAGCGCCTTCAGCGGGCAATCCCCGCATTGGGGAGCGCGGGCCATGCACAGCGCCCTGCCATGCAGCACCATCCGGTGGCAGAAATCGCTGGATTCCTCCGGCGGGATGACCTTCCGCAGCTGCTGCTCCACCTTCAGGGGATCCTTGCTGCCGTCGGTGATGCCCAGCCGTCCGGTGATGCGGATGCAGTGGGTGTCGCAGACGTAGCCCTCCTGCCCGTACACATCGCCCAGAATGAGATTGGCGGTCTTGCGTCCCACACCGGGCAAGCGCAGCAGGTCGTCCATGTTGTCCGGCACTTTGCCGCCGAAGTCACGGAGCAGCATCTGGGCGCTGCCCACGATGTCCTTGGCCTTGGCCCGCCAGAAGCCGCAGGAGCGGACATATTCGCCCACCTCGTCCGGCGTGGCTACCGCGAAGGCCTCCAGCGTGGGGAAGCGCTCAAACAGCGCCGGAGTTACCAGATTCACCCGCGCGTCGGTGCATTGCGCCGCCAGACGGACGGAGAACAGCAGCTCGTAGTCCTTCCGGTAGTCCAGCGAGCAAATGGCGTCCGGGTACAGCTTTTTCAGTTCCTCGATGATGGCGCTGATCTGCGCTTGTGTTTTCATGGGCCTCACCTCGGCACTATTGTATCAGACCTTGCGCAAAAAAGCAAATGGTGGTATAATACATCCGTATCATTTTCAGGAGGTGAGCGCATGCGGCCTTTGGCAGACGAAATACGGCCCCAGACACTGGACGAGGTGGCAGGGCAGAAGCATTTGCTGGGCGAGGGCGCGCTGCTGCGCCGCCTGATCGAAAACGGGGCCGAAGCCAATCTGATCTTCTACGGCCCTTCCGGCACGGGAAAGACCACCATTGCCAACATCATCGCCAAGCGGACGCAGAAGGCGCTGTACCATCTCAACGCCACCACCGCCAGCCTGTCGGATATCAAGGCCATCATCGCCGACGTGGATACCATGATGGCCCCTAATGGCATTTTGCTGTATCTGGATGAGATCCAGTACTTCAACAAGAAGCAGCAGCAAAGCCTGCTGGAGTTTCTGGAGAACGGCAAGATCACCATGATCGCCAGCACCACCGAGAATCCCTATTTCTACATCTATAACGCCCTGCTGTCCCGCAGCACGGTGTTCGAGTTCAAGCCCCTGACGGCGGAGGAGACTCGTCCCGCCGTGGAGCGTGCCCTGCGCATCGAGCAGGAGCGCAGCGACCTGCCCTTCCAGTGGGAGGACACCGTTCCCGACACGGTGGCTGCCGCCTGCGGCGGCGACGTCCGCAAGGCGGTGACGGCGGTGGAGCTGCTGTACCAGTCCGCAAAACCCAAGGACGGCGTGCTGTATGTGACCAGTGAGGATGCTTTGCAGTTGGCTCAGCGCAGCGCCATGCGGTATGACCGGGACGGCGACGAGCACTATGACCTGCTGTCGGCGCTGCAAAAGTCCATCCGCGGCTCCGACCCGGACGCGGCGGTATACTATCTGGGGCGGCTGCTGGTGGCGGGTGACCTGCTGTCTCCCTGCCGCCGCCTGCTGGTCATCGCCAGCGAGGATATCGGTCTTGCCTATCCCCAGGCCATTGCCATCACGAAGGCCTGCGTGGACGCGGCGGTACAGCTGGGACTTCCGGAGGCGCGGCTCCCACTGGCTGAGGCGGCCATTCTGCTGGCCACGGCGCCCAAGTCCAACGCCAGCCACAACGCCATCATTGCCGCCATGGAGGACATCCAGCACGGCGCCATGGGCAGTATCCCCCGTCATTTGCAGAACGTTCACGCCGACAGCGCCGGACAGGAGCGGGATCAGTGGTATCTCTATCCCCATGTGTTCCCTCACCACTATGTGAAGCAACGGTATCTGCCGGAGGAGCTGGGGGAGAAGCACTACTATGAATACGGCGACAACAAGACCGAGCAGGCCGCCAAGCGGTATTGGGACGAGATCAAGAAGGGATGAGCCATGGATCTGCAACTGCATGACATTCTGGAACTGAAGAAGGATCACCCTTGCGGCAGCCGCCGTTGGGAGGTGCTGCGAGTGGGCATGGACATCAAGCTGAAATGTCTGGGCTGCGGCCACGAGGTGATGCAGCCCCGCCGTAAGGTGGAAAAAATGATCCGAAAGATCGTACCGAAGGAGGAAGCATAAATGCGTAAGAAAACCACACAGATCATCGTGGGCGTCATCGCCTGCCTGATGGCGGTGCTGATGCTGGCGGGACTGATCGTTCCCTATCTGGGACTGTGAGGTGCGGGAATGAAGCACTGTATTCTGGCAAAGTGGAACGAGACGGTAACGGATAAGGCGGCGCTTCTGGCGCAGGTCAGGGCTTTGTACACGGCGGCGGATGCCATCTCTGGCGTGCATAGCGTGACGGTGCATCCATGCTGTATCGACCGGCCAAACCGGTACAATCTGATGATCGTGCTGGACATGGACAGGGGAGCCCTGCCCAACTGGGACGCGTCCGACATCCACCACCGGTGGAAGGACGAGTACGGCGGACTGCTGGAACAGAAGGCCATTTTTGATTACGAATAAGGTATCGGATACGCCCTGCGGGAGAAATCCCGCAGGGCGCTTTTTTGTGACAGGATTCCCAGCCGGGCCGTCCTATAATAGACAGGCGAGGTGATAGCGGTGACGGTGGTGTATATCGACCGTGTGGCGGTGCTGAATCTGGCGGTGGACTATCTGCTGCTGCTGACCACCGCCACACTGGCAGGTACGACTCTGCGGCGGCTGCGGTTTCTGCTCTGTGCCGTACTGGGTGCGGCCTATGCGGTGGGGGTGTTCCTCTGGCCGCTGTTGGCCCATCCTCTGTGCAAGGTGGCGGCAGGCACGGTCATGGCGTTGCTGGCCTTCTGGAAGGAGGTACGGCCATGGCGGCAGACGGCGCTGTTTTGGCTGCTATCCGGCGGTCTGGCGGGGCTTCTGCTGGCGCTGGGACTGCTGGCAGGCTCACCGCGGGGCATTGTGCAGTGCGTCTATTACGCGGATATCAGCTGGCCGGTGCTGCTGGGAACGGCGGCGGGCTTCTACGGCCTGCTGCATCTGGTGTTCCGGCAGACGGCGCGGCATGAAGGAGGAGAATTGATGGAGATCGAAGTGGTGGTGGCAGGCCGCCGGTGCCGTCTGCGGGCGCTGCGGGACAACGGCAATTCGCTGCGTGACCCGGTGCGAGGTCAGCCGGTACTGGTGGCGGAAACGGCGGCGCTGACGCAGCTGTGGCCCCGTGAGGCGGCGGCAATACTGGAAACAGAAGCGCCGCCGGAGGAAAAAATGGCCCGGCTCCACGCGGCGGGGGTGACCATCCCCTTTGTGCTGCTGCCCTTCCGGGCGGTAGGGACGGCGGGCGGCCTGCTGCTGGCATGCCGCAGCGATTACATCCGCATCGGACGGCGGACGGTGGCTCATACGCTGGTGGCGCTGACCGACACACAGGTGGGCGCGGGCGGCTATCAGGCCCTCTGGGGCGGACAGGGAAAGGGAGGACGACATGAGGTTGTGGCGGCGCATTGTACAGTGGATCCGACGGCTGGTCAGGCCGGATAGCGTTTATTACATAGGCGGCAGCGATACCCTGCCGCCGCCGCTGCCCCGTGACGAGGAGGCGGCGGTGCTGGAGCGTCTGCCGGAGGAATCCGCCCGTCAGACGCTGATCGAGCGGAACCTGCGGCTGGTGGTCTACATTGCCAAACGGTTCGACAACACCGGCATCAACATCGAGGATCTGATCTCCATCGGCACCATCGGCCTCATCAAGGCGGTGAATACATTCCGGGCGGATAAGAACATCAAGCTGGCAACCTATGCCTCACGGTGTATTGAAAACGAGATTTTAATGTATCTGCGTAAGAACAGCAATACCCGTGTGGAGGTCAGCTTTGACGAGCCGCTGAACACCGATTGGGACGGCAAGGAGCTGCTGCTCAGCGATGTGATGGGCACGGAGGAGGACGTGGTGATGCAGCCGCTGGAAGCGGACGTGGACCGCCAGCTGCTGCACAGCGCCGTGGCGAAGCTGTCGCCGCGGGAACAGGATATCATCTCTCTGCGGTTCGGGTTGGGCGGCCGGAAGGAGCTGACCCAGAAGGAGGTGGCTGACCGGCTGGGCATCTCCCAATCCTATATCTCACGGCTGGAAAAGCGCATTATCCTGCGGCTGCGGCGGGAGATCGTGAAAATGGCGTAGGAAAAAGCGCAAAGCATTGTCCGCCGCGGGAGGGTCCTTGACAAAATTTGCTGCTGCGCATACAATGAAAGCGTCATGAACCGGAAAAAGAGCCGCGAGGAAAGAGAAATGAAGTATGATTTATCAGATCTGATGCCGTTTATGGATCAGGAGGGGCGTTTGACCGCCCTGCCGGCGAAGCACAAGAAAAAGCTGATGGCCCTTTGGTATCTGGCCGGGAAGATCGAAGCCGGCCGGCAGTATACGGAGCCGGAGATCAACGATCTACTGGACGAGTGGACGCGCTTTCGCGATCCGGCGACGCTGCGGCGGGAGCTGTATAATAAACGGCTTCTGGATCGGTCGGCAGATTGCCGCCGCTACTGGAAAGCGGAAAGCATCCCGGCCCTTGAGGTATTTATCGAAGCACGTGTTTGAAAAAAACCGCCTGTTCCACACCGGAACAGGCGGTTTTTTATGAAGAAATTTACTGTAAAAACAGGCTGGCGGGGCGGTTAATGACCATCATATTGTAGTAGCGCAGCAGGTGATAGTCGTCCTTGTCCAGCTTGATGCTGCTGAGCAGGCGCTCGCTCTCCTCCAGCGGCTCGTTGGAGATCAGGGTTTTCAGGGCGATAGGGGCAAAGAACGGAGTGCTGCCGATGCCGGACAGCAGACCGATGGCGGGCGTGCGGTTCTGCATGGGATTCAGCATACAGATATACATTTTCTCCGCCTCGTTGATCTGGTTGTTCAGCACCATGTGGGTGATGGTGTCATAGGACTTCATCTCGCCGGTGAACAGGTGCTGGCAGCGGTCGGGATCGTCAAAGGACGCCACGCCCAGATACAGCGTTACCTCCACCGCCGTGCCGCTGGGCGCGGGAGAGAACCGCAGCAGGGAACGCACCATCTGTCGGATGCGCCCGTCATAATAGTACATATAGGCCAGAGACTGGTTGAAGTAGACATTTTTATGCAGCGCCGGTTCATTGCGGAAGGAGGGCGGCTGGTAGTCCACGAAATATTTCAGGTCGATATCCAGCGCCTGAGAGATCTCATACAGCGTCTCGATGTCGATGGTGATGGCGCCGTTTTCATATTTGGACAGCGTGGCCTTGCTCTTGTTTATCATGGCGGAGAACTGCTCTATGGTATAACCGCGGCTCTTGCGGTACTTTTTAATGCGGTGTCCGACAAAATTGGAGAATGAACCCATCATCAACGACCTCCCTTCGATGGCGTCTCTATCATACCAAACATTCCACTATTCGTCAATAAAAAGTTTCTAAATATGAAACTGATTTTTGGTTCTTTTTCTGATTAGTAAACGAAAGCAAAAGAGCACTAAAGTGATTTGTGAAATTCGACGGCCATTGACGTGCTTCGGCAAGCGAAGAAAAAAGCGTCCGGTGCTCATGCGAGCACCGGACGCAATCATCAATATTCCGTTATCTGAGGAAACAGCTTACTTGCAAGCGTCCATACCGGCCTGCAGGGCCTTCTTGTTGCCCTCCAGGAAGCGGGCCTTCTTCTCGCCCAGCTCGATACGGATAGCTTCCATCATGCTGTCCAGAGAGGTGACGTCGGCCTTGGCCATGACGGCGCCGAGGATCGCCACGTTGGCGCCCTTGGGGTTGCCGACCTGCTCGGCGATGCCGTTAGCGTCGCAGTACACGACGGTAATATCATCACGAACAGCCTTGCGGTCGATGATGCTGGAGTTGATGACCAGAACACCACCGGGCTTGACGTGCTCCTCAAACTTATCCAGAGAAGGACGGTTCATGGCGACGATAATGTCAGCCTTGTCCACCAGAGGAGAAGCAACGGGCTCATCGGAAACGATGACGGAGCAGTTGGCCGTGCCGCCGCGCATCTCGGGGCCGTAAGAAGGCAGCCAGGAGACGTGCTTGCCGTCCAGCATGCAGGACATAGCCATGAACTTACCGATCAGGAGCATGCCCTGACCGCCGAAACCGGCAAAAATGAAAGTTTTTTCCATGTTATTCGGCCCCCTTGTCTTTGTAAACGCCCAGAGGATAGTAAGGGATCATGTTCTCTTCCAGCCACTTCATCGCCTCAACAGGAGACATACCCCAGTTGGTGGGGCAGGTGGACAGAACTTCGACCATGCAGAAGCCCTTGCCTTCCATCTGATACTTGAAGGCCTTCTTGATGGCCTTCTTCGCCTTGACGATATTGGCGGTGGTATCAACGGCCACGCGCTCAATATAGTAAGAGCTGGGAACAGCGGACAGCATCTCGCTCATCTTGATGGGCAGACCGCTCCACTCCTCGCTGCGGCCAGCGGGGCAGGTGGTGGCCTTCTGGCCGATCAGGGTGGTGGGAGCCATCTGGCCGCCGGTCATACCATAGATGGCATTGTTGACGAAGATGGTGCAGATCTTCTCGCCGCGGTGGGCAGCGTGAACGATCTCAGCGGTACCGATGGAGGCCAGGTCGCCGTCGCCCTGATAGGTGAACACCAGACGATCCTTGGCGGAACGCTTGATACCGGTAGCGACAGCGGGAGCGCGGCCATGGGCAGCCTCGTACATATCGCAGTTAAAATAATCGTAAGCAAACACGGAGCAGCCAACGGGAGCCACGCCGACGACCTTGCCGTCAAGGTTCAGCTCATCGCTCAGTTCGTCGATGACCTCGGCCACCAGACGGTGGATGATACCGTGGTTGCAGCCGGGGCAGTAATGGAACTGCTTGTCGGTCAGATACTTGGTCTTTTCAAACAGAACAGCCATCTTATTTACCCTCCTTCATGCTGAGAATCTTGGTGACGATCTCGGCGGTGGTGGGCATCTGGCTGCCGCAGTGACCGAAGAAATCGACTTCCTTGGTGCCGTTGATGGCCAGCTTGACATCCTCCAGCATCTGGCCTTCGTTCAGCTCAACGTCCAGAACTGCCTTGACAGAGGGCTGATCGACGACCTTGCGGACGGCGTCATAGGGGAAGGGCCACACGGTGATGGGACGCAGCAGACCCACATTGATGCCCTGTGCCTTCAGCTCGGTGATGGCGCTCTTGGCGATACGGGCCACGGTGCCGAACGCGGTGATGATGTAATCTGCGTTCTCGCAGTTGAACTCTTCCCACTGCTGCTCGTTTTCAACGACTTCCTTATACATAGCCTGCAGCTCGTCGTTGTGGACGGCCAGACTCTCGGTGTCGATGTAGATAGAGTTGATGATACCGCGCTTTGCGGGATCGTCGCCGGGCTTCCAGCCGGTGCAGGCCCAAGGCTTCTTTTCGGGGTCGACCTTGTAGTCAACCATCTCGGGAAGCTCCACGGGCTCCATCATCTGAGCGATGATGCCGTCGGCGAGGAACAGAACGGGGATACGATACTTCTCAGCCTTGTCATAGGCGATCATCATCAGGTCGATGGCCTCCTGCACGGAAGCGGGAGCGAAGGTCAGCAGGTGATAGTCACCGTTGCCGCCGCCCTTGACGCCCTGAAAATAGTCGCCCTGAGAGGCCTGAATGTTGCCCAGACCGGGGCCGCCGCGCATCACGTTGATGATAACAGCGGGGACCATGGCGCCTGCGCAGTAGGAAATACCTTCCTGCTTCAGGGAGACGCCGGGGCTGGAAGAAGAAGTGATGACACGGGCGCCGGTACCGGCAGCGCCGTACACCATGTTGATGGCCGCCACCTCGGACTCGGCCTGCAGGAAGCAGCCGTCGACCTCGGGCATACGGGCGGACATGTATTCAGGGATCTCCGTTTGCGGAGTGATGGGGTAACCGAAGAAATAACGGGCGCCGGCGCGAATAGCGGCCTCCGCGATAGCTTCGCTACCCTTCATAAGAGTCAAAGCCATGTTTTTTCCTCCTTAGTCTTTTTCGATACGGATTACCACATCAGGACAGGTGCGGGCGCAGGAAGTGCAGCCCACGCATGCTTCCATGTTGGTGACTTCCGCAGGGTGATAGCCCTTCGCGTTGATCTTTGCCTTGGACAGTTCAATGATACCCTTCGGGCAAGCTCTGACGCACAGACCGCAACCCTTACAAAGGTTTTCATTGATGGTTACTCTAACCACATTTGACACCTCTTTTCTCTTAATTCGCTGAATTCTCTACCATATCTCTATCCCTTTTCGGGGGATATACAGGGGATCAATACATTTCCTTTCTGGGATCGGTGGTGTTCAGACCGTACTCGATGTAGGAATCCCAGTCGCGGTGCATGTAAACATCGATGGCGATGGGCTTGCCCACATATTTCGGGTCCGGATTCCGGGCCAGAAAGGCGTCCAGAAATTCCTTCTTTCCGGTGGTATAGGCCACGGGGATGCCGGAAGCGTCAGAGACCTGCCGCAGCAGCTCATAACCGTCCCACAGCTCCTGTTCCGTGGTCATGGTGGCAAGATTCGTGTTGTTGATCATGCCGGTAATTTGCAGTCGGGCGTGCGCCTGCATGCCCTCCTGCAAGCGATGGATCTTGTCCAGTGTGCTGGCCAGCGGGCGGCGGATATTGACCACATTCAGCACCTCGAGAGCGCCCTCCGGCAGATCCACGAAGTCCTGATGATAGCGGCCCAGCGCCGTGGCGCCCACATCGTCGCCGCCTACGTCGAAAATGACGCTGTCCCAGTCCAGAACGAAAGCGGACTGCACCTCGGCGGGAAGGGAGAGCGTTTCGATACCGGAACAGGCGAAGTTGGGGGAGACGAGACGGATCTCCTTCTGCTCCACCATTTTGCCCCGTTCCGTCAGCCGGAAATAGGTGTTCACCATATCCAGATCGATCAGCTCGGTGCGCTCGCCACGGGCGGCGGACTGCATGGCAAAGTTCAATGCCAGTTCGCTCTTGCCGCTGCCGTAGTTGCCGATCAGTACCTTGACTTTTTTCATCCGCTGTGTTCTCCTTTATGACTCAGGTAATGCTGGAAAAACGAAAAACCGTGGTTCTTCGTGGAATCACAGTATCCCCTCCCCGCGGGAGGGGATACTGTATGATGTGGTTGGGAAATTACTTCAGGTTCTCCTTGATGGTCTGGCACAGAGCGGTGATACCCTGAACGA
>USMI01000058.1 GCA_900555735.1 uncultured Eubacteriales bacterium | reverse complement strand
CCAAAAGTGACCAAAAGGACAGCTTAAACCTGCGGTTTAAGAATCCGCGCACGCTGTTCATTTTGCAAATTTGTGGTCTTTTACCACGCGTTTACAGAACATTGCCGTTATCGTTTCGTATGACGCATTGATTTTCGCCTTGCGCCGCTGCCGCTCACGCTCTCAACGGTAGAACCAAAGTGTTGTTCGTTGTTGGTATCAGCGGCAGCGGCGCAGGAGCAGAGACAATCCTTTTAACGATGCAAAAAAGAAAATTCCATGTGAACGTGTGGGATGCAGTTACAATTCTATAAAATGTATAGCGCGCAAGGAAGTGAAGAAACCATTGGTTTCTTCCGGCTCTTTTGCCCACTTTTCCAGCTGTTGGGAAAAGTGGGTCGCCGAAGGCCGTCCCCGTGCCCGAAGGCGCGGAATACCCCTCGCTCCGGAGAGCGAAACACCGCTTTCTCCAATTATTCAAAAAATAGTAATGACTTTTCCTGCCTTTTGGGGTACAATGTAACACAAATCCCGATAAAACCAACAGGAGGAACCTTTCTTGAAAAAACTCTATGACGCGGTGCAGCGCTTCTGCGCACGGCACCCCCGTTTCGGCATCCCCAATCTGATGCTCTACATCGTGGCAGGCAACGTCATCGTGTATATTCTGATGATGTTCACGCAGGCCAACGACGCCAACGCGCTGGCGTTTCTGACGCTGAATACCGCCGCTGTGCTGAAGGGCGAGCTGTGGCGCATCCTTACCTATGTGTTTGTGCCCACCAGCAGCGGCATCTTCTGGCTGCTGATCAGCCTGTATTTCTACTACTGGATCGGCTCCACGCTGGAGCGCCAGTGGGGCACCGCCAAGTTCAACCTCTACTACATCAGCGGCGTACTGCTGACGGCGGTGGGCGTGCTGATCGCCAGCCTCATCTCCGGCCAGAGCTACACCGTGGCGGGCTCCTACTATGTGAACCTGTCCATGTTCTTCGCCTTTGCCTTCCTGTTTCCCAATACGCAGGTGCTGCTGTTCTTCATCATCCCCATCAAGATGAAGTGGCTGGCCTATGTGGACGCGGCGCTGTTTGCTTTTGATGTGGTGCGCAGCCTGATGGCGGGCAACTGGGGCGGCGCGCTTCTGCCGGTGATCGCGCTGCTGAACTTTGCCGTGTTCATCTGGCCGGAGGTACACTACATGGCCGACCGCGCCGCCTACCGCCACCGTCCCCAGACGGTGCAGTTCAAGCGGGCCGCACAGCAACAGCAGCGGCAGGAGCAGAAGCAGGGCTATCACCACAAGTGCGCCGTCTGCGGCCGCACGGATACGGACTATCCCGACCTGCAGTTCCGCTATTGCAGTAAGTGCGCGGGCTATCACTGCTTCTGTCAGGATCACATCTTCACCCACGTCCACTTCACGGAGTGAAATAACAAAGTTCCTGGCCGAGCCGGGGACTTTGCTTTTTTTATTGTGCCGCGCCAGCGGCACACCATACCTTTTCACTTTTCTCTCTTCTCTTTTATCTAAATAAAAAGCACCCTGTTCCTCGCGGAACAGGGTGCTTTTTACGATTCAGTTGGTTTTGGTATCCGTCGCAACGGTGGTATCCTTCAGGGGCCAGGTGGTGGGATCGGCGGTATCCTCGATCATCTTGCAGACGATCAGGTAACGATGGTTGTCGTCACCGTTCTTGCACACCGACAGGATCAGCACCTTGTCACCGGCCACGGGCTTATTGTCCTTGTCCAGATTGGTGGTGCTGTCGGTTTCCTGCCACAGCTGGTCGAAGAAGCTGTTGAACACCTCGTCATTGGTAAAGTCATGGTAGTAGATGATGTGGCTGGTATCATACTGCACGCCGCCCACGATCTGATAGGTCACGCGGCGATCCTTCTGATACATATACACCAAATGCTGCTTGCTGAAATCCAGATTCTTCAGCATGCTCTGCAGGCCGCCGAACATGGTGCGGTTGGCCTGATTGTGGCCATACAGCACGGTAACGGGATCGTTCAGGTCACGACTGTTGATGGTCTTGCCCTCGCACACGGCCTCGCTGAAAATGGTGCCAGCCTTGTTGCTGTTGCCGTCCAGATCGCGGCTCAGATAGAAGCTGCGGTCAGTGGGATGCTGTGCCACGGGATAAGACAGCTCGTGATCGGTGCCCAGGATCTTGGCGAAATCAGGTACCTCCAGCCATGCGTATACATCCTTGTACTTGGCAAAGGTCTCCTCCATGCCTGCGGGCTCCACAACGGGATCGGGCTCCACACGGTTTTCGGTGTCGTCCGGATCCACGATGGAAGGCTTGTTGGCGTCGTTGTTGTCATCGGGCGTCGTGTCGCCGCCGCAGCCCACCAGCGCCAGAACCATCACCAGAGACAGTGCCAAAACCAGCAGCCGGGTAAACGTGCGTCCGCTCATGGGAAGAGCCTGAACAAAGCGGTCAAATTTTACTTTCATTTTCTTCTCCTTTCGCATGGCCGAAGCTTTGATGTGCGGCCTATGGGGAACCGTGCCGGATAAAAGTCTCACAGCACTTGTCACCATACTACCATATTGTGCCGCTAAAAGCAACTACATTTTTCCTGACTGAAAGGAGAGTTTAGCGGGCCGTTTACCAGCTGACGGGGTGCTGCCATTCGGCGAAAAGCGCCTCGAAGCGGGCCTTCTGCGCCGGCGTCAGGCGGCTCTTGTACTGATTAAGCAGCGTGTCGGCCTGCTGGGTGCTGCCGCTTTTCAGATAGTTGCGCATGGCCCGCTCCAGACTCTCCGCCGCCGTGGAGCTGAGGGATGCCGTGTTGCCGATGCTGGAAACGGCGTCGCTGCCGGTATCGGAGGTGCGCATGCCCTTCTGCTCCGCGGCGGCCTTATCGGCGAAGTAATCCAGCAGCAGCTGATAGTTTTTTAGGTCGCGGCTGCTGATCTGGTCGTACTGGCTCTGGGCCTGCGATACCTCCTTCTGCCATGCCGCCACCTGATCCTGCCAGCGGCCATATTCCGCGTCCTCCTGCTCCTGCAGCAGACCGTAGCGGTCCAGCAGCGCCTCGCCCGCGTCGCGGTAGCGAGTGTAGGCAGCCGACTGCAATTGGGGCAGCACGTCGGACAGCTGCTGCAAATGGCGCTGGTAGGACTGCTGGGCGGCGGACTGGGCGTAGCTGGAGCCGTAGCCGCCGGTCAGGTGGGCGGTATGCCCCAGCGTATCACTCATGGCGGCCCGGCCCTGTCGGGCATACTGCGCCGCATAGGACTGAAATGCCGCGTCAGACGCGGGATCGTAGGAAAAGCCGGGACGGCCGCTGATCTCCTGATACAGCGCCTCCAGCTGTGCCGCGAAGCTGGACTTATAGTCGGCGGGCCGAAGCGCCGCCAGACTGTCCATCAGGCTGCGGGCCGCCTCCACGTCGCCGGAGGGCGTATAGCCCTTCTCCAGCTGCGTCAGCGCGGCGGAGGTGCCTGCGGAGACGGAGCCTGCCGACGCGCCGGATGCCGCCGCTCCGGCGCTGACGCCGGAATAGCCGGGCTGTGCCAAAAGGCTGCCCCAGGTTTCCTTGCCCACGATGCCGTCCAGCTTCAGTCTGTTTTTCTTCTGATAGTCCCGCACGGCGGCCCGTGTCTTTGCGCCGAAAATGCCGTCCACAGCCAGATCGTAGCCATGCTCATTCAGAATGGTCTGCAATTTATTGACGGCGCTGCCGGTGGAGCCGTAGCCCACCTGACGGTAAGTAGATGCCATAGTTGTGCTCTCCTTCTTTCAAAATAGATTCAGCTGACCCGCTGCCAGACGTATACCGCCAGATAAGGCGGCATCATGTCGATGGCTTGCCCGCCGCCGGCGGCCTGCGACACCAGATCAATGCTGTGGTTGTGGGTGCTGCTGACGGTGTCGGTATACAGGCTGCGGCTTCCGCTGCCGCCTCCCCAGCTTTCGGCATATGCGCCTGAGCCGCTGCCGCCCTGTACGATGTTGGGCAGGCTGTGGTCGTGGGTCAGCTGCTCCGCACCGGTATAGCCTTTGACGGCGTGAGTGTGGGACGGCAGCTGCTGTGCGGTCAGCGTGCGCTGTGCCTGACCTCCAGTGCTTCCGGCGGCATAGCCTTCGCCCGCCGCCAGCAGAAAGCGGTCTTGGATCCGCTGCCATGTGCCGCCCAGCACCGTGCCGGGATCCGTGGCGGCGGTGGAGAGATGCAGCGCCCCTACCGGATACAGCAGATCGAGGAGCGTCCTGCCGCCCACTGTCAGGCTTCCCGCCGCCACCTTGCCCGCCACGGTCACGTCGCCGTCAAAGCCTGCGTCCCACGCGCATTGCAGCATGGGGCTGTCCGCCAGCTTGCCAAATGCCGCGCCGGTGCCTCCGGCCCGGAGATGGAACGCCACCGCCGCGTTGGAGGAGGTGTAGCTGACGGCCCGGACGCTGCCCACCGTGTCGATAGCGGACAGCTCCACCTCATAGGTGGTGTCCTTGTCCAGCGTCTCGGCGATCTGGGTGGTCAGGCCGCTGACCAGCCGCCGTAGGTGCCGCCCACCGGACGGTACCGCGCCCGCAGCGTCACGGTGTTGCGGCCATCCAGCGGCCAGCAGGAGCCGGTGGCCTTCACCCGCAGGCACGCCCCGCCGCTGTCCTCCACGCCGGCGGCATTGCACCGGAAGGCCACCGAGGTCTGCATCGACGGCGTCTGATAATCGAATACCGATACCGCTGCGGCACTGACGGTAGTGGTGCGCCCGCGGGAGTCCGTCACCACGGCGGTGGGGGTCAGGGTGCCCGCCATGCCGATGGGTGCCGTGGTGCCGGAAAAACCCTTCACGGTCTGTCCGGCAAAGGTGAACCGGCACTCCGCCAGAGACGCGCCGCCCACGGCGCTGGCATCCACCGCATACTGCAGGCAGCTCATGCCCCGTACCCACAAGCCCCACCGGTCCAGCTGACCGTTGTCGTTGACCAGCGCCACCGTCAGCGTGGCGCTGGGACGCATGGTGTCCGGCACATAGGCGGTAAAGGCGTAGGTCTTGGTGCAGTAGTTGGGGTTGCTCAGCTGGGGAATGCTGCTGTTGAAGGCCACCGTCATGGTCAGCGTACCGCTGCCGGATACGCTGTCGGGAATGGCCAGCGACAGGCTCTCCTCCAGCGTCCAGCTGTATACCACGCGGGTATCGTTCTGAGAGACGACCGTCAGCTCCTCGCTGCTGACCGCGGCGCTGACGCCCTGAAAGTCATAGCGAAAGGAGAAGCTGTACAGGGCCGAGGGCCGGGTCACCACCAGTGTATTGGCCCGCCCGATGGTAATGTCGCCCCAGCTGAGATTGAAGTCCTTTTCCGTATATGCCATTGCTTACCCTCCGATCCATTTGAATGTCAGTCCGCTGCCGCTCTCCATGCGCCACGAGCCGATGCTGATGCTGTCCAGTACGGTGATGCTGGTGATATACAGCCGGTTGTTGGACACATAGGCGATCTCCGTGCTGTCTTGCCAGAAGCTCAGCTTCTGGGCGGTGAATACGGCCCGGAAGTTGTTCTGCTCCACCACCTGTCTGCCGTCGATCTCCGTGGTGGTCAGATTCTGCCCCACCGCCACGCCGTAGACCGGGGCGGGGCCGTCGTAGTACACGATACCTGTGCGGATATAGCCCTCCGTATCCAGCCGGTAGCTGGAAAAGGCCGCGTCCACCGCCGCCACATTGGCGGCCAGATCGCTGCAAAAGCTGTAATACTGTGTCAGCGCCTCGGGATTGGCCTCCAGATAGGCGCTCAGCCGCTGCACATAGGTGCCGAACTGGGACGCGGCCACATATTCCTCGCTCAGACGTACCTCCAGCTGCTCCATGTTTCGCGTCACCTGCTGGGCGGTCTTGACGATCATGGCCTTCAGATTCTGGAACTGCTCATTGTCCGAGGGCGAAACAGCGCCGGAAGCCACCGCGCCGCCCTTCCGCTGTGCGCCGCCTCCGGAGACCGACACCGTGCCGCCCTCCAGCGCCGCCAGCGCCATGTTCAGCTGCTGCGCCATCTGAAAGAGATAGGAGTACTGCTGCGTCAGCTGCTGCTGCACCGACCCGTTGGGGTAGGGCGGCATGGGAAAATCGCTCACGGCAGGTCACTTCCTTTCTCATATACGGCGCTGATGCTGTAAATGCGGCAGTCACCGCGGCCGCTGAGCCGCAGCCGCAGCTGAGGACACCGCACCGGACGGACGGTCATCAGCCCGGCCCGCACCTGACGGCTGCCGCCCCGCAGAATGCCCGCGTACTGCCAGCTGCGTCCCTCATCATAGCTGATGTGAGCCGTTACCCGCGCACCGTTGTCCGGCCAAAGCCGCAGCTCAAGACGCTGCAGGTACTTGTGTTCCGGCGTATCCAGCCCCAGCTCACCGGTCTCCGCGTACCAGTCCAGCGGGGCCTCGTCCTCCTCACCGCCGCCGTACAGCGCCGTGACGCCGCTTTCCGTCAGGCCGTACAGCACGCCGTCCGTCACGGCGAACTGCTTCACCCGCAGGCCGTCCTGCCGGTGCCACAGCTTCCGCACGGTATCGTAGACAAAGAGGTGAATCTTGCCGTTCCGTCGGGCCGACAGCCAGTACTGTCCCTCCACCGCGCCGCCAACGGCGCTTTCGTATCGCTCCTCGCCGAAGGCGGCAGATACCAGCTGGGGCATACTGCCGTCAAAGGCGTACACGCCGCCGCTGCCGTGGAAATACAGCACGCCGTCGGCCACCGCCAGCGAGCGGCTGCTGCCCTGCTTTACACCGGGGCACTGCAGCGACGTGATCTGGTGCGCGCCCGCGGCGCTGATGTACAGCCGCTCCATGCTGTGCTCCTTGAAGAACAGCACCGTCCCCAGATAGGCCGCCGCGCCGGTGAACACACCGTCGCTGCCCCGGTCGGCGGCATAGCTGTCGGTGGAAAGGCCCGCAAAGGTGTTCCAGTTGCGGAAGTCGCCCAGTGCGCTGCCATATACGGCGTTGACGCTTCTGCCGTCCACGATGCCGTATTTGCAGCCCCACAGCCGGTTGCCGCACTCCACCACGAAATCCATGTCCGGCACATAGCGCCGCACCGTCACGGCGGAGGTCTGTTCGCCCTCAATGGCCACCGTCGCGCCGATAACGATGGCATTGTCGCTGCATTGCAGCAGCGTCCATGTGCCGTCCACCGCCGCGCCGACGCAGCCGGAAACGGTTACGCCGTCCCCAACGGAGAAGCCCCTGCCGATGTTGGCGGCACTGAGCTTCATGGCCACATCGCCTACCGTCTGCCACATCATGCCGTCGTACTGCATCAGTGTGCCGCTGCCGGTGTCCAGCCACAGGTTCCCGCTCTCGGCGCTGCCGGGTGCCGCCGCGCCGGTGGTATAGCCCTCATACTCCGTGCCGTCGCTGCGGCACAGGGCAAAGGTGACGGTGCCGGTGGTCTGGCTGGTGTTCTCCAGACTGCCCTTGTCGCTGAGATCCTGCGTGTTGACGTACATCTTATCCGGCCAGATCAGCAGATACGCGCCCATGCTGACCAGCTGCTTTTCCCCGTCCGTCAGCGTCAGGTCGATGGCCGCGCCGTTGATGTACAGCGTGCGGCCGTCCACCCAGATCAGGCAGTCCTTGGCGGTCAGGCCGTTGGGCTTGTCCAGCGCCGCGATGGTCTTGCGCTTTTCACGCACCGACAGCGTAGGATACGCGCCGCCGGACAGGTTCTCCATCCGGGCGAAAGCGCCCAGCGGCGTCCGGGGCCGCGCGTCATAGCCCAGAAATTTGCTGACCGTCACCCGCTGCTGTGCCGGAGCCTTGCATTGTGATAGAAACATGCCGTTCCTCCTTCCTTACACGGGGCGGGAGGAAAAACCTCCCGCCCCGATCGCATTAGCATAATTTCAATGCCTTAACGCCCTGCGCCGGCGCGGCGGTACGGCATACATAGTCCCGGTACGTCAGCAGGCCGTTGTTCCAGCTGGCGGCCGCGCTGTTATAGCGTGCCATCTCGCCGTTGCAGTAGTGGATCTGGGCCTCCACATAGTGGCGGTACAGCTCGTCATAGGGGGCCTCCACCGTCAGCGGCTCGTCGTCCTCCAGCGGAGGGAGCGCACCGGTCACCCGGCGGATCTCCCGCAGCACGAAGCCCTCCGCCTGCGCCAGCCACCGCAGCTTTTCGGCGCGGTTGTACTGGTTGGGTGTCAGCGTGTCCACCTGCTCCAGCACCTGTGCCGGTGTGATGTTTGCCATGGAAGCCACCTCCTCAGTCGGCCATTCTGTCCACATAGCGGCGGGCCTCATCCGCCATCATCCGGGCGTTCTCCAGCACCTCCGCCACATAGCCGGGCACCTGCACCTGCACGCCCTTCATGATCTTCCAGCTCCGGCCGTTGACGGAGACGATCACGAAGTTCTCCTCCTGCTTGCGCCCTCTGGGGATGGTCACGCTGACCATCTGCTCCTGCTTGTTAGCCATATCCCGTTCCTCCTTGCGTTAGTTGCTTTTATCTTCTGCGGAATAACTGGAACCGCACTCCACGCGGACGATGTACTCGTCGTACAGGATGGCGGCGGCGTGGATGCCCTTCCAGCCCACGCTGGAGCGCTGATCCAGAGGATCGGCAGTACCGGAGGAGCCGCGGGGCTTCACGATGACCTCGGTGCCCTCGCTGAGATCGACAACACCGTAAGCGCCCTTGCCCACGAACAGGCAGCCGTAGACTGCCAGACCGTCCTTGCCACCCTCGCCGGGATAAATGACGGCGTTGTCCGCTACGGTGATGGCCTCCTCCAGCGTCAGCTGGCTGGCGGTGTTGGACTTCACCTTCACGCGCTTGCCGCCGCACAGCACATAGCGGCCTGCCAGCGCACCGGCGGCCACGGTGCCGCCGTCAAAGCTGACGGTAGCGGAGCCGTTGGCGGCGGCGCTGGCGGTCAGTGTGCGGCTGTTGGCGGCCAAATCGTCGCCGCGGAAGATCTTGGCCTCGGTGGTCTCCACGAAGCGCACGCCGTGCAGCTCGCCGATCTCGCCGGAGAACAGCTCCGTGGCGGCGGCGTACTGATGGGCGGCCACCCAGTTGGGGTCGTTGCGCAGGTCGAAGGCCACGCTGGGATGGATGATGCACACATACTTGCCGTCGAAGGTAGGTGCGTTCATCTTCTTCAGTGCTGTGGCGGCGCGGGCCACCAGCTCGGCGGTCATGGTGCAGGTCTTGTCCAGCCCATAGCGGTGCAGCACCTCGGTTTTCTTGCCGTCGGCATCCTTACCGGGGGCGTAGATGACGTGGGTGCCCTGCTGGATCTCATTGCGGGTCACAGTGTCCAGCGTCAGACCCATGTTGGCGCCGTGGCGGTCGGTGATCTCCAGCACCACGTCGTCGATGGCGGTCAGATCCAGCATATCGGACACGGTGGTGTAGTCGCCGTACTGGCTCAGCTCCTTGGTGATATAGCTGACGGTGATGCCGCTGCCGTCGGGGGTTACGCCCTCGGTCAGGGGCGTCAGCGCCTTGTCGAAGGAACCGAATTTGCGCCACTCCACGGTCTTGCCGCCGCCCACAGGCAGGGGCTTGGTGGCGGCGAACTGGTTGTGCACCAGCGCGGGCTTGGCGTTTTCCAGCAGCTCCATGCCGTAATAGGTTTTCATCTCGGCGCTGAGACTCTGGGTGCCGGTGGTCTGCACGTTGCTGTCAGCGAAGCGCTGCAGGTCGAAGGAATATTCGTTCATCATGATACTCTCCTTTTATAAATGTAGTGTTTCTCCCCGGCGGCGGGAGCGTTCTGCGCCCGAAAAGGAAATACTGTCTGCGGTAGCCCGCGACCCCGCCCGGATATCCGGACATCTATATCAAAACCCGGTTTAAAACCGGATCTTCTCCCCGCGCTGCACCCGTTTCCGGATCTCCGCCAGTTCGCCGGAGGTCAGCGCCTTGGGATCGACACGGGTCACGGCGCTGCTGCCGTGGCCG
>USMI01000057.1 GCA_900555735.1 uncultured Eubacteriales bacterium | reverse complement strand
CGGAGCCGAAGTTGCCGTGGCCGTCCACCAGCATATAGCGCATGGAGAAATCCTGGGCCAGACGCACCAGCGCGTCATAGACGGAGGCGTCACCATGGGGGTGATACCGGCCCAGCACGTCGCCCACGCAGGTGGCGGACTTCTTGAAGGGCTTGTCGCTGGTCAGGTTATCCTCGTACATGGCGTAGAGGATACGCCGGTGCACAGGCTTCAGGCCGTCGCGCACGTCCGGCAGGGCGCGGCCCACGATAACGGACATGGCGTACTCTATATAGGAGTTCTCCATCTCCGGCACCAGCGGGGATTCCACGATGCGCTGATCGGGAAAACGGATCTCCTCGGGATCGTATTGGGGTTTTTTGGACATAGTATTGTACCCCTCCTTAGTAATCCAGATTCACGGCGTATTTGGCGCGGCGCTCGATGAACTCCTTGCGCGGCTCCACCTTCTCGCCCATGAGGACGGTGAACGTGGCGTCGGCCTTCACCGCGTCGTCCAGCGTGATGCGGCGCAGGGTGCGCTTCTCCGGGTCCATGGTGGTCTCCCACAGCTCGTGGGGGTTCATCTCGCCAAGGCCCTTGAAGCGGCTGATGTCGATCTTCACGCCGGGGTTGCCGCCCCGCATCTCGGCGGAGATGGCGTCCCGCTCCTCCTCGCTGAAGGCAAGGCGTGTGGTCTTACCGCGGCTCAGCTTGAACAGCGGCGGCACGGCGGAATACACATATCCCTGCTCGATGAGGGGCCGCATATAGCGGAAGAAGAACGTCAGCAGCAGGGTACGGATATGAGCGCCGTCCACATCGGCATCGGCCATGATGATGATCTTGTGATAGCGCAGCTTGTTGGCGTCGAACTCCTCACCGATGCCCGCGCCAAGGGCGATGATCACCGGCTGAAGCTTATCGTTGCCGTAGACCTTGTCCACACGGGCCTTTTCCACGTTCAGCATCTTGCCCCACAGGGGAAGGATGGCCTGGAAGCGGGAGTCCCGGCCCTGGGTGGCAGAGCCGCCTGCGGAGTCGCCCTCCACGATATACAGCTCCGTCAGCTCGGGGTTATTCTCGTTGCAGTCACGGAGCTTGTCCGGCATGGCCGCGCCGCCCAGCACCGTCTTGCGGCGGATGGACTCCCGGGCCTTGCGGGCCGCCTCGCGGGCGCGGTTGGCGGTCATGGCCTTATCCAGAATGGTGCGGGCCACCACCGGGTGTTCCTCTAGATAGGCCGAGAGCTGATCGGACACGATGTTGTCCACCAGCGTACGGATATAGGCGTTGCCCAGCTTGGCCTTGGTCTGGCCCTCGAACTGGGCCTCGGTCAGCTTTACGGAGATGACGGCGGTGATGCCCTCGCGGACGTCCTCGCCGGAAACCTTGTCGCCGTCCTTGATCATGCCGTATTTCAGGCCGTAGGCGTTCAGCACACGGGTCAGCGCCGCCTTGAAGCCTGTCTCATGCATACCGCCCTCCGGCGTGTGGATGTCGTTGGCGAAGGACACCAGCGTCTCGTTATAGCCATCGTTATACTGCATGGCGATCTCGGCGGTGGCGTCGTCCTTGGCGCCGGCAAGGTAAATGACCTCCTCATGGAGGGGAGTTTTGTTGCGGTTGATATAGGTGACGAACTCACGGATGCCGCCCTCGTACCGCATGGTCTCCGACTGCTCCTGACCGGGCCGGGCGTCGGTGATGGTGATGCGCAGTCCCGCGTTCAGGAACGCCTGCTCCCGCATGCGGGTGTGCAGTGTCTCATAGTCATACTCCAGCGTGTCAAACATCTCGCCGTCAGGCTTGAAGGTGACGGTGGTGCCGGTATGGTCGGTGGTGCCGATCATCCGCATCTCGGAGGTGATATGGCCACGGGAGAACTTCATCTCGTAGACGTGGCCGTCCTTATGGACCTGCACCTCCAGCCATTCGGAAAGGGCGTTGACCACGGACGCGCCCACGCCGTGCAGGCCGCCGGATACCTTATAGCCGCCGCCGCCGAACTTGCCGCCGGCGTGCAGCACGGTGAACACCACCTCCAGCGCGGGACGGCCCGTCTGCTTCTGGATGTCCACAGGGATGCCGCGGCCGTTATCGGTGACGGTGATGGTGTTTCCGGGGTTGATGGTCACGGTGATGTCGGTGCAGTAGCCGGCCAGCGCCTCGTCGATGGCGTTGTCCACGATCTCGTATACCAGATGGTGCAGGCCGCTGGCGCTGGTGGAACCGATATACATACCGGGCCGCTTGCGCACGGCTTCCAAACCCTCCAGAACTTGAATTTCCGAGGCGTCGTATTCCGTTTCCACATGGGTGACGTTTTCAAATTCAGACATATTTTATTCTCCTCTTTAAGAAGGGATTTGCTTTATTCCAGCTCTTCTTTCCAGCTCTCGGCGCGCTTTTGCAGCGTCACCGTGTTCAGCTGGGAGAGATAGACGATCTGCTTATGATAGGGGTGGTCGCACAGCAGGAAGGAGCGGGGGATATCATCGCACACGGAGATGACCTGTCCTTCTGCCTCCGCGCCGTCCAGAAAACGACGGGTGTGCTTGGAGTAGGTGGTGTTATCCAGATCGAAGATGCCGATGATGCGCTTTTCCTCCACGGTGACGCTTTGTCCGATGTGCAGATAGGGCATCACAGCACCTCCCCGTTTTTCACGTGAAACACCTTGCCGGTCAGCAGGGTATCCAGCCGGTCATTCTCGCAGCAGGTGATGAACACCTGTCCTCCGGCGATGCGGTTCAGGACATACTCCTGCCGCAGAGGATCAAGCTCGCTGAGCACGTCATCCAGCAGCATGACGGGATATTCACCGAAGGTGTCCTTGTGAATTTCCCGCTCTGCCAGCTTCAGAGCCAGTGCCGCCGTCCGCACCTGCCCCTGTGAGCAGTACTGCCGGGCGCTGTGGCCGTTGACAGATACCTCGATATCGTCCTTATGAGGCCCGCTGAGACACAGACGGGAGGCAATCTCGGCGGCGTAGTGGCTCTGCTGATGGTCCATCAGCTGTTGGGCGATCACCGCCTGTTCCGCCAGCGGATCGGTGACAGTCTTGACGGTCTTGTAGGCAGGGGTCAACTCCTCGCGGCCGCCGCTGCATTCGGCGTGAGCCTGCGCGGCATACTGCCGCAGCTTTTCGCAGAAGGACGCCCGATACCGGATCAGCACCGCGCCCACCAGACAGAGCCGCTGGTTGAACTCCGGCAGGGTATCCAGCAGACCGGGAAAGTCCTCGCTGTCCCGCAGGATGCGGGTCTTGTGCTCATAAAGGCGGCTGTATTCCGCCAGCGCCTCGGCATACCGAGGCCGCAGCTGGCACAGGGAGAGATCCATGAACTTCCGCCGTGCCGCCGCGCCGTCACGGATGAGGAACAGATCCTCCGGCGCGAAGAACACCGTGTGCAGCACGTCACTGAGAGCGGCGGCATTTTTCGCGGTCACGCCGTTGACGGTCATTTTCCGCTTTCTGCCACGGGTCAACTCGATGTGGGTCACAAACTCCCGGTCACGGGACAGGATGCGGCCCTCCAGCACCGCGCCCGCCGCGTCAAAGCCGATCAGCTCCTTGTCGGCGTGAGTGCGGGGCGACTTGCCGCAGGAGAGATAGACCACCGCTTCCAGCAGGTTGGTCTTGCCTTGGGCGTTCTCGCCGTAGATCACGTTGCAGTCGGGATCGAAGGTCAGGCGCTGGCGGCGGTAGTTGCGGAAGCCCGAAAGGCTCAGTTCATTGATCCGCATAGGCCACGGCCAGCTTCTTGCCGCCGAAATCCACGGTGTCGCCGGGGCGGAGCTTCTTGCCCCGCTGGGTGCAGACTTCGCCATTGACGGAGACGGCGCCCTCCTGAATCAGCACCTTGGCCTCACCGCCGGTGTAGACCAAGCCGGAGAGCTTGAGAAGGTCCTGTAATTTGATGAATTCTGTGGTGATGGTAATGTTTTCCATAGTTTGTTCCTTTTTTTGATGGATTGATAAAGGGAGTGTTCCGTGCCTCCGGGCACGGGACACTTTTGGCCTTGGTGACAAAAGTGTCCTGTTGCGGTACCCAAAATTTCGTAGCGGCCTAAAAGCCGCCGAAATTTTGACCGCTGCCACTCGCTCACCTCGCTTCATCTGCCACAGGCAGCGCTCGGATCGCTCCCCAAAAAGGCCGCTTAAACCTGCGGTTTAAGAATCCGCGCACGCTATGCTCTGTAAGCTATCGCAACAGTTCAAGTATTGCGGTGTAAATCAAGATGTATGCTACGGCGGCATAGCCGCCGAGATCGGAGGCTAAAAACATGCCACCGGCATGTTTTCTTAACGCCTCGACGAATCGACTTTCTTCTTGCGCCGCTGCCGCTCATAGTCTCAACGGTAGACACTGAAGCGTTGTTCGGCGTAGGCATTAGCGGCAGCGGCGCCGGAGCAGAGACGATTCGGTGATAAACCGAAAAAGATAGTTCCACGCAAACGTGCGGTACACATTCACAATTCTGTATAATGCATAGCGCGCAAGGAAGTGAAGAAACCATCGGTTTCTTCTGGCTCTTTTGCCCACTTTTCCAGCTGCTGGGAAAAGTGGGTCGCCGAAGGCCGTCCTTTGCGCCCGCAGGGACGAATCATCTCTTTACTGCGCCTTCAAACGTACCGGCAGCACCATATACAAAAAGCTGTCGCCGCCGTCTACGGGGGTGATGACGCAGGGAGAAATATTGGTGTTCAGCGCCATGCAGACCTTGTCCGCCGGCGCATAGCGCAGCGCTTCCATCAGGTAGCGGTTATTGAAGCCGATCTCCAGCTGGCGGCCGTCGCCCTTGGTGGGGCAGATATCCTTGGCCTCGCCGTTGCCGGTGCGGGCACTCAGCAGCACGCGATCCTCCTCAAACAGGCAGCGGACGGGGCTTTTCAGCTTTTCGCTGATGACCACGGACACGCGGTCGAGGCTCCGCAGCAGGGCGCTGTTCTCCACCTCAATGCAAACGGGATTATTGCGGGGGATGGCGTTCTTATAGTCCAGAAATTCGCCTTCAAGGCGGCGGCAGATCAGCTCCGTAGAGCCGGCGGCGAACATCAGGTGCCGCTTGCCCTGCGTGATGGTGATGCTGTCCTCGGTATCGCCGCAGATGCTCTCCACTTCTTTCAGAGCGCTGCCGGGCGCCACGAAACGGAACGCGCCACCATCCAGCTTTTCCAGCGGCTCGTGCCGCAGGGCAAGACGGAAGCCGTCCACGGAGACCATGGTCAGACCCGTGGCGTCGATCTCAAAGAGAGAACCGGTATGGACAGGGCGGCTCTCGTTGGTGGAGACAGCAAAGGCCGTTTGGCCGATCATGGCTTTCAGCGTTTTCTGCTGCATGGTGACGCTGTACTGATCGTCCACCTCCGGAAGCTCAGGATAATCGTCGGCGGAAAGACCCAGAATGTCAAAGCTGGCGTCGCCGCAGCTGAGGTGCACCATGTACTTTTCATCGGCGGAGAAAACGATCACGTCATCCGGCATCTTTCGGATGATATCGCCGAACAGCTTGGCGTTCAGGACGATGCGGCCCTCTTCCCGGATCTGCGCCTCGAAGGAGGTGCGGATGCCGGTCTGCGTGTTATAGCCAGACAGCGTCAGCTCGTGGCTGCCCTCCAGCAGCAGGCCCTCCAGCGCGGGGATGGAGCTTTTTGCGGCCACGGCGCGGCTTGCGGTGGCCGCCGCCGCTTGCAGCAGCGCTTTTTCGCAGGAGAATTTCAGCATATCGAAATATCCTTTCCTGTCGAACCGTTCCGAAAAATTACCGGAATATTTTTCGGAAGGACAACATAAACTAAACTATTTATTCGTAGTATTCGTCGTAGTAGAAAAAAATGTGGAAAAGTGGATCAAGCCCTTTATTTCCCGTTGTTTTTTCTCCACGGGACATGGTGGGAAAAGGCGAAGGCTTTCCACATCAGGGGAGGATCGGGATGTTTTACACGCGGTTTCAATGTGGAATCCACAGGAAAATGTGGAAAGAGGAGGTTTCGTGGCTCCGGCCACGACCTACTTTTGCCAACAGTGGCAAAAGTAGGTAAAAGCACCGGAAGGAACCTCCGGTTCCTTCACCTCCCGGCGCGCTATGCTGCGTACAGGATTATGACTGCGTACCGCACGTTTGCGGAAGCTTTTTCTTATCGTCACGTATGACGAATCGACTTTCTTCCAGCGCCGCTGCCGCTTATAACATCAACAATAGATGCTGTTGCTTCTATATTTTAGAGAAAAAGCGGCAGCGCTCAGAGAAGCAAAGACGATTCAACATTTCGCACGATAGCAGCCATGTTCTGAGAACGTGAGGTAAATGGCATCAAATATAAGCAAAGTGTAGCGCGGGCGGATTCTTAAACCGCAGGTTTAAGCTGTCCTTTTGGGTACTTTTGGGACAGCGGCAAAAAGAACCTCGCGCTCGGAAGCGCGAAATAAACTATCACTGCTTTGCGTTGATATTGGTAGTGATCTCCTTTACCGTTTCGGCAAAGGCGGGATCGGAGCGCATCTGCTTCTCCACCTTGTCCAGACTGTGCAGCACCGTGGTATGGTCGCGGTCGCCGAAGGCCTTGCCGATGTCGTTGAGGGACAGGTTGGTCATGCGGCGGATCAGATACATGGCGATCTGGCGGGCGTTGACGATGTCGCGGCCGCGGCTCTGGCCCCGCAGCACGTCAGGCTCAAGGCCGAAATATTTGGCGATATACTCGATGATGGACTCCGGCGTGGGAATATACTCGTTGCTGTTCTTCACCACGTCCTCCAGCGCCTTCAAGATGGTCTTTTCATCCATGATGCCCAGCAGCTCGCCGTAGGCCTGTATCTTATTCAGCACGCCCTCGATCTGCCGGACGTTGGCGGTGATGTTTTCGGCGATAATGTTGGCCACGGTATCCGGCAGGTTGATTCCCTTGATCGCCGCCTTGTTGCGGATGATGGCCAGTCTCGTCTCGTAATCCGGCGGCTCCACGTCCACCATCAGGCCCCACTCGAAGCGGGTACGTAGACGGTCCTCCAGCTGGGTCATCTCCTTTGGCGGCCGGTCGGAGGTCAGCACGATCTGCTTGCCGGACTCATACAGGGCGTTGAAGGTATGGAAGAACTCCTCCTGCGTCTGCTGCTTGCCGGCGATAAACTGGATATCGTCCACCAGCAGCAGGGATTCGTTCTGGTACTTGTTCCGGAACTCGGAGGTATTGCCGCTGCGGATGGCGTCGATCAGCTCGTTGGTAAAGTCCACTCCCTTCACCAGCACGACGCTGCTGTCCGGCCAAAGCTTCTTCGTCTGATGCACGATGGCGTGGAGCAGGTGGGTCTTGCCCAGTCCGCTGTCGCCATAGATGAACAGGGGATTGAAGGAACCGGCGGGCTTTTCCGCTACAGAGCGGGCGGCGGCGTAAGCCATGTTGTTCTGGGGTCCCACGACGTATGTTTCAAAGGTAAAGGCGTCGTCCTCCCGCACACCGTGATAGTTGGCCAGCTCTTCATCGTCTAGAATCTTCACTTCCAGATTGAAGGGGTAAAAGTCCCGCAGGACTTCTTTTATCTGCGGCGTGAACCGTTTTTCAATGGTGTTCTTTTTGAATACATTGTTGCAATGCAGCACCAGTGCGGAATCTTCCAGATTTTCCACATTTACTTCGTCGAACCATGTATTGATGGTGGTGTCAGACAGCTGCTGCTTCAGCCGGTCAAGTACCTGCTGCCATAGATCTGTTAGTGATGACAGTTGATTCATCGCCGTGCTCCCTTCCCGCTTTGCTATGGGCGTATTTCTCTAATACTAAGTATAACAGAAAGCTGTGGAAAAGTAAAGCAATACTTATTCTAATTAAACGCGGGAAATCACCGAAGCGCTGCCAGTGGCAGATAAAGCGAGGTGATTTCAAGGAAGTGTCCCAATGGCTGATCCCCGAATGGGGACAGGCATTGGTTGACACAACGAGGACAGAAAGTAGTTTCGTCCCCTCGGGGACGACCTACTTTTGCCAATAGCGGCAAAAGTAGGAAAAAGCGCCAGAAGGAACCTCCGGTTCCTTCACTTCCGAGCGCGCTATGTATTGTGCGTATTTGGAACTTCTTGCCACACGTTCGCAAAGGATTTTCTTTTTCGTGTCGTTAAAAGAATTGTCTTTTTTCCAGCGCCGCTGCCGCTGATGCCTACGCCGAACAACTCTTTGGGTTCTACCGTTGATAACGTGAGCGGCAGCGGCGCTAGACGGAAGTCGATTTGTCATACGCAACGATAATCGCCGTGTTCTTTGAACGTGCGGTATAAGGTCACAATCCAGCAAAAGGAACAGCGTGAGCGGATTCTTAAACCGCAGGTTTAAGTTGTCCTTTTGGGTACTTTTGGGACAACGGCCAAAAGTACCTCGCGCCGGAGCGAGAAACACCCTAAAAAAGAGCGGACGCACGTCCGCTCTTTCAAACATTCTATTCTCTTATCCCAGCAAACTCTCCTGCCCGCCGTCGTTGGTCCCATGCTCTGGGATCTTGGCGATCAGCGTCCGGTACAGCCGCCGGAAGAACGCCAGCGTCACGAACAGCGATGCCACCTCCGCAATGGGGTAGCACCACCACACCAGATCATCGTTGCCGATGCTCTGACCGTAGCGGGCCAGCACATAGGCCAACGGGATCAGGAACACCAGCTGCCGCACGATGGAAACGATCATGGAATACATGGACTTGCCCAGTGCCTGAAAAGAGCCGCCCAGCGCGATGCACGCACCGGCGATCCAGAAGCTGAGGGAGATGATCCGCAGGGCGGGGATGCCCACCGTCAGCATGGTATCGGAGGCGTCGAAAATTTTCAGCAGCGTGCCGGGGATGGCCAGAAACAGTGCCATACCGGCCAGCATGATAATGGAAGCATAGATGGCGCTGCGCTTGACGGCCTCCACCATGCGGGCGCGGTTCTGCGCGCCGTAGTTGTAGGCGATGATGGGCACCACGCCATTATTCAGGCCAAACACCGGCATGAAGGTAAAGGAATTCAGCTTGAAATAGATGCCGAAGGCGGTGGCCGCCGTCTCGTGGGCGGAGTGATAGGTGATGAGGATCTTGTTCATCAGGAAGGTCATCACAGAGCCGATCGCCATCATGATGACGCTGGGCAGGCCGATGGCGTAGATGCTGCCGATGAGCCGCCAGTCGGGCCGGAAGCCCCGGATGCGGAGGGTGATGTCCTTATTTTTCTTCACATTGAAGTACACCGCCAGCAGCATGCCGCAGATCTGGCCGATGACCGTGGCGATGGCCGCGCCGGCCACGCCCATATCGAATACGAAGATGAACACCGGGTCAAGGATGATGTTGATGATGGCGCCAAGACCCTGCGTATACATGCTCAGCAGGGAGCGGCCCGTGCCCTGCAGCAGGCGCTCCAGCATGATCTGGCCGAACAGGGCAAAGGAGCCGCCCATGACGATGTGCAGGTACTGCTCGCCCATCACCACGATCTCCTCCACCTGGGTCTGGGAGCGGAGAAACGCCCCGGCGCAGGTCAGGCCCAGCACGCAGGAGATGGCGAAGCCTACGAACGCCAGAAACAGGCCGTTCACCGCCACGCGGTCGGCCCGCTGCTGCTCGCCCGCGCCCAGCGCACGGCCCATCAGGGCGTTGACGCCTACCGCCGTACCGGCTGCCAGCGCGATCATCAGGTTTTGGGCAGGGAAGGACAGGGACACGGCGGTCAGCGACGCCTCGCTGACCCAGCTGACAAACACGCTGTCCACAATATTATAAAGGGCCTGCACCAGCATGGAGGCGATGATGGGGAGGGACATGTTCCAGATGAGCTTGGAAACGGGCATGACGCCCAGCTTGTTTTCTGCCATGGGAGAGGTTCCTTTCTGTTCCGTAAAATGCTTCGTAAATAATTATGATACTACGGGGGAGTGGGAAATGCAATATGCAGAAAGTCAGATTGTTGGCGGCATCGTGCGGCGGCATGTGGTCATGCCGCCCTACGTACCAACCGCCGATAGAATTTCGTACGGCGGGGCGACCTCACCCCGCCGTATTGCATATTATTCCACCTTATTGTTCCCACCTTTCGACAGACACACACGCAAAAGTCAAGAGTAAAAGCAGAAAAAACTAAAATATTTTTTCAGAAGGCTTC
>USMI01000056.1 GCA_900555735.1 uncultured Eubacteriales bacterium | reverse complement strand
GGCCTGCTGTGACATGGGCCTGCCGTTTCGCGGGAAAAACACCGCGTCCAGCACGTTTTTGGTATCCGGTCCGCTGAGCCGCAGGATGCCGATGGCGCTGGGACTTTGCGCCGTAGCGATGGCGGCAATGGTATCAGACATGGAGATGACCTCCCTTTTGCGCATAGTTTTACAAATAGCAGTATACCACAAGTGCCGGTAAAAGAAAAGCAGATGTTTCAAGTGGGAGGTATAAGCAAAAAAGAACCGCCCTACGGCGGTTCTTTCATTTCCTCTGATTGATCTCGTGCAGCAGACGGATGATCTCGCAAAAGCCCAGCAGCAGTGTTCCCGCCATGAATCCGATCGCACAGTCCCGCAGCAATACGTACATATACATACCGCCGGAATTGCTTGCGTCAATAAGGCCGGTCGCAGCGGCAAAGACGTAAATTACCACAGCGCAGACCTTCAGGATCTGCGCCACCGGATTTTTCCCCGGCGCTACCTTGGAGAGGTCGCCGGATACCGGCACATCCACCAGCGTTTTCTGGCATTTGGTACACAGGCTGCTTTGCGGGTCGTTATGCGTGCCGCACTGGGGACAGATCTTATAAGCGTCCATCGGTGTTCCTCCCTGTGATATTGATGTTTCCAGTATAAAGGACAGTGCGGCAGATGTCAACGGTAAGGCGGTCATCGTGCGGCGGGGTGTGGTCACCCCGCCCTACGGAGTTCTATCGGTGGTCGGTTCGTAGGGGGCGATGCCCTCCCCCGCACAAAAAAGAACCGCCCGGGGGCGGTTCTTTTTCCTTATTCCGTTGTCTGAACATAAATCTCTTCACATTCCTGCATGCCCGTTATCAGCAGCACCTCCGTATGAAGCGCCTTCTGTCTCCAGTCGCCGTCGCTCTCCAGCAGCTCCAGCGCCTGCTCCGTTTTCGCCGCCAGCAGCAGGTACATTTTTCGCCGCCAGCAGCTGGTACATTTTTTCATAATCCGCCATTTTGTCCCTCCTTTTTTCTCTATTATATCTGTATTACAGATAAATTGCAATATCTGTAAAAGAGATAAAGCATAATACACGCGAGGTGATCCTATGCTTTATCCCAATATCCGCGCGCTGCGGGAGGACAAAGACCTGCGGCAGCGACAGCTGGCGGAGCTGCTGAATGTCTCGCAGAACACCTATTCCCAGTATGAGACCGGCGTTATCGCATTGACGGCGGAGCATCTGGTAAAGCTGGCGGACTTTTATCACGTCAGTGTGGACTATCTGCTGGGCCGCACCAAAAACCCGGAAATGAACAAATGACAGGCTCACGGAGGTGCGGTGGACGCATATCAAAGCCTCCCTTGTGTAAAGGGAGATGGCAACGCGAAGCGTTGACGGAGGGATTGTCGTCAGCGGTCAACCCCTCCGTCACGGCATGCGCCGTGACAGCTCCCCGTACACAGGGGAGCCTTTGTTCCTTTTCCCTCCCCCACCTACACAAAAAAAGAACCGCCCGGGGGCGGTTTTTTTCGCATATTCTACACGTCGTTTTTCCTATGCACGGGCGGGGCGGCCCTTGGGGATGCGGATGGTCAGAAATATCTCGCTGTCAGTGTCCCGGCGGCCCAGATCGGCGTTCACGCCGCTCTGACGCATCATTTGCAGGCTGCGGTCAATGCTGTTGAGGAACAGCCGCACATCCTTGATGATATAGGTGGCGCTGCGCTGGGGCGCGGGCTTCTCGGTCAGCAGCGTCTCCACATAGCTCTCCGTCTGGGCCACGTTCATTCCTCTGGCGGTGATGACCGACAGCGCCGCAAGCTGCGCCGTCTCGTCCGGCAGACGCAGCAGCGCACGGGCATGGCGCTCCGTCAGGCCGCCACGGCGCAGGGCCTCCCGCACCGGCTCCGTCAGCCGCAGCAGCCGCAGCTTATTGGCCACGGCGGACTGGGATTTGCCCAGCTTTTCCGCCGCCTGCTCCTGACTGAGGGCGTAGCGGCTGATGAGTCGTGCGATGGCGGCGGCCTCCTCGAAGCAGTCCAGATCCCGGCGCTGGAGATTTTCGATCAGGGCCAGCATCCCGGCGTCCTGCTCGTCCACCTGCGCCACAAGGCAGGGCACCTCCCGCAATCCGGCAATGCGGGCGGCCCGCATCCGCCGCTCTCCGGCGATGAGCTGATAGCCCTCCCCTGTCCGGCGCACCGTCAGGGGCTGCAAAATGCCGTAGGCCCGGATGCTGTCGGCCAGCTCACGCAGCGCCGCCTCGTCGAAGCTGCGGCGGGGCTGCTGGGGATTGGGGGTCAGTTGGGACAGGGATATGTACTGAACACGGGTGGACAAAAACTCACCCTTCCGGCGGTTTCTCATGGCAGCTCACTCCTTTTTCTCCATTGTACGCCATGTCCCGCGCGGAAGGCGGCGGTTTCCGTCGGAAGCGCGAAAAAAAACAGGCCCTTGCGGGTCTGTTTTTGATCCTGCGGTTCAGCCTGCCATATAGCCGCCGCCTACGTCGTCGCCCAGATCGCAGGTATAGACCCAGCAGATGACGTCGCCGTTCTTCAGCGTATAGCTGGAGCAGCCATAGTTGGGGAACCAGCCGTTGACCTTGTACATCCAGCCGGAGCCTTCGCCCACGTCGAACTCATAGAGATTGGCGATGCCCTTCACATAGGCGCTGTTGTAGGCGGTCGTCCAGACGGAGTCCATCTGGATGCCATTGTCGCGGCAGACCCGCTGCAGCACGTCATAGACCGTCTCGCCCTCGGTGAAGGTCACCGTCGTGGTGGACAGGATCACGCCGCTGGCGGGAACATAGTTCTTTTTGTTCTCCCGGCACATGTCCATATTGTTCAGGATCGTGCCGCAGGAGATGGAAATGGTGCAGGAGGGGCCGGAGGGGGTGCTGGGCGTCTCCGGCTGGGTCGGTGCGGCAGGCGTTTCCGTCTTGCCGCTGTTGTCCTTGCCTGAGGTATCCTTGCCGCCGGAGGTCGTTGTCCCCTGCTGGCCGTTATCGGTGACCACCGGCTTACCGGAGGTCGTGTCCGGCTTATTCTTGCCGTCGGACGTGTCGGTCTTTTTGCCGTCCTTGTCCGTCGTGGTGCCGCCGGTGGCGGTATCGTTCTTTTTGGTATCACCGGTCTTGCTGCCGGTCTTGTCGCCGGTTTTTGCGGTATTGTCCTTCTTCTCGTCGGTCTGCTTCTGCGCCGGGGGAGCGTCAGGCGCATCGCTTCCGGCAGCCGTATTGCCGCAGGCCGCCAGCGACAGCAGCGTCAATGCCGCCAGCAGCGCCGCCAGCATCCGCTTTACATGCTTTTTCGTCATTTTTCCATACCTCTCAGAATAGCGCTGTGCGCAGGGGCGTCAGATGACGCCCCTGCGCGGGTCTTATTGTTGCTGCGGCAGCTTACTTGGCGCTGCTCTTTTTCTTCCGTGCCAACACCACCAGTGCCGTGGCGGACAGCAGAACGCTGCTCATCCACAGGGTCATCTGGCTGTTATCGGCGGTCTGAGAGCTCTTCACATCGCTGGCGGGCGTGCTGGGTCTCTGCACAGGGATGACCTGCGTGTCGACCGCGCCGCAAACGGAGCAGCTGCGGGTCCGGAGACCGCTGGAGGTGCTGGTGGCGGGCTTGGTGATGGTCCAGCCGCCGAACTTATGGCCCAGCGCCTTGATGGTCTGGGTCTCCTCGGTCTGGCAGACGGAGCAGACACGCTTCTGGCTGCCGGCCTCGGTGCAGGTGGCCTTCTTGGTGACCGTCCACTCGCCGAAGGTGTGGCCCAGCGCCTTGACGGTACGGGTCTCCTCGGTGCCGCAGGCGGAGCAGACGCGCTTCTCGGTACCGCTCTCGGTGCAGGTAGGTGCCTTGACCACAGTCCAGCTGCCGCGGTGGTTGCCCTCGGCGCAGATGACCTTCACATCACCCATGTCATACAGGAAGGACTGGTTTGCCTTCATGCGGTAGTAGGCGGCCAGAGCGTAGTAGCCCTGCTCGGTGGCCATGCCGTTGAGGTCGCCGGTGGCCTCATGCTTGAAGCCGCCGCCGGTCACATAGTAGACGCACAGGGCGTCCAGCACGGTGTGGTTGTTCTTGATGAAGCGGCTGTCGGCCATCGGGTCGATCTTCATGGCGCACAGCGCTACCAGCACCTGCGCGGCAGACTCGCTGCTCTTGGTGCCGCCCACGTTCTCGGCGAAGCCGCCATCCTGCGCCTGCGCGCCGGACAGGAAGGTCAGCGCCTTATCCACGGCGGCCTTGACCGCCTCGTTCTTGCTGTAATAGGGTGCCAGCGCCTGAATGGCCATGGCGGTCATGTCGATGTCGGCAATCTTCTTGGACTTCATCACAGGCCAGCTGCCGTCGGGAAGCTGCGTGGCCAGAATGGCCTCCACCAGCTTATCGCGGGTCACATCGCCGGAGGTGGCGTAGTCGTAGCTGTCCAGTGCCAGCAGCGTCCAGACGGGGCCGTTGACGCTCTGGCTCTTGATGTAATCCATGCTGTTGAGGCCCTTCAGCAGATCGTGGCCGCCCACGCTGGTGACGTCCTTGCCGATAGCGGTCAGTGCCAGAATGATGCGGGCGCTCTCGGTGGGCTTGCCATCCAGATGCTCCTGCGCGTCGGCATACTTCTTGACGTATTCCACCACGGAGGCGTAGTAGTCGTCCACACTGGGCACATCGCGGCCGCTGCGGGCCAGACCCAGCGCCTTCCACTCGCCGCCGATGCTGCCGGCCTTGGGGGTACCGGTCTTGACCAGATAGTCGCCGGTGGTCTTATAAATGTTCTCCAGATCCAGTGCCGCCAGTTTGGCTTCGGCGGCGGTCAGCTTATCATAGTTGCTGACATCGGGCTGCAGGTCGCTTCTCAGCGAGTCGTAAGCCTCACGGGCTGCCTTGATGGCGCTCTCGGAGAGGAGAGTGACATCGTCGCCGATGGCATCGATCAGCTTCTCAACGGCCTCGACAGCCTCCTTCTGCTGGCGGGCCAGCTCGGCCTCGGCGGCAGTCAGCTTGTCATAGTTGTTGACCTGCTCCTTCTGGGTCTCACTGAGGGAATCGTAAGCTTCACGGGCCGCATCGATGGCTGCGCCGGAATCCAGCGTCACATCGCCGATGGCGTCGATCTTGGTCTGTGCGTCGTTGACGGCCCAGCCCTCCAGCTTCAGGGTCAGCTCAGGCAGCTGAGCAATGACCATATTGGCCTTGGGTGCGTTGAAGCCGGGATCCATGCCGATCTCATAGCGGATACCGCGGTGGCCGCCGATGGTGGTGTTGCTGAAGCCGCCCATCTTGATGGCGCCGTTCAGGGTGTAGGTATAGCCCTCCGCGTCAGCGGGGACGGTGATCTCGATCAGCTGGCGGACGGGGTTGCCGCTGAAGTCATACACGCCGAAATTGCTGCCGGGCTTGGAACGGAATTCCGTACCGTCTGCATCCCGATAATACAGGGAGGCGTTGAAGTTGTACGCGCCGGACAGCTTCTCAGCAGGGTTGACCAGATCGCTGAACTGAAGCTGTACCTTATCGCCGGGCTTCAGCTCGGCATTGGCTGCCAGCTCGTTGCCGTCGGCATCCTTCATCACATAGCTGACGCCGCGGGCGGTGACCACCTGATAGGCGGCAAGGCCGTCCTTCTCCACACGGATGATGTGGCGGCCGGTGGTCAGGCCGGAAACAGTGACCTCACCGTTGGCGGCCACGGAGACGCCATTGGAGGTAAAGCCCTTGAAGGTCATGGTGCTGCCCACGGTGGAGCGGGCCACGGTAACGGTGGTGCCGGCTTCCGGCGTGAAGGAGTAGCTGGCGCCCTCGCTGCCCAAATAGAACAGGATGTCATGCTCGGCGTCCAGCGCGGTCGCTTCGCTGGTCACACGATCCACCGTCATATTGGTCTGGATGGCGGAGCCGTCCGCGCCGACGGAGACCACGAACACACCGGTGAACTCCGGCCAGATGGCGGAGAACACATGATTTTCCTTATTGCTGGTCTGGCCCTGCATGTGGGTCATGGCATCGTAGGTCACCAGAACGACGGCCGTACCGGCCTTGTTGGCCTTCATCACGGCCACGGAGCTGTTGTGCTCGTCGGGGGTGATGGTAACGACGTCACTGGCGCTGCCGTCGAAATTCACCACCTGATAATGCATGTCGGGCAGTGCGATCTTGGCGTTCATAAAGCCTTCAATGGCCTGCCAGTTGCGGAAGGAATTCAGCTCAAATGTCTGGCCCACGGACATATCCATGTAGCCCTGCGCGTTGATGTTCAGATAGATGTCCGCACGGTCATACACGTTCTTATTGAAGCGGTACACCGTATCCTTGCTGATCTCGTCATCCATGTGAAGATCGTTGCGGGTAATGGTAATAGTCTGATTATTTGTAAAGGACGTTACATAAGTCCAGTAGGTCACGCCGTCGGGATTCTGGACCCGCAGGAAGCGGCTGCCGCTAGCGGAGGAGGGGATGCAGAAATAGGCCTCTACCGTATCACCCTTCACGGTCTCCTTTTCGGCATCCGTAAAGGTATAGAGGTAATACTTGCTAAGCGTACCGATCTGCACGGTGGAACCGGCAGGCGCGACCACCGTCACACCCAGCTTCTGGGGGATGGAGCCGGACATGCTCAGCGCACCCTTACCAGGGGCGGTGTCCGTGCTGTTCTTGCTGAGCGTCAGGGGCAGATAGTCCTCCGCCTTGTCGCCGATGGGGGTCAGAACAACTTCGATGGTGCCGCTCTCCTGGAAGATGCAGCTGGGATAGGTCTTTTCCCAAGTTTGTCCCTTGCTGCTGGTGGCGGTGCCGAGGGTCGCCTTCAAGTCGGTGCCGTCGGGGCCGGTCACCTTCAGGTCGATCTTATAATCGGTGTCCTTGACCCAGCCGGAGTTGCTGGCATTGATCTGATAAACGCGCTGCAGGGCAAAGGTATTCTCGCCCTCCTTGACCGTCAGGACCAGAGAGCCGTTGAAATCATTGTTGGCGTCGTAGCCCTCTACCAGATAGTCGCCAACGGGCAGCTTGGTGGTATACATCATCTTATAGCCGTCGGCCTCGGTGGCGATGCCTTCCAGAAGGTTGGCCTTGCCCTTGACGCCGTTGGTGTAGGTGTAGACCTTCAGAGATGCCAGCTGTGCGCTGTGCAGCCCCTTGAAGACGACGCTCTGGCTGCTGGCGATCTCGATCTTCGCCGTGGGGTTTATCAGGGCGTAGACTTCTTCGTCCTCGTTGCTGGCGGCCGCCAGATAGCCGGTGGCGCTGCTGTTTACCGCGATGGTGGCCTTACCGTTTTCGTCGGTAATGGCGTTTTCAATGGCCGTAAATGCGCCGCTCTCCGGATCCACCCAGCCCAGCTGGAGGCCCTCCACCGCCTTGGCAGCAGCCTTCAGCTCAGCGGGAGTCTTGTAGCGATAGCCGCTCATGGCGTTGAAGCCCTTGACGGTAACGGTGATCTCCTGACCCTCGGTTACCTTGGCGGGTGCGTCGACCCAGGTGTAATAATCGGAATAAGTCTCGTCGTCGCTCAGGATGTAGAAGTCCACGACATCGCCGTCGTGCAGCTCGGTGTTCGTGACGAAGGTGCCGTTGTAGCCGCCGCCAGAAGAGGCAGGCGTGCCGTCATTGGGATAGCCCTCGTTGACATAGAAGCCGCAGGCATAGGTGGTAACACCGAAGATGGTGCTGATCCAGCCGGCGCTGTTCACGACCAGATAGTCCTTCGCAGTGGCGGCGGTGAAGTCATCGAAGACCAGCTTATGGGCCTCCACCAGCGCGTCCAGCGCGGAAACGCCGTCCACCTCATCCTTGAAGCCGTACTTTTCCGCGGCGTCAGAGGAGACGCTCATGGTGGTGATGCCGTGGAGATAGGCACCGGCCGCCTGAGAACGGATGGTAACATTGGCGGTGGTCACGGCAGGCGTGCCGCCTTCCTGCTTCACGGTGACGGTATAGACCTCAGCCGCACCGGTGTTGGTGTTCATGCTGGGCCAGCTGGGATCGCCGCATTTCACGGTGATCACAGTGCCGTCGGAGACAGGGATCTCAGCATTGCGCTTATATTCGGTGCTGCCCACGCTGGTGCGCACCTGATAGTTCTTGTTGGAGGCGGTCGGCGTCACTACCACGGAGGTGGTATTCTTGTCGATCGTCAGGGTATAGTTGTGGGTATCCTTGTCAAAAGCAGGAGCCAGTGTACCGGCGCTGACGGTCAGTTCCTTCACTGTCTTGTCCTGATTGTCCCAAGTGCCGCCGAGATCATCCGCCGTGCAGCTATACATGACGCGGATCTCGTCACCGGCGGTCAGCTTGCCGTTGGCAACGGTGAAGCTGGCGAAGCCTTCGTTGGTGAACCAGTCGTTCAGCGTGCCCATCCAGCCAGACATTTCGCCGGCCGCCGGATCGTTTTTGAGTCCGTTGATCTCTGTGATGAACCCGCTGTCGGCGCCGGTCTGGGAATAAGTACCCAGCGCGGCAACAATGCAGGACATCATGGTGGACTCCGAGTCGAGATCGACCCATTGGTCTACCAGCGTTCCCTCCCACGCGGCGCCCTTGGCCTTGGGGAAGGTGGTGTTCTCCACGATGACACGTACCTGGTCATCGTGCCCTGCCGCGAACACGGTGGTGGGGATCAGGCTGAACACCATCACCAGTGCCATCAGCAGAGAAGCTATGCGTTTCTTCATCTGTGATTTTCCTCCTATATATATTTCTCAGGAATCCCATGTATATGATGCCGTTTCCGGCGGATCATTGAGGTTGGCGGGAGAGACCGGCAAATCTCTCCCGCCGTTATGGAAAAGACGGCGGCTAAATGCCGCATCCGGCTTGCGGGAATACGCTTCCGACAAAAAACGCCGCCGACCCTCCCGGTGTGGGAAAGCCCGCGGCGTCAGTGGTAAAAAACGCCGGCCCTCCCTTTCGGGAAAACCAGCGGCTGTACGTGAAAAGAAAAGCACCGGCCGCTTCCCAATGGGAAACGCCAGCGCGCACCTTTACCCTCGTCACAACGAAGAAGCGCCGCTGTGTACAAGTTCTCATCCGTGCAATTCTCCTGCCCTAACGCCACGAGGCTGCCGCCTCTCGTACATGACCTACCTTCTCAGAGCTTACGCTCCAATGGCTGCTGTTCGCCACACGGTGTCGCCACCGCTTTGGTCATTTCCTTGCGTTCACAGTGCCGTCCGCAGAGGGTCTTACCCCAATTCTTTCAAAACTGCCACCTGACCGGAACCGGTCTTTACGGTGAACAGCCACACGACTTCACAGAACTCAAGATTCAATTGTTCTGTCAGCATCCGCTTTGCCTTCCTGCGGGACGCTGACTGTCATTCAGTATAGCGCAGCCCCTGTGAGTTTGTCAATAGCTGCGCCCAAATTTGTCCGGCGAGGAGCGGCGCGGCGTCAAGTGCTCGGAGGTGCTTATATCAGGTCAAATCGATAGGTGACTGAGTTCTGCCACGGTTCTTCGTTTGCCAAGTCCGCACCGATCACTCTGCCGCCCATTCTCTCATAGAACGCCCGGGCATTCAAATTCTCCGGAACACAGTGACAGATGAATGACTCCGCACCGTGCTCCCTGCAATGCGCTTTGATAAAGTCAAAGGCTGTTCGGCCGATCCCCTGCCTTTGATACGCGGAAATAATATATAGGGATTGCAAAATAACCACGTCAGCTTGCAGCATCGTCAGATAGCCGATATCCTGAGCGTCTTTTCGGATCAGATACACGGAATACGCCGGATCATTTATCCTGAACAACTCTTTCTCCTTATGCCAAGCCCAATCAAAGTCATCGATCATTTTATCGGGATAGATCCCTCTGTATGTGGTGTCCCAAATTCTATGCCGCAGGTCAATAATGGACAGCGCATCTTTCTCAGTCGCCTCAACAAACATCTGCTCGTTCTCCATGTTATCGTCTCCCCCCTATACGCCTTCCGATCTGTTTATACACTATACCATGATAATCATGCATTCCGCAAGTAATCGCGCAAAAAGTCCACCGCGATTCTATCAGAATCTCGGTGGACCTGAAAGGATTCTCCTCTCATGCCCTGTTAAAGCCACCAAAAGAAAAGCACCACCTGTCGGTGGTGCTTTTCTTTTGGTGGACCTGAAGGGATTCGAACCCTCGACCTCTCGGATGCGAACCGAACG
>USMI01000055.1 GCA_900555735.1 uncultured Eubacteriales bacterium | reverse complement strand
TGGCCCAGCAGGGCCTTGTCCACAAGGTGGTCACCGACGCCGGGGCCTACTATCAATACTGCACCGCCCATGACGAGGGCAACTGCTTTCTGCTGAAATGCGAAAGATGCGGCGCCATCCGGCATCTGGACTGCTCTCATCTGGGGGAGCTGTACCAGCATCTGGAGCAGGAGCATCACTTCCGCATCGACCCCCGCCGCACGCTGTTTTACGGTCTGTGCGAGAAATGCGGCCGGGAGGAGACACCATGAGAAAGCGGCTTTTTGCGCTGCTGCTGGCCCTGACGCTGGCGGCGAGCCTGTGCGGCTGCGCCGATCGCCAGAGGGCGGAGGACGGCAGATTGCAGGTGGTGTGCTCTGTGTTCCCCTACTACGATTTCGCCCGCCAGATCGGCGGCGACGACGTGGACGTGACGCTGCTGGTGGCCGCCGGAAAGGAGACCCACAGCTTCGAGCCCACGCCGCTGGACGTAATCACGCTGTCGCAGGCTGATGTGTTCCTCTATAACGGCGGCGAGAGCGAGGCGTGGGTGGATGACATCCTGTCCGCCGCCGGAGAGAACATCGTCGTGACGCTGCCGCTGATGCCGCAGGTGTCGGCGCTGGCGGAGGAGTGGACCGAGGGCATGGAGGGCAGTCACGACGGCCATGACCACGAGGAGCACGACCACGACAGCGACGATATCGAATACGACGAGCATGTGTGGACATCGCCCGTGCTGGCCAAGGCGTTGTGCCAAGCCATCTGCGACGCCCTGTGTCAGGCCGACCCCGCCCATCGGGAGAACTATCAGGCCCGGCTGACGGACTATCTGGCGCAGCTGGATGGGCTGGACGCGGCCTTCCGGGAGGTGGTGGACGCCGGACACCGCCGCTTGCTGGTGTTCGGTGACCGGTTCCCGCTGCTGTACTTCTGCAAGGAATACGATCTTGACTACCGCGCCGCCTTCCACGGCTGCGCCAGCGACACGGAGCCATCCCTCGCCACGCTGAAATACCTGATTGACAAGGTGGAGGACGAGGAGATCCCCGTGGTGTATACCATTGAATTAAGCAGCCGGAAGGTGGCCGACGCCATTGCCGAGACCACCGGCGCGAAGGTGCTGACCTTCCACTCCTGCCAGACGGTATCCCGGGCGGAGTTTGACGGCGGCGCCACCTATCTCAGCCTCATGGAACAGAACGTGGAGGCTTTGCGGGAGGGACTGCAATGAACGACGAGAAAAAACTGCTGATCGACTGCCGCGACGCAGCGCTGGGCTACGAGGGCAGAGCCGTCAGCAGCCATTTGAATTTTCAGGTGCGCGGCGGCGACTATCTGTGCATCGTGGGCGAGAACGGAAGCGGAAAATCCACGCTGCTGAAGGGCCTGCTGGGCCTTTTGAAGCCCATGGAGGGGCAGATCGTGCTGGACAGGACCCTCCGGGCCGGAGCCATCGGGTATCTGCCCCAGCAGACCCGCGCCCAGCGGGATTTCCCCGCCACGGTGTATGAGGTGGTGCTGTCGGGCTTTCTCAGCGCCCGGAAGGGCCGGTTCTTCTACACCCCTGCCGAGAAGTCCAAGGCACTGATGAACATGGGCAAGCTGGGGGTGCTGGAGCTGAAAAACCGCTGCTACCGCGAACTGTCCGGCGGGCAGCAGCAGCGGGTGCTGCTGTCCCGCGCCCTGTGCGCGGCGGGCGAGCTGCTGATTCTGGACGAGCCGGTGACGGGCCTTGACCCGGAGGCCGCCCACGACATGTACCACACGCTGGAATACCTGAACCGCACCGAGGGCATCGCCATCGTCATGGTGACCCATGACCTGCAGAACGCCCTGAAATACGCCGATCACATTCTCCACGCAGGACACAAGGGCTGGTTCTTCGGCACGGCGGCGGAGTATCTGGCCTCGCCCTACGGCAAAAAGTTCGGAGGTGAGGACGCATGAGTCTGCTGCTGGAAATGTTCACCTATCCCTTTATCCTGCGGGCCTTCGTGGTGGGTATTCTGGTGTCACTGTGCGCGGCGCTGTTGGGCGTGCCGCTGGTGCTGAAACGGTACTCCATGATCGGTGACGGCCTGAGCCATGTGTCCTTCGGCGCGCTGAGCGTGGCGCTGGCCTGTGGTTGGTCGCCCCTGCCGGTGTCCATTCCGGTGGTGATCGTGGCGGCGCTGTGCCTGCTGCGGATGACGGAGCGCAGCCGCATGGGAGCCGATGCCGCCATCGCCGTCACCTCCGCCTCGGCGCTGGCGGTGGGCATCATCGTCACGTCCCTGACCACCGGCATGACCACCGATGTGGACAGCTACATGTTCGGCTCCATCCTTGCCATGGACCAGGCCGACGTGGCACTGAGCGTAGGGCTGAGCGCGGCGGTGCTGGCGCTGTTCGTGCTGTTTTACCACCGGCTGTTCGCCATCACCTTTGACGAGAGCTTCTCCCGGGCCACCGGCGTGAAGGTAGGGCTTTACAACACGCTTCTCAGCGTGCTGACGGCTCTGACCATCGTGCTGGGCATGCGGATGATGGGCGCCATGCTGATCTCCAGTCTGGTGATCTTCCCGGCACTGAGCGCCATGCGGGTGCTGAAAAGCTTCCGTGGCGTGGTGATCTGCGCCGCCGTGCTGAGCGTGGTGTCCTTCTGCGTAGGGCTGACGGCCTCGTACCTGATCGGCACCCCCGTGGGCGCGTCGGTGGTGCTGGTGAACCTGCTGGTGTTCCTGCTGTGCTGCGGCATCGCCCGAATCAAACGGACAAATTAAACCAAGCCCTCCGGCAATGCCGGAGGGCTTGGTTTATAATCATGCCGCTGCAGCGGCATACCTTAATTCTTCACTGTTCTCTTTTCACTCTTCACCGGGCTGCGCAGCAGCCATTCTGGCCTCGGCCCAGTCGCTTAACTGCTCCAGAATGGGCAGCAGGGCACGGCAGTCGTCGGTAGGGCTGTACTCCACCCGCACCGGCACCTCCGGATATACCGTGCGTACCACAAGGCCGTCGGATTCCATTTCCCGCAAAGAGGACGCCAGCACCGTATTGCTGATGCCGTCCAGCTTCTGCCGCAGGGCGTTATACCGCAGCGACCCCGCGTTGGTCAGGGCGCAGACAATCTGGACCTTCCACTTGCCGCCGATGACGCTCATGGCGTAGTGCAGCGGGCATTTCTCCATACAGGGGCAATCGTAGTGGGACATGGTAAGCTCCTCCTGACCTTGTTATTAAAATCTGCGTTCTTGCGTTTTTCTGCCGTCGTGCTATGATTATAGCAGGTAAGAAAAAAGGAGTAAATAGCCAAATGAACATTTATCTTCAGGGCCTCACCATGGGCCTTGCCTATGTAGCCCCCATCGGATTGCAAAACCTGTTCGTCATCAACAGCGCCCTGACCCAGAAGCGCAGCCGCGTATACCTGACGGCACTGATCGTCATTTTTTGGGATATCTCGCTGGGACTCAGCTGCTTTTTGGGTGCGGGCGCACTGATGGAGGCGCTGCCGTGGCTGCAAAAGGTCATTCTGGCGGTGGGCAGCCTTATCGTCATCTGGATCGGCATTGGGCTTCTGCGCTCCAAGGCCAGTCTGGAGGGCGGCCGGGACGTGAACGTCCCCGTCTGGAAGCTGATCACCAGCGCCTTTGTGGTGACATGGCTGAACCCGCAGGCCATCATCGACGGCACCATGATGCTGGGCGCGTTCCGGGCCAGCATCCCCGCCGGAACGGACGTGTATTTCATCTGCGGCTTCGGCTCCGCGTCCATCCTCTGGTTCCTGACCCTGTCCACCGTGGTCTCTCTGCTGGGCAGCAGGTTCAACGAGAAGGTGCTGAACATCATCAACAAGGTCTGCGGCGCGGTCATTATCTTCTACGGATTAAAGCTGGCGTGGAGCTTTGTCAAAATGATGGGCTGGGTCGGCTAAGATTTTTATTGAATATTCTGACGAAAATAGTGGGAAAAGTTCTTGCATATTTCCCAAATCGTGATATGATATGCCATACCTACGCCCTGCGTGGCGATTTGAAAGTGAGGAATGAGACATGACATATCAAGAGATCCTGGATCGCTCCCGCGATCAGATCGGGCCTTTCTGCAAGTCCTGCAAGATCTGCAACGGTATGGCCTGCAAGAACACCGTCCCCGGCCCCGGCGCCAAGGGTCTGGGCACCGGCTTTATCCGCAACTACCAGAAATGGCAGGAGCTATGTGTCAACATGGACACCATCTGCGAGAACGGCCCTGCGGACACCACCTTTGATTTCTTCGGTCATCAGCTGGCCATTCCCGTCATGGCAGGCCCTGTGGGCGCCATGACGATGCACTACGGCGACAAATATGATGACATTGCCTATAACGATCTGCTGGTCTCCGCCTGCGCCAAGGCGGGTATTCTGGCCTTTACCGGTGACGGCGTCAACCCCGCCATTATGGAGGGCGCTACCCGGGCCATCACGGCCAACCACGGTGCCGGTGTCACCACCATCAAGCCTTGGAACCGGGATCTGGTCTTTGAGAAGCTGGATATGGCCAGAAAGAGCGGTGCGTATGCCGTTGCCATGGACATCGACGCGGCAGGCCTGCCCTTCCTGAAGAATCTGACACCGCCCGCCGGCAGCAAGACGGTGGAGCAGCTGAAGGAGATCGCTGACTACGCCGGCGTACCCTTTATCCTGAAGGGCATTATGACCGTCAAGGGCGCGGAGAAGGCCGTGAAGGCCGGCGCCAAGGCCATTATTGTGTCCAATCACGGCGGCCGCGTGCTGGATCAGTGTCCCGCCACGGCGGAGGTGCTGCCGGAGATCGTGGACGCGGTGGGCAAGGACGTGATGGTGCTGGTAGACGGCGGCATCCGCACCGGTATGGACGTGTTCAAGGCGCTGGCGCTGGGCGCCAAGGGCGTGCTGATCGCCCGCCCCTTCGTCAACATGGTGTACGGCGGCGGCGAGGAAGGCCCTGCCGTGCTGGTGGCCAAGCTGAAGGCTGAACTGGAGGACACCATGCTGATGTGCGGCGCCCACTCTCTGGCGGAGATCGACCGGAGCATGGTGCGGTAATCGGATACACAACAAAGGACGGGGTGACCCGTCCTTTGTGTTTTGGAAGCTTCGCCCGTCGGGGCGAAGCTGGCCTCCGGCGGCCCACTTTAGCCGTGCGGTGCAAACCCCGCTGGATGCTACGGCGGCATAGCCGCCGCGATCGGAGGCTATGCCGCCGGCATGTTTTCTTAACGCCCCGACGCCGCTGCCGCTCACATTCTCAACGGTAGAACTTATTACGTTGTTCGACGTAGGCATCAGCGGCAGCGGCGCTGGAGCAGAGACGATTCGATGACAGCACGACAAGGAAAATTTTGCGCGAGCGTGCGGCACATGGTCGCAGGTCTAAAAGCATCATAGCGCGCCCGGAAGTGAAGAAACCGGAGGTTTCTTCTGGCGTTTTTGCCTACTTTTGCCGCTATTGGCAAAAGTAGGTCGCTCCGGAGAGCGAAACTCCTCCCCAAAAAATCCACACAAAAAAGCTCCACCCGGATGGGTGGAGCTTTTCGTTGCATGTGGTTCGTCTTACTCGGTGACGAAGGGCAGCAGAGCGATCTGACGAGCGCGCTTGATGGCCTCGGTCAGCTGGCGCTGATGCATGGCACAGGTACCGGTGGTGCGGCGAGGCAGGATCTTGGAGCGCTCGCTGATGAAGCGACGCAGCTTGGCAGCATCCTTATAATCAATATGCTCGCACTTATCCACGCAGAACTGGCAAACCTTCTTCCGCTTGCGGACGCCGCCGCGTGCGGGTCTGTTTTCACGTTCCATAGCCATGGAATAGTCCTCCTTTAATTATTTTGGTGTCCCGGACACGGGTCAGAACGGCAGGTCGCCGTCCTCGTCGTCGATCTCGGCAAAGTCGCCGCCCACGGGCGCGGCATAGCCGCCGGTGGGAGCGCTGTAAGCGGGCGCGCTGTTGTAGGACGGGCCATCGTTGAACGAATTGCCGCCGTTGCCTGCGGGCCGGCTGTCACCGAAATAAACGTTGTCGGCAACGACCTCCGCGCTGCGGCGCTTGTTGCCGTCTTTGTCCTGCCAGTCACGGATCTGCAGGCGGCCTTCCACCACGGCCATGCGGCCCTTGGTGAAGTACTTGGCGACGAACTCAGCGGTCGAGCGCCACGCCACCACGTCGATGAAATCCGTTTCCTTCTCGCCGGACTGGGACTTGAAATCCCGGTCAACGGCCAGAGAGAAGCTGGTGACAGGAGTCCCGGACTGCGTGCGGCGCAGCTCGGGGTCACGGGTCAGGCGACCCATGATAAAGATCTTGTTGAGCATGTTGCCCTCCTCTTACTCGTCCTTGCAGACGATCATGGAACGCATGACACCCTCGGTAATGCCCAGGATACGATCCAGCTCGCGGGGGAATTCCGGCGCGCTGGTGAAGGACATCAGGACATAATAGCCTTCGGTCTTGTAGTCGATCGCGTAAGCGAGACGACGCTTGCCCCACTCGTCAACGACGACGTTGGAAGCATGCTGTTCAGCCAGAGTCTGGAACTTTGCCACGGTCGCGGCAACAGCCTCCTCACCCTGTGCAGGGTCGATGATGTAAACGACCTCATAGTTGGCGGAAATCTTAGCCATACTTTTGCACCTCCTTTTGGACTTATGGCCCCTATTCCTTGATAGGAGCAAGGATTTGCCCACGCATTGCCACAATACGCAAGCCTAATTATTTTACCATCTTCACGGGAAAAGTCAATCTTTTTTTTGTAATTCCTTGAAATATTTCGTCTTTTCCAGCGCTTTCAGCAGCAAAAGGCCCAGAACATAGCACACCACCGCCTCGCTGACCGCCAGCGAGCAGGCGTTGTACCAGAAGGCCGCCATGAATGCCTCGGTGAAGCCGGTCTGCTCAAAGGCCAGCAGGCCGCCCACCAGCACCATGTTGACGATCACCGGCGGCAGCGGCGCCAGATACCGGCTGCGGCAGCGGGAGGTGAGCCACGCGGCGATCAGCGTGGCCAGAGAGCCGACGATGATATCCAGCAGGCCGTAGGGGCTGAACAGATTGGCGATCAGGCAGCCCACGAACAATCCGCCCACCGCCTCCGGAAACAGGAACGGCGTGACGCACAGCGCCTCGGAAAACCGGAACTGGATGGGGCCGAAGGTCAACCCGAAAATCGAGCCGAAGATGGCCATAACGGCATAGGCCGCGCCGATCATGCCGGAGACGGCCAGCCTGCGGGTGGTCAGATTCTTCATTCCGCCACCTCCAGAATCAGTGTCAGACTGCCCTCGACACCGTACAAGGCATCCACTGTGTTGCCCAGCTCCTGTGCCTGATCTTCGGTAAGGACATAGATGTAACGGTCGGTTTCGGTTTTCGCAGGCTGGACGTCCATCTCGTCCAGCGCGGCTTTCGCATCCTTGGCGTCCTGTCCCGCAAGGGTCAGAGCCCGAACGGTTTTATTTTCGGAGCCGGGTTCTTCATCCTGCTTGAGCTGGGAGTTCTGGCCGTCATCCGGCGCACCGCCGGTGCTGTCTGTATTCGGGAAGGTCGAATATACCATCTGGTTATCCCCACCGGCGCGGTCGTCGTCGTTGTTCATAGCGGCCTCCGGCTCGGCGCAGTCGGCAGAGGCCGCCCGATCGAAGGCAGCGCCAGCGCCGCCCATGCTGCCCGTCACCAGCGGGATGGCCACCACGATCACCGCGCAGGCGGCCAGCGCCGCCAGCAGCTTCACCACTGGCTGCTTTTCCAGAGGCTTTTCCTGCGGCGTGCGGCGCACCTGCTCCATAAGCCGCGCCGTAAAATCCTCGGAGGGTGCGGCGTCCGACGCCAGAGCGTCCCGCAAAAGCTCGTCAAATATGTCGTTTTCCCGTTCGTTGTCTTTCATGGCCGCGCCTCCTTTCCATTGGATTCTGTATGTATGACGCTCCCCGCGCCGAAAAGGTTCCCGCTTTTTGACAAAATGTCTTTTAACTGCGATTTGGCCCGGTTCAACCGGGATTTCACCGTACCCGGCGGCAGCTTCAGCACCGCGCCGATCTCCTCATAGCTCAGCTCCTGCAAAAACCGCAGCACCACGATCTGCCGGTACTCCGGCGAAAGCTGCCCCATGGCGTCCCGGACGGCCTGCCGTGTTTCGGAACGCTCCGCCTGCTGCTGGGGCGACGGGCCGGGGTCGGGCGCGCTGACCTCGGTAATATCCTCGGCGGCGATCTGCCGCTTCTCCCGCCGCAGCAGGTCGATGGCGGCGTGGCTGGTCAGCTGATAGAGCCATGTGGAAAACCGGCTGTCGCCCCGGAAGTTGGGCAGGGCCTTCCACGCGGAGAGAAACGCCTCCTGCGCCACCTCGTCGGCGTCGGCCTCGTTGCCGCACATGCGCAGGGCAAGGCGGAACACCTGATCCCGATAGGCCACCACCAGCTGCTCGAAGGCGTCGGCGTCTCCCCGCCGTGCCCGTGCGATGATGTTTTCCTGATCCTTCATTTCAAATCCCTCTTGATGCCCGCCGTTACGCGGTACACGTCCTCCATGGTGTTCATCCGAACGATCTGATCCTTATAGTAATTGGCGTGGGGCACGCCCTTGAGATACCACGCATAGTGCCGCCGCGCCTCCAGAATGGCCACCCGCTCGCCCTTGTCCTCCCGGGCCAGCTCGATCTGCCGCACCGCCAGATCGCACCGCTCAGAAAGCGGCGGCAGGGGCGGGATGGGCTTCCCCTCCAGCGCCGCGGCGCACTGCTGAAAGAGCCACGGGTTCCCGAAGCAGCCCCGACCGATCATGGCCATATCCGCCCCGGTAAATTGTAATATCCGCAGGCAGTCCTCCGCCGAGAATACGTCGCCGTTGGCGATGACGGGGATGGACACAGCCTCCTTCACCTCCCGGATGGTGACCCAGTCGGCCTGTCCGCCGTACATCTGGGCGCGGGTGCGGCCGTGGACGGCCAACGCCGCCACGCCTGCCTGCTCCAGCAGCTTCGCCAGCGCCACGGCGTTGATGCTGCCCTTGTCCCAGCCCCGGCGCATCTTCACCGTTACGGGGACGGGACTGGCCTTCACCACCGCTTCGGCGATGCGGGCGGCCTTCTCCGGATCCTTCATCAGGGCTGAGCCGTCACCGTTGGAGACCACCTTCCCCACGGGGCAGCCCATGTTGATGTCGATGACCTCCGCGCCGGACACCTCCGCCGCGATCACCGCGGCCTCGGCCATGCAGGTGATGTCGCTGCCGAAGATCTGGGCCGCCGCCGGATGCTCATTGGGGGCCATTTTCAGCAGCGTGCGGCTCTTTTTGTCCTGATAGCACAGCGCCTTGGCGCTGACCAGCTCCGTGCAGGAGTAGCCCGCGCCCAGCTCACGGCAGATCTGGCGGAAGGCCATATCCGTCACCCCCGCCATAGGGGCCAGCGCCAGCCGGGAGGCCACCTCCACATTTCCGATCCTCATAGGGTCATATCCTCCATGTAAAGCACATAAACGAATGCATGTCTGCATATTATATCATATCTTTTTCCAGAAAAAAAGAGGGCGGACGACAACTCGTCCGCCCCAAATGAGGAGAAAAATGTGGAAAGAAAGTTAGCAAATGTTGTACAGCTTGAATAGCCGTACACAGACGGGGATCACAGCAGCGCCACCGCCGCCCATACCGCGCCGATAACGGCGCTGCCCGCCGCCATCCACAATGGCGGCGTCATGTGAAAGCCCCGCTGGGGCACCCCGTGGGTGCGGGCATAGCTTTTGGCCACGCGGACGGCCTGATCCACCAGCTGCTGCTGGCTGACCCCCGCGCCGTCGCCGCTGAGAACGAAGATCGCCTGTTCAAACACCTGCGGGTCGGGGCTGTCCACCACAATGACCCGGCGGGAAACACCTTTTACCAAAATCATGCCCTCCTTGCGCTGATATCCTTTGCCTGATAGAGAGAGTATGTCCCGCGCACCGGGCGGTTATACCCGCTTTTCAAGGTTTTCCTCAGATTTTTCAACGCGCAGGGCCAGCGCCGCGCAGTCGTCCCGCAGGCCGCCGTGGCGGCGGGATTCCGCCATGACCATCTGGGCCAGCTCCTGACTGTCGCCGCCCGGCCATTGCCGCAGCAGCTCACGCAGCCACTCGTCCCCCTCGCTGGTGACGCCGTCGCTGACCATCACCAACACGCTGCCCGGCTCCAGAGAAAGCCCGGTGGCCTCCGGCGGCTGATGGGCGCTTTGCAGGCCGGCAGGCAGGCTCGTCCCGTC
>USMI01000054.1 GCA_900555735.1 uncultured Eubacteriales bacterium | reverse complement strand
ATGCGGTAGGGGTAAGAACCTTCTCCTTTTGCAGAAGCCTCGCAATTTGCTCCGGACCTTTCCCTTCAAGGCAAAGGTGGTAAATTCTTTGCACTACCTCGGCGGCAGCCTCATCAACAAGCCACTTTTCTTTATCAAGCTCGTCACGCTTGTAGCCGTATGGCACTCGGAAGTTGCTTCTTTTACCGTTCGCCGCTTTCATTGCCCACACAGCCCGCGCTTTCTTGCTGGTCTGTGCCGCATACCACTCATTAAAAATGTTGTGGAAGGGCATCATCTCCGTGCCCTCGCCGGTTTCGGTGTCCACACGCTCCTGAATGGCGACGAATTTCACACCTAAAGTTGGATAGATGATTTCTAAGGCAACACCGCATGAAAAGATAAGCCATCAACGGTTGAATATGATATAGTATACATATGGATAAACAGATGACGATTTCCGCATTCAGCGATGAGTTAGCGCAGGTGCGGACAAAGAAGAAAGAGTTTCTGACTCAGATTGAGCGGACCGTCCCGTGGAAAGAATGGCTTGCCCTGATTCAGCCGTGCTATTACAAAGGAGAGCGCGGCAATAAACCCTATCCGCTGGAGACCATGCTGCGGCTTTATCTGCTGCAAAACCTGTATGACTTGAGTGATGAGGCAACCGTTGCAGAAACAATCGACAGCCGCGCGTTCTCGGATTTCTGCGGAGTAGATTCCAGCAATCAGGTGCCGGACGGAGATACCCTTGGCCGTTTTCGCAATCTACTGCTCAAGAACGGATTACAGGAGAAGCTGTTCGCGCAGGTAGTTGCGATGCTCATGGAGCGTGGGCTGATTTTGAAAGAGGGAACGATTGTGGATTCCACCATCATTTCCGCTCCTTCTTCCACTAAGAATAAGGAAAAGAAGCGGGATCCGGATGCCCATCAGGTGAAAAAGGGCAATACTTGGCACTTCGGCTATAAGGCACATATCGGCGTGGATAAGGACAGTGGACTGGTTCATACCGTGGAGGCAACATCAGCCAATGTCCATGATGTCATAGAAACATCAAAACTGCTGACCGGAGAAGAAAAGGTCGTTTACGGTGACAGCGGTTATCTCGGTGCGGGAAAACGTGATGATGCGATCATCCGCAACAAGACCGGCCGAAAAATCAAATACAAAATCAACCGTCGTCCATCCCAAGTGAAGAAACTGAGCCCAAGCGGCCGGTATGCCGCAAAGAAAGCAGAACACGAAAAATCCTCTGTCCGTGCGAAAGTAGAGCACGTATTCGGTGTCGTCAAAAAGCAGCTGCGTTTCCGAAAAACACGATACCAAGGGCTCGAAAAGCAGAAAGCCAAATTCAATATCATGTTTGCATTAGCGGATCTGATCCTGGCTGACAGGCCCTGCCTGGCAGCTTGAATTAGTGCGCGCTTGCGGCCCAAAATACAGGGCAGCACCCTATCTTTTAGCAGAGTTACTGTCGGGAAAAGTGCATTTTGTATTTGTGCGGTGTTACCCTAAATATCGACTGGTTTCCACGTGTTCACGCCCAAAACGGGATAGGTCCTTGACGATAACCGCTGATACTTTCCCGGCTTCAATCAGTGTCTCCATTTCCCGAAAGCCCGGACGATCAAAGGTCGTGCCGCTGATTCCGTCGTCCACAAAATACTTTGGATGCAGATAGCCGTTCTTCTTTGCGTAATCCATCAGAATGATCTTTTGAAAAGAGAAAAGTGAAAAACTTCGGTGTGCCGCTGCGCGGCACAATTTCAATCATGCCGCCACAGGCGGCATACCGTAACTCTTCACTCTTCACTTTTCACTCTTCACTGGCCGCCGAAAGGTGGCCTTATCACTCATTACTATACAGAATATCCCGGGCTACCGGGGCATAGAACAGCTTCTCCACCTCCGCGAAATCGTGGGTCTGGCCCATGATCCACATGAGCTTGGCCACCGCCGCCTCTGTGGTCATGTCGTAGGCCTCAAGCAGCCGCAGCGTCTGCTTGAGATGGCCGCCCACATGGTACACCGTCAGGTCGCTGCCCTCGTTGGGCACCTGCGTGGTCATGACGATGATCTTGCCCCGCTCCACGGCGGCGCGGAGGATCTCGTACAAATTGCCGTACTCCGGCAGGCCGCCCACGCCGAAGCTCTCGATGATAAGCCCGTCGTAGTGCCGGGTCATGAACTCCACCAGTTCCGGCTTTGTACCGGGGATCAGCTTCAAAAGGCCCACATTGCTGTCCAGCTTATCGTAAAACGTAGGCTTCTCCGCCACCGGGCAGGACATATACTGTAAAAGATGATCGTCCTGCACCACCGCCAAGTCGGGGTAGTTGACGCTGGAGAAGGCCTGAAAGCTCTTGGAGCAGGTCTTGCGGGCGCGGGTGCCCAGAATGACCTTGCCGTTGAAAACGATCTGCACGCCGCCGCAGCCGCGGCAGGCATAGAAAAAGGCGTCGGTCAGATTTCGCTTGGAATCGGTACCATCGAACCAGATGGGCTTCTGCGCACCGGTCAGCACAATGGGCTTGGGGCTGCCCTGCACCAGATAGCTGAGAGCCGCCGCCGTATAGGCCATGGTGTCGGTGCCGTGGCTGATGACAAAGCCGTCGTACCGGTCATAGCTCTCGCGGATGGCGTCTGCCACACCCAGCCAGTGCTTGGGCTGGAGATTGGTACTGTCCAGACTGTATACCTGAATACAGTCCACATGGCACAGCTCACCCACCTTGGGGACGAAGGACAACAGCTGCTTGCTGTTCAGCTCCGGGGTCAGGCCCTCCGGCGTCATTTCGCTGGCGATGGTGCCGCCGGTGCCGATCATCAGAATATTCTTCATAACCTCTCCCTTTGGCGGAAGGCTCCGCCGGTTTTATATATCGCGGTTCTCCATGGCGGCCAGCGCAAAGCGCACCGCCTGCTGGAGCTTCCGCCGCTCCGACTCGTCCTGCGCGGTGTCGTACCTCTCCCGCATTTTCTGCAAAAACAGGCCCCGCAGGGAATCCTCGCCGCAGCCGTCCCAGATATCCCGCTGCACCGTGGTGCGGTCCCGCACCTCCAGCGCGTAGAACCGGGACGCCAGCTCCTCCGTGATCGCCGGGATATCCACGCCGCCGTCGGTCTCGCCGGTCAGCAGAACGCGGTAGATATCCCGCCCCGTTCCGGCAGGCAGCGCCTCTTGGATCGCTTCCAGCGGCGCGCGGCCCGTTACGTCCACAGTCAGTATCTCATACCGCCGCAGAGCAAAGGGGATGAATCGCAGCTTCACGCTGCCCTTGTCCACCTCGCCTATCAGGAAGCCCTTGTCTCCCAGCTCGTCAAAGCCCCGTCCCTCGGGACAGCCGGGATAGGCGTAGGCCGTTCCCTCCGCCGTCTGCACGCCGGAACAGGCGTGGACATGGCCCAGTGCCAGATAGTCCAGCCCGCTTCTGGCGATCTGCGGCAGGGGGATGGGCCGGTAGCGGCTGTCCTTGGCCCCTGCCTCACCGTGCAGAAGGCCGATGGCAATGCCCTCGTCTCCCGCGGCAACGCCCTCCAGCGCGGCGCTTTCCGACACCTCCGGCGAGGTAAACGCCGCGCCGTACACGGTGCAGCCGTACTGAGGAAAGGCCATACGGGTCATGTAAGGCGTGGTGAAAATATGGACGTTCTCCGGCCACAGGGTGCGGGCGTAAGGCGACGCGGCGGTATAGCAGTCATGGTTGCCCGGCGCAATGACCACCTGTCCCCGGAACTCCGCCAGCGCGGCGGACAGCTCCTCCGCCGTCTGGCCGTACACATTGTCGCTGTCAAACAGGTCGCCGGACAGCAGCATCAGCTGCACGTCATGATCGTTGGCATACTCCACCATGCGGCGGGTCATGTCGCGGCTCTCCTGACGGCGATGCCGGGAGCGCTGCTCGCTCAGACCGGTAAAGGCGCTGTCCAGATGGAAGTCCGCCGCGTGCAGAATGCGTACCATTTACGCTTCCTCGGCCTGCCAGCCCTTGCACACGTCCACCCATTGGACGAAGTTCTTGCCGCAGCAGTGCTCCAGCTCGTCGCAGGTCAGCTCGATGGCGCTGGCGGCGCTGCCCACAGCGGGAAACACCGTCTCGAACCGTTTCAGGGACACGTCCAGATAGGTCTTGACATCGTCCGGCAGGGCAAAGGGGCACACGCCGCCCACGGCGTGGCCGATGCGCTCCACCGCCTCCTCGGCGGTCAGCATCTTGGCTTTAGCGCCGAAGAAATGCTTGTACTTACTGTTGTCCACCTTGGCGTCACCGGCGGCCACGATCAGAATGGGATCCTCCCCCACCTTGAAGCTGAGGGTCTTGGCGATGCGGGCGCCCTCTACGCCTACGGCCAGCGCGGCCAGCTCCACCGTGGCGCTGGACACGTCAAATTCACGGATACGGTCGGTCACGCCGTACGGCTCCAGATATGCTCTTACTTTTTCAACAGACATGGTGATGATCTCCTTTTCTATTTCTCACCGGATGTCCACCCGCTCCACGGCGGTGCACAGTCCGGTATCGCTGTCCAGTGTAAAAATGCAGCCCTGTGCCTTACAGGGGCCGTCGGCAAAGCGGTAGCGCCCCGCAAGGCCGCCAAGAAACGACTCGATGGACTGCTCCGGCGGGATGCCCAGCACCGATTCGATGGCGCCGGTCATGCCCAGATCGGTGATGTAGCCGGTACCCTTGGGCATCACCCGCTCATCGGCGGTAGGCACATGGGTATGGGTGCCCCACATGGCGCTGATGCGGCCATCCAGATAGTAGCCCAGCGCCAGCTTCTCGCTGGTGGCCTGCGCATGGAAGTCCAGCAGGGTGAAGGTGGGCTTCTCCTTCTCGTCCAGCTCCCGCAGCAGCTTGTCCGCCGTGGTAAAGGGGTCGGCGGCCTTCCAGTCCAGATCGCACCGGCCGATCAGGGTCATGACGGCGATGCGCAGCTTGCCGCAGTCGTACACGCCGCAGCCCCGGCCCGGCATCCGGCCGGAGAAGTTGGCGGGCCGCAGGATATAGCGGTTATCCTCCAGATAGTCGGCGATCTGCACCCGGCCGAAGGTGTGGTTGCCCAGCGTGATCACGTCGGCTCCGGCGGCAAACAACTCGTCCGCCTGTGCGGGCGTCAGGCCGGTGCCGGAGATATTCTCCCCGTTGACCACGGTAAAATCAATGCTTTTCAGCTTCTTCAGCGGCGTGAGGTGGCGGCGCAGATGCTTCAGGCCGTCCTCGCTGGTCACGTCGCCGATGGCAAGAATGTGATACAGCATGGTGTCCTCCTTTTTACGAGTTCTTCATTCCCCGCTATTATGCCACAAAAGAAGAGGGAGCGCAAGAGCGCTCCCTCTTCTTTTATGATGTGTATTTTTCAATATCGCTGCGCCTTACACCACCTGAAACAGGAAAAACTTCAGATAATTCGTCTCCTCCACGCCCCAGAGGATGGGGTGGTCGGCGCACTGTTGCCGGGCCTCGATCTGCCGCAGCTGCACGCCCGCGTCGCGGGCGGCGCTGTGGAGCATTTTGATAAACAGCTCCTCGGTGGCGAAGTGGCTGCACGAGCAGGTGGCCAGATATCCGCCACGGGGCAGCAGCTTCATGGCCCGGTAGTTGATCTCCTTATAGCCGCTCATGGCGTTATGGACGGTCTTGCGGCTCTTGGTGAAGGCCGGAGGATCGAGGATGATGAAATCGTACTTCCGGGGCTGCTTCTCCAGCTCCGGGAGCAGGTCGAACACGTTGGCGGCCACGCAGTCCATGACGCCGTCCAGTCCGTTGCGGCGGGCATTCTCCGCCGCGCACTGCACGGCAAATTCCGATACGTCCACAGCGGTGACGTGGGCCGCGCCGCCCTTGGCGGCGTTCAGGGCAAAGCTGCCGGTGTGGGTGAAGCAATCCAGTACCGTCTTGCCTTTCGCCAGCTTGGCCACGGCAAGGCGGTTATACTTCTGGTCGAGGAAGAAGCCGGTTTTCTGGCCGTTTTCAAAGTCCACCGTGTAGACGATGCCGTTCTCCGTAATGTCCACGGTGGTAGTCTCCGGCGGCGTCTCGCCGGGCAGCAGGAACCAGCCCTTGTTCTGCTCCATGCCCTCCCGCTCCCGCAGGGCCACGTCGTTGCGCTCGTAGATGCCGTGGATATCCTGTCCGTCCTCCCGCAGCACCTTCACCAGCAGGGGAAACAGGCGGTCCTTGATGCGCTCCATGCCAAGGCTCAGGGTCTGGGTCACCAGCACGGACTCGAACCGGTCCACCGTCAATCCCGGGAACAGATCGGCCTCGCCGAAAATGGCGCGGCAGCAGCGGCTGTCGGTCTCGCCCATGACGGTCTTGCGATAGTCCCAGGCGTAACGGACGCGGCGCTCCCAGAAGGCATCGGAAAAGTCGTCGTTGGCGTTGCGGCTGAGAAGCCGCACACGAATTTTGGAGTGGCTGTTGTAGAAGCCGCAGCCTAGCCAGCTGCCCTTCCGGCTCACCACGTCCACCAGCGCACCGTCCTCCGGCGTGCCGTCCATGGCGGTCACTTCGCCCTCATAGACCCACGGGTGCCCGCCTGTCAGGGCAGCCTCCCCCTTGGGAGTGATGGTGATCTTGGGATAGGGACGCAGTGCTTTCATGGCGGTTCTCTCCTGTCGTGTGAATGATAAGCTATTATAGCACATTCTTTTCTTCCGTGCCACATATATATGAGGGAGAAACTCAAAAAGGAGGCCCCACCATGCCCAACATTTATATTTCGCCAAGCACACAGGAATATAACCCCTACATCACCGGCTCCGGCAGCGAGGAATACTGGATGAACCGCATTGCCGACGCCATGGAGCCGTATCTGCGGGCCAACACCATCCGCTTTACCCGCAATACCCCGGAGATGACCGCCGCATCCTCTATCGCACAGGCGGCACGGGGCAGCTATGACTTCTATCTGGCGCTGCACTCCAATGCCAGCAGCGACGGCAGCAGCGAGGGCCGGGTGCGGGGCATCATCGCCTTTTACTACCCCACCAGCACCAACGGGAAGCGGGCCGCCAACATCTTCGTGGAGAACCTGAAGGAGATCTACCCCCTGCCCGCGCTGGTGAAGGTCCGCGCCACCACGGCGCTGGGGGAGGTGCGCCAGCCCAAAATGCCGGCGGTGCTGCTGGAGATCGGCTACCATGACAACACCGCCGACGCGCTGTGGATACAGGAGAACGTCCAGAACATCGCGGAGAATCTCTCACGCTCCATGACGGAGTATTTCGCCCTGCCCTTCATCTATCCCATGACGCCCCGGACGGGAACGGTGGTCACGGAGGAGAGCGCCCTGAATGTGCGGGCCTACCCGTCCATGAGCGGACAGGTGGTGGGCAGCGTGCCCCGTGAGGCACAATTGACGGTATACGGCCAGTATGACGGCTGGTACAGCATCGGCTACGGGAATCTGGCGGGCTATGCCCGATCGGACTACATCCGGATATAGGCACATTCGACAAAATGTTTTTCCCATGCGGACAATTTTTTCACAACAGTGTGTTTTTGTGCTTGACAGTTTCCTGTAATGAGGGTAGAATTATGAAGGATTATTATCAGACGATTTAGGGGAATTGTCGGATTATTTTCTGAGGACAGCCACCATCCCCATCCCCGCTTGTCCCCGGATGGAGGGCGATTGTCCGGATACACCATATTTACAGGAGGAAACCATGATCAAGATCGTATACGCGGTGTTGATGATCGTGGCGGCGTTTGGTCTTGGCATCCTCACTTGTATTCTGATCTACCGGCAGAAGCAGAAGCGCGACCAGGGCAAGATTCAGGACGCCGAGCAGGAAGCGCTGCGCATCGTCAACGAAGCCATCAAGAATGGCGAGAGTAAGAAACGCGAAGCATTGGTGGAGGCGAAGGAGGAGATCCTGCGCTCCAGAAACGAATACGAGAAGGAAGTCAAGGAACGCCGCGCCGACCTGCAGAAGCAGGAGCGCCGTTTACAGCAGAAGGAAGAAAATCTCGATCACAAGACCGAGCAGATCGAGAAGAAGGAAGAAGCATTGGCCGCCAAGCACGCTGCCGCCGACCGTGAGCAGGAAGAGATCAAGCTCATCAAGCGCAGCCAGACCGAGATGCTGGAGCGTATCTCCGGCTTTACCGCCGACGAGGCCAAGCAGTACCTGATCGCGCAGGTGGAGTCCGAGGTCACTCACGAGACTGCCCTGAAGATCAAGGAGATCGAAGCACGCGCCAAGGAAGAGGCCGACACCCGCGCCCGCGAGATCGTGGCCACCGCGATCCAGCGCTGCGCCGCCGACCATGTGGCCGAGATCACCGTCAGTGTGGTACCCCTGCCCAATGACGAGATGAAGGGCCGCATCATCGGCCGCGAAGGCCGCAACATCCGCGCCATCGAGACGCTGACCGGCGCCGATCTCATTATCGACGATACCCCCGAGGCCATCACGGTGTCCTGCTTCGAGCCGGTGCGCCGCGAGGTGGCACGCCTTGCACTGGAGAAGCTCATCGCCGACGGCCGCATCCATCCCACCCACATCGAGGAGATGGTGGAGAAGGCCAAGCGTGAAGTGGATGCCGTCATCCGCTCCGAGGGCGAGCGCGCCGTGCTGGAGACCGGTGTCCGCGGCCTGCATCCCGAGCTGCAGAAGCTGCTGGGCCGCCTCCATTACCGTACCAGCTACGGCCAGAACGTTTTGCAGCACTCTATCGAGGTGTCCCATATCGCCGGCATGATGGCCGCCGAGCTGGGCGCCGATGTCCACGCCGCCAAGCGTGCGGGTCTGCTGCACGATATTGGCAAGGCGCTGGACCACGAGTTTGAAGGTACCCATGTGTCTCTGGGTGTGGAGTACGCCCGGAAGTACAAGGAAAAGGAAGAGATCGTCCACGCCATTCAGGCCCACCACGGCGACGTGGAGTGCAAGACGCTGGTGGCATGTCTGGTGCAGGCTGCCGACGCCATCTCCGCCGCCCGTCCCGGCGCACGCCGTGAAAACCTTGAGAACTACATCAAGCGTTTGCAGAAGCTGGAGGAGATCACCGGCACCTATCCCGGCGTGGAGAAGAGCTATGCCATTCAGGCAGGCCGTGAGGTGCGCGTGATGGTGAAGCCCGAGCAGGTCAGCGAGGATCAGATGGTCATTCTGGCCCGCGAGCTTGCCAAGCGTATCGAGAACGAGCTGGAATACCCCGGCCAGATCAAGGTCCATGTGCTGCGTGAGACCAAGGTCGTGGAATACGCCAAGTAAACAAAAACAAAGCTGTGCGACACCCTCCCCCGGGGTGCCGCACAGTTGTATCTAGGGAGGGATATGCCATGACAAAGAGAGTATTGGCCCTGCTGCTGGCGGCCTGTATGCTGCTGCCGGTGCTGACCGCCTGCGGCGGTGAAAGGCAGTCGGAAAGCACGCCGCAGGTCAGCGGTCAGGACCAGCCGCAGACACCGAAGGACGACGGCTTTTCCACCTCCGTCGACGGACGGGTGGAGGACGCAGAGGGCCTGGTAACGGAGGAGCAGAAGCAGCTGATGGCCCGGCTGATGACCGGCTGGTACACCGACATCGCCCTGTTTGACGAGCCGCAGCTGGGCGGGCTGTTCGCCGATGAAAAGGACGCCGCCATGCACGAGGCGTCCATCCGCACCCTGACCGCCATCCGGCAGCAGGCACTGACCGACCTGCGGATGCGGGACGTAAGCTATGTGCTGACCGTCACCAAGGCGGAGCCATCCGCCGAGGAGGACGCCGTGGAGGGACAGGTACATATCGAGGCCGACGAGACCACGGTGATGCACTTTGCCGCCACGCCCGACGTGGACAGCAAAATGTACGATGTGCCCCACATCTTTGAGCTGGTGCCTTCGGATGACGGCGGCTGGCTCATCAAGCATCACGAGGCAGACGACAACCCCTATTTCAGCCTGACCTATGAGGATGGCGCAGCCGTGGACGGACGGCTCCAGCAGCTGCTGCGGGCCATTGAACGGCGGCAGCTCCAGCGGCAGGAGACAGTGCAGGTGACGCTGACATGCGACCATCCCTATGACCGCGCGGCGGCGGAGCGATATATGCGGCAGTATGACCACCAGCGGAACGACCGGTGGTACGCCTATGACGACGTGGGCGGCAACTGCATGAACTTCGGCTCGCAGGTGCTGCTGGCCGGCGGCATCCCCATGGACGAGGAGGGCGGCAGCAAGTGGTTCTGGCGTGGCCAGAATGACCTTGACCTGTCGTGGATCAATGTGGGCCGGTTTTACAGCTACGCCCGCGAGAACCGGGGCTATGGCCTTGTGGCGGACACCGAAGCCAATTATTACACCGGCGGGGTGGGCGATATCCTGATCCTCGGCCCCGACGGCGGCCATAACCACACCACCGTCATTTCCGGTATCGTCCGGAACGAGCTGGGCGAGACGGTGGACTATCTCCTGTGCTCCAACACCACCAACTATACGGACTTTCCGGCGGGCGCGTACTATTACACCAGCCACCGGCTCATCAAGATTTACGGCTGGAATGATATGCCGGTGGAGCAAGCGTAAAAAAGCTTCGCAGGCTCCATCGAAGCAAGCATGTCTGGACGCAAATTTTTCAACCAAAAACCGGGCCCATCACGCGTGTGCCGATAAGACAGTAATTTGAGAAAACTACAAAATCGGCATCTGCCAAGC
>USMI01000053.1 GCA_900555735.1 uncultured Eubacteriales bacterium | reverse complement strand
CCGCCGGTATGGGCGGCGGCACCGGCACCGGCGCAGCCCCTGTGGTGGCCGAGATCGCCCACGAGCTGGGCATCCTGACGGTGGGCGTGGTCACCAAGCCCTTCGGCTTTGAGGGCCGCCGCCGCGCCCAGCAGGCTGAGGCGGGCATCGCCGAGCTGAAGGAGCGGGTGGACTCGCTGGTCATCATCCCCAACGAGCGGCTGAAATACGCCACCGATCAGAAGATCACCTTCGCCAATGCCTTTGAGATCGCCGATGATGTGCTGCGTCAGGCGGTGCAGTCCATTTCCGATCTGATCCGTGACACCGGCTTCATCAATCTGGACTTTGCCGACGTGACCGCCATCATGAAGGATGCCGGCATGGCACACATGGGCGTGGGCCGGGCCGCCGGCAAGGGCAAGGCCGAGGAGGCCGCCCGCATGGCCATTTCCAGTCCGCTGCTGGAGACCTCTATCGACGGCGCACGGGGCGTGCTGATCAACATCAGCGGCTCCAAAGAAATGGGGCTGGAGGAAGTGGAGCAAGCCGCCACGCTTGTACAGCAGGCCGTACATCCCGACGCACTGAGCATCTTCGGCGCCACCTTTGACGATTCGCTGGATGATGAGATCCGCGTCACAGTCATCGCCACCGGCTTCTCCGATACGCCGAACAAGGCCCCCGAAAAGGCGGAGGACGCCCCGGCGGAGCAGGCCGAGCAGCCGGGCAAGCTGAAGCTGGATCCCCTGCCTGCCGAAGGTGAAAAGGCCGACGAAGAGGTAGACAAGTCCTTTGACGATATTCTGAAGATTTTCCGCAAGGAGAACAATTTCTAAGCTGTTGCGCGAAAAGGCCGTTTACCCTCAGGTAAACGGCCTTTCTTTCTACGATCAAGGAGGAAACGATATGAAGCCCAACGAACTGCTCAGCGTTCTGCACACCGCGGAGCGCCTGAAGGACACCACCCGCCACTGCTACACCAGTCAGGGCCGCCACGAGAGCGTGGCGGAGCACAGCTGGCGCGTTACGCTGATGGCCTATCTGATGCGGGACGAATTTCCCCAGCTGGACATGAACAAGGTCATGGAAATGTGCCTGATCCACGATCTGGGCGAGTGCTTTACCGGCGACATTCCCTCCTTTGAAAAGACCGAGGCGGACACCGCCAGAGAGGACGGCCTGCTGGCACAGTGGGTGGCCTCCCTGCCACAGCCCTACTGCGACGGCATGGCGGCGCTGTACGCCGAGATGGACGCACTGGAAACGCCGGAGGCCAAGCTCTATAAGGCGCTGGACAAGCTGGAGGCTGTGATCTCCCACAACGAATCGCCGCTGGATACATGGCTGCCGCTGGAATATGAGCTGAACATGACCTATGCCAACGATAACGTGAAATTCTCCCCGTACCTGACGGAGCTGCGGCAGGCCGTCCGGCAGGAAACAGAGGAAAAAGTGGCAAAAGGCGAATAATTCCTATACAAGCAGTTATCACATCTGGAAATTATACAAATTGGAAAGAGACGCCGCTGGTCAAGCGGCGTCTCTTTTTATTATTAAATAATCATTTACCATCTATTCTACCGGATCTTCAGCACGGCGGACACCGCCAGATCCAGTACCTTCTCCACCTCGGCCATAACGGCGGGCGTTCCACTCTGCCGGTGCTGCTGCAAGATCAGAAACAGCGGACCGAACAGCATGGCATTGATGTAGGCGACGTTGTCGGTTTTCATCAGGCGGCGGGCAATGGTCTCCTGATAAATCGCCATCAGCGGCGGCGAGGGCAGGCAGTTCTCCCGCAGCACCTCCGGCGTGACGAACTCCGGCGCATTCAGCACCGACAGGAAGAAATGCGCCTCCTGCGGGTGAGCCAGAAACGTCTGAGCCAGCTGGCGCAGGCCGAAAAACAGCTTCTCGCCGGGGGTGCGGCCCATGTCTATGGCCTGCTGCAGGCCCTCCTGCAAGCCGAGCCACACCTGCGCATAGATGCACGAGAGCATGTCTGTCTTGTCCTTATAGTACACATAGGGCGTTCCGGTGCTGATACCGGCCCGCTTCGCCAGCTTGTCAAAGGACAGCGCGGCAAGCCCCTCCTCCATGGTGATCTGGAGGACGGTCTGCACCACTCTATCCCGCTTTTCTGTATCTATCGTTCTCATATACTTGATAATAAACGTTTATTCACTTATTGTCAAGTCCCATTTCGCCAAAATTTTCATAGAAAAACCGCAGGGTCTCCCCTGCGGTTTTTCGTCTCATCTATGGTCATCCGGCGCTGTCGGCTCCCGGCAGCGGGACAAGCTCGTTCAGCAGCGCCGTCAGCCACGGGCCGCAATCCTCATTCGCCACCTCCGCAGGCCACTCCGTCAGGCCCAGCGCCTCCAGCAGCGGCAGCGACCCGGTGCTCTCGTAATCATTATAGCGGTAGTAGTAGAAGGGCGGCAGGAAGATACGGGGCGTATCCGGGTCTACCAGCACCGACACCTGACTGCCGTCGCTGCGGGTCATGCGCAGCTGCACCCGCTCCATGGGCGTTTTGGCCGCGAAGGTATCCTGCATCCCGTTTTGCAGCAGGTTCTGCAGCTGCCGCAGATGGTCACTGTCGGTCACGGTATGGAGTACCCGATCGTTGTAGATCAGCTCCGCCTTGGTCAGGTCGGAGAAGGCGACCCGGCCGTTGATGGTCTGCCAGCCGGTCAGCTGCGCGATCAGGCCCAGCAGCTCCTGCACCTCGGCGTCGGCCTGCACCATATTGCCTTCCGCGCTGAGGCCCCACACACCGCCGTCGCCCCGGTACACGCCATAAGAGCCGCCATCGTAAAGGCGTACAAACACCTCGGCCCGCTCCGCCGTCCAGGAATGATCCGCGCTGCCCCAGCCGTTGGTAAACTGCGGCGGCTCGAAGCCGCCCAGCTTCACGTTCTCCTCCACCCGCTGCGCAATGCGGCCCGCCAGCTCATCGGAGATTTCCATATAGAACACCGTGCCGCCACCATTGACCGTCATATAGGGATAGGCCATGGCGTTTTGATCTGCGGACCAGCGAAGCTCCGCGGGCCGGGGCAGGATATCCTCCTCGCCCCAAGGGATGGCCTTCTGCTGGTCATAAGTCAGCGTGCTCCACACCCGCAGATACGCCTCCGGATCGCGCCGGTACGCCTGCTCCAGCACATAGCTGTAGCCCGAGGAGTAAGCGCCGTCCAGTCCATCTGTGTTCAGCATCAGGACGCGGTACTGTTCTTCCGTCAGGGCATGGCTGTTCACATAGTCCTTCAGCATACCCATCAGCGTAAAGAACGGCATCTGGTCGCCGCCGTCAACCTCCTGTGCACCGTAAATATCGCCACGGAAGTCGCCGTTGACGAACCGGGTAAAGAAGGTCTCCGCATCCGGTACCAGCTCTTTAGAGCGGGAGATGCCCTTTTTGATCCGCCACGCCCAGCCGCTCAGGGCCTCCACCATCTCCCTGCCGGTCATATCGCCGGAGTAAGCAGTCGCCGTACCCGACTCCTGCGTCACCCACAGCATCCTGTAATCAGCGGAGGAATCAATATACAGCACGTCGCCGCTGCGGGCGTGAAGGACGATATAGGGGCTTTGCAGCTCCGGCTCTGCTGTATCCTCGACGGGATGCGTGACCCATTGGTTATTCTTGATAAAGCCGTCAAGATCCTGCGTCACGCTGCCGGGATCGTCGATCCCCTCGATCTCCACGGCGATCGGCCACTTCATGGAGGTCAGCAGGTACTCATGGGCGCTGTCGGTATCCTGTCCCACGATCTCCTCCCGCGACGTAAGATCGCTCTCCACGAACTCAGCCCGCAGCACAATGGCATAGTCCAGCTGCTCCAGCAGCTCCGGCTTGCGCTCCAGCGTCCGGCAATCCAGCGAGGGGATACCCTTGCCATAGTCGCAGGCCAGCACCGCCAGCACCATCCGATCCCCCGCCTTTACTGAACGCCGCGTACCCTCGTCACAGGTGACGAACCGCATTTCCTGCGGCGAGCCATACAGCTCGTGACCGATGCGCTCCGCCGTGTTTTTGCCGTCCGTCTCCAGAATCGTGGTGATACCCGCCATCTGTTCCTGCTGCTCCATCCGGAGGGTCAGGCTGCTGTCATAGCGGGTGACCACCATCTGCCGCGTGCTGAAGCACTGGCCGCCGTCCCACCACTCGTTGTAAACCACCATATCCAGCGCCGCGTCGTCCAGCGAGAGGGATATCTCCGTCTGCCGCCGGTCGGCGTCCTGCGGCCCGTAGGTCACCTGACCTCTGACACCCATGGGATCGGTCAGGAAGCAGACCGCCACAACGATGCAGGCCAGCACCGCCGCCAGCACGATCCAGAAGCCGGGCTTTTTGTAGTGCAGCACTGCCTTGATGCGGGACTTGACCCCCACCTCGCCGAAGGCCACCGGGCAGGCCAGCACCATCCGCCGTCCCTGACTGCACGTCAGCAGCGCCATTGAATAGGCCTTCTTGTCCTCGACGCCCATACTGCGCACCACCCGCTCATCGCAGGCGGTCTCGATATCCCGGCAGAACAGCCAGTAGGCCACCCACACCAGCGGATTGAACCAGTGTACCGCCAGCAGCAGATAGCCCAGCGGCTTCCAGATATGGTCGCCTCGCCGGAGATGGGCATGCTCATGGGCCAGCACATAGTCCATCTGTCTCTCGTCCATGCCGCTGGGCAGATAGATGCGGGGCCGCAGGATACCCAGCAGGAAGGGCGATGTGACCGCGTCGCACAGCCAGATATTCTCCCGCAAACGCATGCCCTCCCGCACACGATACCGCAGCCGCAGGGTGCTGACAAGGCCGTACAGCAGCAGCGCACCGCCTACCGCCAGCCAGATCATCACATAGGGCGGCATATACCGTGTGACGGTATGGGACGTATCCGCCGCCGTGTCCTGCTGCACCGGCGTGATCCCCGCCGGGCGGATGGTCTCCACATCCAGCTGGATAGAGGGCTTATCGCCGCTGGTGTGAACATATTGGAAATACGTCACGCCGCCGGAATCCTGCACGGCGGCCGGAGTGGCCACCTGATAGGCCGACACCGGCGACTGCAGGCTTGCGGGGCAGACCAGCCGCACCGCCACCAGTGCCCACAGCAGACAGGTAATCCACCGGGGCGCCTTTTTCAGCAGTAGCCGCAGCACCAGCACCGCCAGGATCAGCCATCCGGCAGCCACGCTCATGTTGGCCAGCTTCACAAAGACCTCGTTCATACTCAGCCCTCCCCTGCTTCGTCGATCATCCGACGCAGCTCGTCCCGTTCCTCCTCCGTCAGCTTCCGGCCCTGCGTAAAGGCCGCGATAAACGCCGGCAGCGACCCGTCAAAGCTGTCCGCCACATACTGTTGGCTCTGGCGGGCGTAAAAGTCCTCCCGGCTCATTTTCACCGTCACAAGGCCGCCGTCGTTCTGAAACAGCCCCTTGTCGCACAGCCGCCGCAGCACCGTGTGTACGGTGGTGCGCTTCCAGCCCAGCTCCGCCTCGCCCAGCTTCACCAGCTGAGAGGACGTGACCGGTGCGGTGCGCCAGATGATATCGGCGAATTTCGATTCCACCACGCCCAGCTGCAATTCTGCCATCCTGCATCCCTCCTTTATGCGACTACAACATGTAGTCTTTATAGATAGACTACACTATGTAGTCGCACTTGTCAAGAGAAAAAGCGATCTCTTTTTCAGAAATCGCTTTTTCGTCACACTACGTCTCCAGAAGCGCTCACCGGCTCATGTCCACCCAGATGGCAGGGCGGACATATTCGCCCTCATAGGCGCGGGCGCCCTCGCCCACACCGCCGCCGGAGTAGACCGCATCAGGGTGATCGCCGCTGGTGGTGCGCAGCCACCAATCCGCCGCGCCGGGAGCGGTGGCGCTCCCGGCCCACGGGTTGGCCGACAGAGCATAGGCGGTATATTCGGCGGCGGTGGCCGCCTCGTTGGCAAAGTAGGCATACACCTCCGTATTGCTCAGCAGGAACACCCGATCCTCGGTGGTGATGGGGCCATCGCTGCGATGGAGACTGCCGGGCGAGGTGATGACCGTGGTGGTCAGCAGCCGCTGCTGCTCATCGGCGCTGAAGGCACTGTTGAGGAAGGTGCTGTTGAGCCACTGGCGCAGGGTGCTGCTCTCCCATGTAAAGTGCTCCGTCACCGGCTCATAGAAGGGCATGAAGGACTGATAGTCCAGCGCGTACTTGCTGATCAGCAGCGTCTTGTCACCGTCACGATCCAGCACCAGCCATTCGATAGGCTCCTTGCCGTTGCCGGTGTCGCCGTCCTGCTCATAGCTGCCGAAGGTATAGGTCTCCTGATCCGCCTGCCCCAGATAGCGGCCGTCGCCCTCCAGCCAGCTGCGGAAGCTCGTGTCCAGAATGTTGTAGAAGTACTCCGTTTCGGCGGTACGGATCACAGCGCTTCCGGCACTGAAATTCAAGTATTTCTGCTTGATGCTGTCTTCGTAGAAATACAGCGTACTGTCGCCTATCGTCAGCCATGCCACCGGCTGGTAGTCCGATCCGTCGAACATCTCCGCCATTGTGGTTGCATCCTCCACCGGCTGCCAGCTCGGCGACCGCAGGAAGCGGGACAGTACCGGAGCTGGGATATCGTCGTCCGGATACGCTGCGTCGCCCTCCAGCCACATCATGTCGAAGGTATCCATTTCGTCCGCCTGTCTGGCCAGCTTCAGCAGCAATTGGTCGGTCTGCACCAGCGCCTTCTCTACCTCGTCAAGGTGCATCTCCCCCATGCCGTACCAGCGGATGTCATTACCGGCGGTGATCTTGACGCCATCCGAGGGCGCACCGGCGTAGAAGCGGAGGGCGATATCATTGTCCACCTGCACCATCAGGTAATAGTCGTCATCCGAGCCGTCGTCCGGCTTGCCCTCCGACTGGAACGTCCAGTCGGCGTTTGACAGCAGCTCGCCCAGCGCCCGTCCGGACACGGTCGTGACGGTGCCGTCGAACTGCGTCACAATCACATCGTCCGACTGATAGGCCAGCGTCGCCACATTCTGATAGCTTGCAAGAGACAGGTCGGGCTCCTCGTTGCTCGCCCCCCTGGGGTCGGTCAAAAAGCACACCGCCACTACGGCGCATATGACCACTGCCGCCAGCACCGCCCAGAAGGCGGGCTTTTTCCCTTGCAGCACGGCCTTTACGCGGGTCTTGACGCTCACCTCGCCGAAGGCCAGCGGGCAGGCGGCCACCCAGCGGCGGCCCCGGCTGCAATCCAGCAGCGCCTGCGAGTAAACGGCCCGTTCCTCCGCCGCCATGTCCCGTACTACCCGCTCGTCGCAGGCCAGCTCCATATCCCGGCAGAACAGGATATACGCCGCCCACATCAGCGGATCATACCAATATACCGCCAGCAGCACGAAGCCCAGCGGCTTCCACATATGGTCCCACCGCCGCAGGTGGGCCCTCTCGTGCCGCAGCACGCAGTCCCGCGCCGCTTCGTCCATACCTGAGGTCAGATAAATGCGGGGCCGGAACACGCCCAGAATAAAGGGCGACTTGATGTTGTCGCACAGGTACACATTGCCCTCCAGCGGAATAGACGCCGCTACATCCTCCCGCAGACTCACATAGCCCGCCAGTGCCGCCATCACCATGATATAGATGCCCACTCCCCACGCGATGGACAGCAGATTCATGTCAGTGGAACGGGATGGCGTCGAGGGCCGTGCCGCCGTATCCACGAAAGTCTCCGGCGCGGTATCGTCCGCTGTGTCGCTGATGGGCGCGGCCGCGGTCAGGGCCGCCGACACGCCGGGCAGCAGCGTGGCGGGCCGGTAGTGGACATCGCCGCAGAAGCCCGCATCCTCGAAATACGTCACCTGTCCGCTGGACTGCACGGCATCGCCCGCCAGCCGGTAGACCGACAGGTCGGAGTGCAGCATCACGGGGCACACCAGCCGTATCGCCACCAGCGCCCACATGGCGCACAGCACCCACTTGGGCGCGATCTTCTTCAATAATGGCCGCAGCAGCAAAATCGCCGCGATCAGCCAACTGGCGGATACCGCCAGATTCAATGTGCCGACAAATAATTGACGCAAGGTATCCACGCTCTGCCCTCCTCAATCCCTTTGGCCCTGCGGCCCAATGATGGAAAAATCAATAATATAACCCTCTGCCGCCGGATCGTTCAGCAGGATTGGCGTCAGCTCGCCGGTTTCGGTGCAGTAGGCGTACAGCCCGCCCGTCTCCGAGTTTTTCTCGCCCATGATCAGATACCACGTTCTTCCGCCGTCCACGGTCCGGTAACCGTGCTCCCGCACCTTCTTCGCCGGAAAGGGCGGCTCTGTCGGTTCAAAGGACGCGCTGCCGTCGCCCGCGAAGGTCAGGCGGTAGAAATGCCGCTCCGTGACCAGCACGCCCTTCTCCTCGTCAAAGCTGTCGTCCGTGCGCTCCACCAGCAGTTCATTGTCCGACAGCTGCACCGCGTCGTCAATAAGGCTGCCCAGCAGCAGACTGACGGCGTATACTCGGTTCGGGTCTTTGACCAGATCGTCATTCATCAGTGCAACATAGGTGTTGATCTCGCTTTCAAAGCGGTGGTACGCTTCGGAATACCGCTCCGCCTCCACCTGATAGATGTTGATGAACAACCCGGTCTGATAGTTGTAGTTCAGCGGACTGCTGCCGCTGGTATAAAGGGTCGGTTCCTCCCCGTTGACCTCCGCCGCATCGGTGAAGGTACGGCTTTTCAGGTCGAACCGCGCCGGCAGGATGGGATGTTCCGCCGTCACCGCCATGACCAGCAGCGTGTCCGGATCGACGAGGGTGATCTCGTTATAGGAGACATGCTCTGTCTCAAGAAGCGTCTTCTCCCCCGTGGCGATATCATGGGCGCACAGGCTGTCGTTGGAGGTCAGCACTCCCGGCTCCGCCCTTCTGGAATAGTAGACGATGCCGTCAGCCCTTGATACCACGCCGCTGGCGTACCGTGCGTCAAAGGGAATGACCGCTTCTTCGGTCAGCTGCCGCGTCTCAAGATCATAGGTGTAAAACACCATGTCCCGGCCGGAAGCATTTTCTGCATTGTTGCAGCCGTATGTGATAGACAGATACGGCCCGTCGCCTGCCGGCTCCGTCTCGTGTTCCTTCTGCGGCGCTGCGCCGCAGCCACACAGCAGCGCCAGCAAAAGCGCCGCAATGACGATCCGCTTTCCCCTGTGCTTCATTTTTCCTCTCCCATCACCCTGACAGGCGCGCTCCTGTTTCTCAGCCCCTCCGGAATGTGTCGATCATCTTCTGGATCTCCTCCACCTCTGCCGCCGACAGCTTCTTGCGGGAGGTAAAGGCCGTGATGAAGGCAGGCAGCGACCCGTCGAAGCTCTCCTCCACGAACTGCTCCGACCGGGCGGCGTAAAACTCCTCCTGCGTCATCACCACCGACACCAGCCCGTCCTCATTTTTGAAAAGGCCTTTTTCGCACAGTTTCCGCAGCACCGTATAGGTGGTGGGCTTCTTCCAGTTCAGCTCCCTCTGGCAGATCTTCACCAACTCGCCGGAGGGCAGCGGCGCGTAATGCCACACCAGCTCCGCGAACCGCAGCTGTACCTCGCCCAGCTCCAACATTTCCATATCGCGTTCTCCTTTTAGTTTATCCGCAATAAACCGTTTTGTTGTTTTGAGTTTATCATGTGTAAACCAGCATGTCAAGAGGTATTTTGCGCAAAATAAAATATCCTGCCCTCCGGTGCTCCGAAAGGTAGGATATCCGATTTATTTGGCATACAGCAGCCCGATCATCCAGTTCAGCAAACGGCCGGGCAGGATACGCACCAGAAACACAAAAAACTTGTAGCTGGCGCCGATGGTGTAGATGGGCTTGACGCGGCCCTTGGCGGCCACGTTGGCGATGAACCGTCCCGCTTTCGCCGGGTCCATACCGGTCTGCTCGTCGTGCTCCATCCGCTGGACGGAGCGGCTGATGCGGCCCTGATACACGTCGTCGCCGTCGATGACCTTTTCCCGTGCGGCGGTGAAGCCGGTCTTGATATCACCGGGCTGCACGGCGCACACGCTGACGCCGAAGGGCCGCAGCTCATTGGCCAGCGCCATGGTATAGTCGTTGACTGCAGCCTTACCAGCGCTGTAAAATGCCTGAAATGGGATCGGTACCGGCGCGGCAACGCTGCTGAGATTGATGATCCGACCACTGCCCTGCTGCCGCATGATGGGCACCACACAGCGGTTCATCCGCACCATACCGAAGAAATTGGCGTCAAACAGGCGCTGGGCCTCCTCGGTGGCGGTAAACTCGATGGCCCCGGAAATACCAAAGCCCGCGTTGTTGACCACCAGATCAATGCGGCCCTCCGCTGCCATCACCTGCTGTACAGCGGAGCGCAGCGTCTCCTCCTTGGTGATGTCCGCCACGATGTGGCGCACATCCGCCATGCCCTCGGCGCGGCGGCTCAGCTCATAGACGGTGTAGCCGTCCGCCTGCAGGGCCAGCGCCGTGGCGCGGCCGATACCGGAGGTTCCTCCGGTAACGATGGCGACTTTTTTATCCATGGCGCTTCACCATCACATCCGAAATGATATCCATGGCCTCGTCCAGCAGCGCCTCGGTGTGGGTGGCCATGTAGCTGGTGCGCAGCAGCGCCTCGCCCTCCGGCGTGGCAGGCGGCAGCGTGGGATTCACATACACGCCCCGGTCATAGATCTCCGCCGCCGCTTCCAGCGTCCAGTAGGTCTCATAGGTATACAGGGGGATGATGGGCGTAGGCGCTTCCAGCGCGCTCTCCCGGATCTTGATGCCCCGGTCGGTGAAGCCCTTGCGGGCGTACAGGC
>USMI01000052.1 GCA_900555735.1 uncultured Eubacteriales bacterium | reverse complement strand
GGCTGGATGTACTGTGTCAACGACTGGTATCCCAACTACGGCTGCGGCGTGTACTTCGTCAAGGCCGGCGAGGTCATTGAGTGGAACTACACCTGCGACCTTGGCTGCGATCTGGAAAACGGAGATCCCTACGGCTACGGCAAGGAATGGAAGGATAACCATGACTGATACCCGGATGCGTTTCTTCGGGAACCTGCATCCGGCGGTCAGTATGGCGTACTTCGTGCTGGTGCTGGGCCTGACACTGGCCTGTATGCACCCGGTCACGGTAGTGCTGTCGTTTCTGGGCGCCAGCTGGTTTTCCATCCGGCTGCGGGGCTGGAGGGCCTACGGCCACACCATGCGGTTTGTGGGGCCTATGTTTCTGCTGATCGCCCTCGCCAATCCGCTATTCAACCATCGGGGCGTGACCATGCTTTTTACCATCAACCACCTGTGGTACACGCTGGAAGCCGTGTGCTACGGTCTGGTATCCGGCTGCTCCCTGTGCGCGGTCATTATGTGGTTTACCTGCTATCAGGAGGTCATGACCTCCGATAAGTTCCTGTACCTGTTCGGCAAACCCTTCCCCGGCACGTCGCTGCTGATCACCATGACGCTGCGGTTCATCCCACAGCTTCAGCAGAATCGCCGCGAGATCCGTCAGTCTCAGGCCATGTTACAGGAGGAGGGTACGCGGCTGCTGCAAAGGCTGGGAAGCGCCCTGCGGAACCTGTCGGTGCTGCTGACCATGAGCATGGAGGCGGCGGTGGAAACGGCGGACAGCATGAAAGCCCGGGGCTATGGCGCCAAGCGGCGCACCACCTTCCACCTGTTCCGCTTCGATGGCCGGGACGCCCGGACGCTGGGTCTTGTGCTGGCGGTGGCGGGTATCTGCATCACTGCCCGCGCCTTCGGTCACGGGTATATGGAGTTCTATCCCGCCATGACGCCGGTGCTGCTGGGCAGCTCCAGCTATACCATGTTTGTCTTTTACGCCGTGCTGATGTTCCTGCCCGGTATTCTTGAAACAAAGGAGGCCATCAGATGGCGCTCTTACGGTTTGAACACCTGAGCTTCTCCTACCCGCTGGCTGACACGCGGGCACTGGACGACGTCTCGTTGGAGATACATAAGGGCGAGTATGTGGTGCTGTGCGGCCCCTCCGGCTGCGGCAAGACCACACTGCTGCGCCATGCCAAGCCCGGTCTGCTGCCCGTGGGGGCAAAGGCCGGCGAGACCTTTTATAAGGACGCGCCCCTTTCCCAACTGCCGGAGCTGACCGCCGCGGCGGAGATCGGCTTCGTACAGCAGAACCCGGATAATCAGATCGTCACCGATTTCGTATGGCATGAGCTGGCCTTCGGTCTTGAGAATATGGCGCTGCCGGTTCCGGTGATCCGCCGCCGTGTGGCGGAGATGGCCGCCTTTTTCGGCATGGAGACATGGTTTCGCAGCAAGACCACGGAGCTGTCCGGCGGGCAGAAGCAGCTGATGAATCTGGCCTCGGCGCTGGCTATGGGGCCGAAGCTGCTGATTTTGGACGAGCCTACCTCCATGCTGGATCCGCTGGCCGCCCGCAATCTGCTTGCCACCGTCCAGCGGATCAACCGTGAGCTGGGCGTGGCCATCCTCATGACGGAACACCGGCTGGACGAGGTATTTCCCGCCGCCGACCGTGTGGTGACTATGGATCAGGGGCGTATCCTGTCGGACGGCGCACCGGCTGAGATCGCGCGGCAGCTGTCCGGCAGCGCGGAAAAGAGCCGTATCTATTTCGGACTTCCCGCCGCCGTCCGCATTTTCAGCGAGCTGGAGCAGGTGGACGAGCTGCCCCTGACGGTGCGGGATGGCCGCCGCCGCTTGGAGCGGCTGCTGCCCATCGCGGAAGATGCTACCGTACCTGAGAACACAAAAACCGAAAAAGAAACAAAGCACCCCACCGTTTTAGAGGGCAAGGAGCTTTGGTTCCGCTATACCGAAAAGGGCAAGGACGTCCTGCGGGGCACAGATGTAACGCTTCGTCAGGGTGAGCTGCTATGCCTGCTGGGCGGCAACGGCGCGGGCAAGACCACTCTGATGCAGGCACTGGCCGGCTTCCGAAAGCCCTATCGTGGCAAGGTGAAGCTGGCGAAGGGTCAGCGGCTGTGTATGCTGCCCCAGAACGCCCGGTCGCTGTTTGTGGCCGATACGGTGGAGAAGGAGCTGCTGGACAGTGCCGAACAGGACAAAGCCAAGTCCATGCAGATGGCGGAAAAGCTGGAGCTGACGCCCCTGCTAACGCGGCATCCCTACGACCTGTCCGGCGGCGAGATCCAGCGTCTTGCCGTAGGCAAGCTGCTGCTGCGGGAGGCCACGGTGCTGCTGCTGGACGAGCCTACCAAAGGGCTGGACGCCTATGCCAAGGCGGAGCTGGCGCAGCTGCTGCTGGCGCTGTGCCGGGAGGGCGCGTCTATTCTGGTGGTGACCCACGATGTGGAATTCGCCGCCCGGTATGCCACAGGCTGCGCCTTGATGTTTGACGGGCTGCTGCTCTCTGAAGGAGAGCCCCACGACTTCTTTGCCGGAAACCGGTTCTATACCACCGACGCCAACCGTATCGCGGCAGAGCACTTCCCCATGGACATTACCTGTGAGGAGGTGATCGCGTCGTGTCGAAGCTCTTTGTCAGCCGCCGCACCAGAGCCGCCGCGTGGGTGATCCTGCTGGTGCTGCCCGCCCTGATGGCGGCCTTCGGCTATTACCACAGCCACCGCCCCGCGGTCAATCCGGTGGGCTCACGTACCTTCTGGGATCACCTTATCCTCAACTCCGATATTCTGCTGGGCCTGCTGTTCCTGCTGGCCTCCGCCATCCCCTTCCTTCTGGTATTTGATAAGAGGAAGCCCCAGGCTCGCGAGCTGGTGCCGATTGCGGTGATGGCGGCCATTGCCGTGGTAGGCCGCACGGTATTCGAGATCATCCCCCTGCCCAACTTCAAGCCCTGCTCCGCCATCATTATCATTACGGCGGTGGCCTTCGGGCCGGAGGCGGGCTTTCTTACCGGCGCGCTGACCGCCTTTGTCAGCAACTTCATTTTCGGACAGGGGCCGTGGACGCCATGGCAGATGTTCACATGGGGGCTGGTGGGCTTTCTGGCGGGTATCCTGCAAAATGCAGGTGTGTTTGCGGAAAAGAACCGCCCTCACTTCACGGCGAAGCTGTGGGACAGGCTGTGTCCGGCGAATACGAACCGGGGCGATTTGCTGCATTTTGTGCGGCAGCTTACCGACCACGCGCCCCTGCGGCTATGCCTTTATGGTTTCCTGTCCGGCTTTCTGTACGGCTGGATCATGAACCTGTATTTCATCATCGGGTATGTAAGCCCCCTTACCTGGCAGACGATAGGCGCGGCCTATCTATCCAGCTTTTTCTTCGACTTCTGCCACGGGCTGTGTACGTTTCTGGTGCTGTGGGCACTGGGCGACCCGTGGGTACGGAAGCTGGAGCGCATCAAGATCAAATTCGGCCTGACGGCGGAGGAGCGGAACTATGTGCTGCCGCCCTCCACATTTGAGATAGCGAGAGAGAACTATGAGTGAACGAAAAACCATCATCAGGACGGTGGGGCTGAAGAAGCACTACACCGTCGGCGGCAACACGGTCCGCGCGCTGGATGGCGTGGACATGTCCGTGCTGCAAGGCGAATTTGTCTGTGTCGCAGGCCGCAGCGGCTCCGGTAAGTCCACCATGCTGAATATGCTGGCAGGTCTTGAGCCGCCCACGGAGGGGGAGATCATTGTCCGAGGCAAGCATCATTTGGAGGCTATGGACGAGGAGCAGCGGACAAGGTTCCGCCGCCGCTATATCGGCTTCGTCTTTCAGAACTACAATAATTTGCCCCAGTATACGGCACTGGAGAATGTGGCACTGCCGCTGGCCATCCGGGGCGTACCGGAGGATGAACGGAACTGGCTGGCGTGGCAGGCCTTGAGCCGCGTGGGACTGCGCGGACACGTAGATCACCGGCCTGCGGAGCTGTCAGGCGGTCAGCAGCAGCGCGTCAGCATCGCACGAGCCATTATTACGGAGCCCTCCATCGTGCTGGCGGACGAGCCTACCGGGAATCTGGACAGCCGCACCGGTCAGGAGGTCATGGAGTTGCTGTGCGAGATCTTCCGGGAGAGGAACACCACCTTCATCCTCAGCTCCCATGACCCGCAGATGCAGTGTTACACAGATCGTACCGTCTATTTCAGTGACGGAAAGATAGAGATAGAAAATCACCACACCGGAGAGGAGAACGCACAGTGAAAAGAGAAACGGTAAAACGGGTACTGGCCCTGTTGATCTGCGTATTGATGACAGTATCCCTGCTGCCCGCCGTCGCTATGGCGGAAGAGGTCACAGAGGATGTGATAGATGACAGCACCATTGAGGCTTACACGTCTTACGAAAACGGAGAGGATGCCGGCGTCAGCGGGGTCTCGGTTACGGACGAAAAGCCCAACACGGATATCAAGGTCATACCCAGCGACGCCAACGCCCTGATCCTGATGGATACCGGCGCACAGTCCCCAAAAGGCGTTCCCGGTCAGGTGGTGAAGATCGTGCTGCCGCTGGCGGTGAACAAGGAATATCTGCCCAGCGAGAAATACATGCTGCGCAACATCAACATCTATCCCGATGTGCCTACTGACGCCAGCGTGTCCAACTGGCCCTTTGAGCTGATCTATGCCAGCGATGTGCAGCACTTAAAGGATATGTCCTATAACTCCACAGCGGAGGTGTGGTTCGAGTTCAAGGTCAGCGAGTTTGCCAGTAAGGGACGCTACGCTGTGCCCTTTAAGATCAACGCCACTGTGTGGCGGGAGGACGCCGTGAACGGCACCACCATCACCGAGGACGTGACCTTCAAGGTCAGTGCCTATGTGACCGTTACCGACAACGGCAATATGTCCGGCGTTACCACCTCCTTCGGCAGCCTTCAGGTGGCGGGTACCAATGCGGGCGGCTCCTATACCGTGCCTACCGGCACACCCAATCAGACTATCTCCATGCGGATCCCCGTGATCAATGTGGGCGGTACCCTGACCAGCGTGACGGTTTATCCCGTGGTCTCTGCCGCGCTGGACGAGTTCCCCTTTGTGATCGACTCCACCAATTTGGGCAAGTATTTTGACTACTGGGCCAGCGGCGAGGTGAAGTATCTGGACTACACCTTCACGGTGTCGCCCTTTGCCACCTCCGGCAACAAGTCCATTAAATTCAAGGCCAACTATTTCGAGAACAGCGCCCCTGCGGAGGGCTCCTTCTCCACGCAGTTTACTGTGATCGACGGCTATGACGCCTCCGCCATGTCGGTGATGGTGCAGAGCTATAAGCTGTATGTGGAGGATACCGAGGTATCCGGCCTGATGGCAGGCGAGGAGACGGAGCTGCGCCTGACCCTGATCAACAACTCCAAATATGACACGGCCAAGAAGATCATCTCCAGCCTGGTATTCACCAATTCCCCCGGCCTGACGCTGTGCGTAGGCGGCACAGATACCGCCTATGCCGATTCCATCAAGCCGGGCGGTACGACGATCCTGAAATACAAGATCATGGCCAAGCAGGACGCGGAGGTTGGCCCCGCCATGCTGGGCATCAACCTGACCTATGAGACCACCGAGGCAGTGGCCGGTAAGGCGGCGCAGAACATCATGCTGCCGGTCAGCCAGAAGATGGATGTTCTGGCCGGTACGCCGGAGGTGTACGGCACACTCAGCAAGGATAAGGAAGCTACCATCTCCGTGCCGCTGACCAACATGGGCCGCGCCAAGGCTATGAATATCCGGGTGCTGGCCACGGACGGCATGACCGCCTCCACCCCCTGTTATGTGGGTGACCTGCTGGCAGGCGGCTCCACCAGCGCCGATGTAACGGTGGGCTTCTCCAAAATCGGCGCGTTTGTGGGTAAGATAATCCTCCAGTATGAGGACGCCAACGGCGAGACGTATTCTCAGGACATCTCCGTGCCCCTGAGCGTGGCGGAAAGCTCTGCGGATACAGATGCCAACAGCGTCAACGCAAATAAAGACGACACAGGCAGCCGCTGGTGGCTGTGGCTGATCTTCGTGATCCTGCTGCTGATCCTGATCGCCATTGTGGTCTATGTCATCATCCGCTATAAGCGCGGCGAGATCGGCCCCGATGCGGTCAACCACAGTGACGATGACATCGATGATTTCGATGATGATTTTGACGCGCCGGGCGGCGAGCCGGACATCGGTGAGAAGCCGCTGGATCATGACAGGAGCGGTGTATGAAGCCGAGAGATTTGTTCCGGTACGGCTGCACAAACCTGTTCCGCAGAAAGACCCGCACGATCCTGACAGCACTTTCCATGGCGGTAGGCGTTATGTGTATCGTGGTGCTGATCTCCGTGGGTCTCGGATATGAACAGGCATACCGTGAGAGCATCGAGGCCATGGGCAGCCTGACCAAGATCGACGTGACGCCCGCCAACAGCGACTATGGCCGCACGGCGGTGCTGAACGAAAAGGCTGTGGAAGCCTTTCGGGGGATCGATGGCGTGGAGGCGGTGACGCCGGTTTTACAGCAGTCCGCCTATATCGCCACCGGCAATTTCGTCAATATGGTGCGCGTGTACGGCATTGACCTTTCCACGGCGGAGAGCTTCATGCTGACGCCGGAACGGGGGACGATCGCGGAAGAGGGTACCCATCTGCATCCGGAGGTCATGTTCACCGATGATGTCTCCGCGGGACTTGCCAACAAGGCCAAGGACTGGGAGCCCGCGTTGGATGAGGACGGAAATCCGCTGGTGGATCTGCTGGAAGCACCTGTCCGTATGACCTTCGACTATTCCAATCTGACCGGTGAGGCAAAGGCCGATACCGATGGGCGGGCGCTGCCCTCCGGCAATCTCTACAACTTGCGGGTAACCGGCATCTGCTCCACGCTGAACAACAACTTCACCTCCTCCGCCTTTATGGCCTATGACCGGCTGGAGGAGATGGTGCAGGCCAACGCCAACTATCTCGGCGCTGCCACGGAAACCAAAACGGCGGAGGAAAAGACCAACGGCCCTACCTATGATCTGGTATGGGTGAAGGTGAAGAACGTCAGCGACGTGCAGCGTATTGTCAAGCTGATCCGGGACACGGGGCTGAACACCTATTCGCTCAATGATATGCTGGAGACGGTGCGTACACAGTCCCGGCAGATCCAGGGGATGCTGGGCGCGCTGGGCGCCATCGCCGTGCTGATCTCCGCCATCTGCGTGGCCAACACCATGATGATGTCCATTACGGAACGGACGCGGGAGATCGGCGTGCTGAAGGTGCTGGGCACCGTTCGCAGCGACATCTTCAAGATGTTTCTCTCGGAGGCACTGATCGTAGGCGTGATAGGCGGCGCGGCGGGCTTGGTGCTGAGCTTTATCGCCAAGTGGCTGATACCGGTGATCTTTGCGTCCCGTGAGCTGCGGTGCGTGTTGCCCTGGTGGCTGGCGGTCTGCGGCGTGGTGTTCGCAGGCGTGGTAGCCATTGCCGCCGCTTGGATCCCCGCGCGTAAGGCAACGCTTATCAGTCCTAACGAGGCCATCCGCTCTGAGTGAGGTAACGATATGAAAAAGACAACACAAAACGTAAGAGGCTCGCTGCGCCGTGTGCTGACGCTGCTGCTGGCACTGGTAATGACCCTTTCTCTGACAGTGCAGGCGTTTGCGGCGATTGGTAATTGGCCCGCCACAGGGGATACCACAGTCGACCGCTATATGCAGAACAGCGGCACTTTCTATAACGGCGATACCGTGATCGCACCCAAATACAGCAACTTTGGCGGCTTTATCAATGTATACGGCGTGCCGAAGGGTTCCGATCCAAGCGCCTATGTGATGACACCGACCTCCGTCGACTTTGGCAACCTGAAAAGCTCGACGAATAATAGCGTTGATCTGGAACTGAACAGAGCCTACGACTTCTCAGAGCCGATCCGGTATCATGTCACCTCTGAGGACGGGCGGACATTCTTCGCCTACGCGTTCGCTGCGGAGGCAACCAGCAAGGATACTTGGACTGAAGCAGATACACAGGCTCTGTTGGGTATGGCGGGATTGTTTGTAGATACTTACCATCAGCTCTACCTTATGATAGATAAAATCAACGCTTCGAGGACGGAAATCGGCACCTATCATCCGGCCAACGCGGATATGCTCAGCACGCTGGGCTATTGGCTGGGCAGGAGCACGGCCTATTTTGATCTCGATGCGGGCGAGACCAGCATGAATGGCAACCGTCTCTTTGACTCCTATGAAGCAAAGTGGCGTGCCGGCGGCGAGGAGGCCGTTCAGTTCATGCAGGAGTACCTGCAAAGGTATATTACCAAAAAAGGCTATAGTCAGGTCAGCCCCGCGGCACTGCGGATCATCTATGAGCAGATCGTTCCGGAGTATCTTGCCTATGCTGAGCAATGCCGCATCAAGGAGCCGGTCATCGACCGTGTGACCATCGGCGGCTCGGTGGGCAGCATCAATACCGAGACCCGCACGGTAACGGTGAAGCTGCCGGAGGACGCAGACCGTTCCCAGTTGACCGTGCAAGTAGAGGTGGGAACCGGGCTGACCGCCCACTCCGTGGCCGGCTCTGTGACCGATAGGATTCTTGCCTATCAGGTAACCCCCTATGATCCGGCATACGGCACGAAATACAATGCACTGAGCGCCACATGGCGTATCGTCATCGAAACGGGTACGCCGGATAATCTGGTCACCTCCTTCGCCGTCACCACAGGTGGCGTGACACGCTATGGCAAAATCGACGAGACCAACAAGACGATCTCCCTGAACCTGCCGGTAGGCACGGGCTTGAGTGCTATCACGCCGGTGGTCGTTCATACCGGCACGGCGGTCACGTTAGAGGGTTCGGCCCTTGACGGCAGCACTTCCTTCGATTTCACCAATTCCGAGACGACACCTCTGACGTTGACGGTGACCAACAGCAATTTTAAACTGCACACCGACTACAAGGTGACCATCACAGCCAGAAAGTCCTCAGAGAATTACATCACCGCCTATAAGCTGGGCGACGCGGAGGGCGTGATCGATGGCGACAATATCGCCATTACCATCCCTTACGCCATGGACCTGGCTGCCGTGGAGCCGGAGATCGCCATTTCCGAGTTCGCGTCGCTTACCGCACCTGCCGCGTTGCAGGAGGGCGAAAACACCTACACCGTTACCTCTGAAGACGGCAAGGTGCGTACTTATACGGTGACCATCACCCGCACGGCGGTGGCAAGAGGCAGACAGATACTGTCCTTCACCTATGGCGCGGCGGCAGGCGTGATCGACCAGGTGAATGGTACGATCACGATGGAACTTCCCGCTGGTACCGGCACTACTTTTGCTCCAACCATCCGCGTCTCTGATTTTGCCACGGTCACACCGGCCTCCGGCGAGACGCAGGACTTCAGCAAGCCGGTACAGTACAAGGTCAAGGCGCAGAACGGCTCCACCACTACCTATACCGTCACTGTAACAGTTTCTCAGGAGCAAGCAGAGAATCCTTACAAGGCGAAAATGGAGTCACTGGTCAGCAAGATCAACCAGCGGTACAGCCGGACAACGGCAGGCGCGTGGGAGGACTGGGAATGGATGAACCTGGGCTTCTACCAGAAGAAGCTGGGTAATCTTGACGATGGCTTCTCCATCGCGGAGTGCATCAAGCGGCTGGACACCACCACCAATGTGGCCATGACCAACATTGACCGTAAGATCATGACACTGACCGCCCGCGGCATCGACTGCTCCAAGCTGTCCAAGTACAACAACGGCGAACCCTTTATCGACGCCAAGGGCAACGAAGTGGACGACTTCGTTTCTATCCTCTATAACTACCGGGGCGGATATACCATCAACGGTCCCATTTTTGCCCTGAACGCACTGGATATGGGCAACTATACTATCCCTGAAAACGCCGTGTGGACGCGGGAAAAGCTGCTGGAGACGATCCTGAACCACAAGTACCTGTCGGATGGCTTTGGCTTGGATATGGTCACCATGCTGATGCAGTCTATCGCGCCCTATCAGAACGATCCAGTGTACGGCGAGCGGGTCAAGGCTAAGCTGTGGGAGGGCTTTGACATTGTTATGAACAGCTTTGGCACCGACCCCTTTGACAACCCCTTCGGCGTTCAGTGGGGCGGCGTGTATACCTCTGAGGGCGCGTCCCAGATCATCTGCGCTCTTTCCGCTATGGGCGTTGACGTCCACACGGATGTGCGCCTCAATAACGGAAAGGACAGCGTACTGACCTCGTTCCTCAACTACGCCGACTTTGACGAGGGCTATTTTGCCCACAGCAACACAACGCCCAAGAACGCCATGGCCACCTATCAGGGCTGCTATGCCACACAGTGGTATCTGGGCTTCCTGAATGGCGGCGGCGCGGGGCATCCCTATTCCCTGTATTATCATCGCTTCGATTTCTCCCGTAAGCTGTCCACCGAGGCGGACATTACCTCCTTTACACTGGAGGGTAAGCAGGGCGTGTTTACCACCGAGGGAGGAGACAACATCATCACCGTGACCCTGCCTGCCGGTACGCCGCTGAACGATATGCACCCGCAGCTTCAGCTGTCTGACTATGCCACGATCCTTGCACCGGATCTTACCGGCGGCGTCACCTTTGTGAAGGATACCAAGACCGCCTTCACCGTGCAGGCGGAGGACGGCAAGACCACCAAGACCTATTATGTGGTAGTCAAGCTCTCGGATAAAGAAAGGCCCTCCGGCGCGGAGATCTACACCGATACCATTATGCTGAAGGACGCCAATATCCTGCGGGATCTGGATATTCTGGGCAAGAATATCACTGCTGGCACGGACAGCACGGATATCGAGCTGCTGCTTGACGCAGGAAAGGACACCTCAAATCTGATGATCTACGCCCGCCTCTCCTATGGAGCCACCGCCTCGCCGGCACTAGACGGGAAGAAGGGCATGAACCTGTCGGATTGGACGACCTTCACCATCACTTCCGGCGACGGGACGAATACCCGGACGTACCGCATTAAGGCCACGGCACGGACGCAGGCGTCTATCTCCGCCTTCAGCCTTACCATCGGCG
>USMI01000051.1 GCA_900555735.1 uncultured Eubacteriales bacterium | reverse complement strand
ACAAAAAGATAATGATCCATGGTACACCTCCTCCACTCCAATGTATGAAAAGAAAGCACAGGAGGACACTCCATCCTCCTGTGCTGCATTTATTTTCGCTTTATCCGATCGAAGCACCAGCCCTTATTCCTTTTGTCAGGATCACGGAGATATCCGGAATAAAGGAAAATCGGCACATAATAGAAAAGCATATACACGGCCATAATGCCATAGCAGGTCAGCGTCAGGGAATACTTCCCATTTGAGAAATAATAAAGTAAGCCAACCAGTGTCACCACCAGCAAATTGATTCGCCGCATAAGCTGGAACAACCACATGTGCCACGGTGCGTGGCAGTCTTTCATCTTCTGCCATGGCAAAAGGATCCGAAACCACCAGTTTTTTCTTTTCAGACACCAGTTCCTGAATTCACGGTGCTGCCGGTTGGTCATTTTATATGTATAGGCGTCCACAATACCGGTACGAAGAAGCAGGTTGCTGCCCAAAATAAGAAAGGCAAAGGCAACATAGATTTCTCTCAGCATATTTTCTCCACCAGCGCCACGGCGTGGGCCGCCATGCCTTCCCCCGTTCCGGTAAAGCCCAGATGCTCCTCGGTGGTGGCCTTGACGCTGATCTGCGAGACATCCACCTCCAGCGCGGCGGCGATTTTCTGCCGCATGGCCTCCCGGTAAGGGGCCACCTTGGGGGCCTGCGCGATCAGGGTGGTGTCGATATTCACCACAGCATAGCCCTGCTGCCGGAGGTATTCCCCTACCCGCTTCAGCAGCACCATGCTGGAGATGTTAAGAAAGGCTTCGTCATTATCCGGGAACAGCTTGCCGATGTCTCCGGCGGCGACAGCGCCCAGCAGGGCGTCCATCACGGCGTGGGTCAGCACGTCGGCGTCGGAATGACCGTCCAGTCCCCTGTCCCACGGGATGGCAACGCCGCCCAGGATCAGGGCCCGGCCCTCCGCCAGACGGTGTACGTCGTACCCGTGGCCGATCCGCAGCGCCGTCATTGCGCCGCCTCCCGCTGGCGCAGGATGGCTTCCGCCACCGCCAGATCCGTAGGCGTGGTGATCTTGATATTCCCCTCGTCGCCCGCCGCCAGCCATACCTGCTTGCCAAGGCGCTCCACCGCGCCGCAGTCGTCGGTAACAGTCTCGCCTGAAAACAGCGCCGATTGCAGCGCCGCTTTCAGGATGTTGGCCTGAAACACCTGCGGCGTCTGCACCGCGTAGAGGGTGCTGCGATCCGGCGTGGACAGCACCAGCCCGTTCGCGTCCGCGATCTTCACCGTATCCTTCATGGGGATGGCGGGGGCTACCGCATGGGTCGTGCCGCCCAGACGGATCATCTCGTCGATCATGTCCGGCCGCACCAGCGGACGAGCCCCATCGTGAATGGCGATCAGTTCTGCTTTCGGGTCACATTCCAGCGCCGCCGCCAGCACTGATTCCGTGCGGGACGCGCCGCCCTTGACCACCTTCACTTTTTTCCGGAGGCCGGATCGGGCGCACAGCGCGGCCACCTCCTCCATGTTTTCCTCGCTGGCGGCCACCACGATCTCGCTGACCAGCTCCGCCTGATCGATGGCGCAGATGGTGCGCATCAGCACCGGCGCGCCGCCCAGACGGGCAAACATCTTATCCTGCCCGCCCATGCGGGTGCTGGAGCCAGCCGCCGCCACGATCATGCTGCACAGCGGCCGCGTCTTATCCTGTATCTTCTGTACCGTATTCCAAAAGCCCATTTTGTCTCCTTACTCTGCCAGTACGCTGCGGCTCAGCAGCTGCTCCGCGCCGTCATAGCTAAGATCCTCCACCAGCATGACCTCGCTCAGCAATATCTGCTTGGCGCTGCGCAGCATTTTGCGCTCCACCGTGGAAAGCCCCCGGCGCGCCTCGCGGCTCATCAGGCCCTTGATGACCCGTGCCACCTCACGCAGGTCGCCGCTTTTGATCCGCTCCATATTTTCACGATAGCGGTGGTTCCAGTTCTCTGTCGTATCCTCCTCCACCTCGCGCAGGGAGGAGAGCATCTCGGCAAGCTGCTGGCGGCTGATGGGCTGCCGCAGGCCCACCGCGCTGCTGTTGCCTACCGGTATTTTCAGCGTCAATCCGCTCAAAGGCGCAGTAAACACATAGTAACGCTCTGACACACCGCTCAGACGCTCCTCGGTGATCTCCGCGATCACGCCCGCGCCATGCATGGGATGCACCACTTTTTCACCAACCGTATACATGCCGAACCTCCTTCTTACAAGCTGCTGATATCATCTTCCTTATCATTTGATGCTCTTATTATAGCCTCTTTTTTCACATCTTGCAAGAAAAAATGTATATGGTTTCACCTCGTATGCACTCCTCCCGCAATAAAACCACGACTTTCCTGCCAGTCTACGCCAAAAGGCGCCGTTCTTACGAACGACGCCTTTTGACCTTGTATTACTCTTCCTGTTGGAAGTGTTGTCGGGGTTCAGCGCTTGTTGCTGTGATACCAGATCTTCTGCTTCTGGGCAGCTTGGATCAGCTCCTCGCGGAAGTCGGGATGGGCAATGGAGATCAGCGCCTCGGCGCGCTCCCAAGAGGACAGACCTTTCAGGTTCACGCAGCCGTACTCGGTGACCACATACATGGTGTTCACGCGGGTATCGGTGACGATGCTGCCCTCGGCCAGCGTGGGACGGATGCGGGAGGCCAGCGTGCCGTCCTTCTTCTTGAAGGTGGAGGACAGGCAGATGAAGCTCTTGCCGCCGTTGGACAGATACGCACCCAGCACGAAGTCCTGCTGACCGCCTGCGCCGGAGATATGGCGGATGCCGGAGGTCTCGCTGCTGACCTGACCGTACAGGTCGATGTCCACCGCGTTATTGATGGACATGAAGTTATCGATGGCCGCGATGGTGCGGATATCGTTCACATAGCTGACGGGAGCCGCCATGCACATGCGGTTGTCATCCAAGAAGTCGTAGACCCGCTGGCTGCCGGCGGCGAAGGAATAGGTCTGGCGGCCATGGTCGATGCTCTTGTTGGCGCCGCTGATCTTGCCGCACAGGGACAGGTCCACAAAGGCCTCCACATACATCTCGGTATGGACACTCATGTCACGCAGGTCGGACTCGCACAGCAGCATACCCACGGCATTGGGCATACCGCCGATACCCAGCTGGAGACATGCGCCGTTGGGGATGCGCTCCACCACCTGCTTGGCCACGGCCTTGTCGATCTCCGTGGGAGGTGCGGACAGCATCTGACCCATGGGATCGTTGCGGCCTTCCACGATCATGTCCACGTCGGTGATATGTACGCTCTCGCCGAAGCCGCCCAGACAGCGGGGCATATTCTGGTTGACCTCGACGATCAGGATCTTCGCCGTGTCGCAGATGGCCTTCATGTGAGAGGCGGAAACGCCGAAATTGAAATAGCCGTGCTTATCCATGGGGCCCACTTGGATCATGGCCACATCCGGCGGATTGATATGATCGTAATAGTAGCGGGGCAGCTCGGAATAGCGCATGGGCTCATAGAAGCAGGCGCCGGTGTCGATATGCTTGCGCTCAAAGCCGCTGGTGTGGTGGGAGTTATAGATAATATGCTTGGCAGGCTCCTCGATATCGAAGATGGCGGGCTTCCATAGAGCGATGCCGCCGCGGACCTTCACATCCTCCAGCTCGGGGGCGCGGCGGGCCAGCGCTTCATCCAGAACGTGGGGATGGGTATTGCAGAAGCCATAGTCTACCCAATCGCCGGACTTGATCACTTTAACAGCTTCATCTGCCGTGGTCAGCTTGGATCGATACATATCCAGAAATTCTTCGTATGCCATTTTTATATGCCTCCTGTTTTCTTTCTTTTCTATCCCGGTTTTCTCTCTGGTACAATACTTTACTACTTCGTTAAAAAAATATCAACCCATTTCGTTAAAAAAATATCAAATTCAGCGGCTTGCCCAAATCGAGATTGTCAAAACTGTAACAATTTGACAAAATTTATTCCAGATATTCCTTTTTCTTCCACTTTCTCTTGTGGCTAAACAAATTTTCGCAAAAAGAGAAAGCAGCCGCCATAAGCAACTGCTTTCCTCTCTGTTCAGTTTTGCCACGCAAGGCCCGGTCGCGGGACAACCATTCCATCCTCGTTCAGGACCGCGTCCGCCCACACCGGCGAGAAGCTGTAGGTTCCGCGCCCCAGCTGCGTGGTGATGCTATTGCACACATAGGCGGCGTATTGCAGGCCGTCCTTTCCGAACACGCTCACCAGCAGGTCTTGGTCATGGACATAGGCGGCCATAGCCAGATACCGTCCGTTATAGGCCATGGAATAGTCATCATCCGCCGTGACGATCGAGCTGATCGTCTCATAGGACTCTGCCTGTATCTTATCCCAGTCGTCGTGGTTCAGGAAATAGTAACCGTTCTGCGCGGGATCTCCGGTATCGATATAGTCGCAGACGGGCACGTCGCAGACGAATTCGACCCTGTATCCCTCCCCGTCCGGCGTCAGCAGCGCCACACGGGAGCCCATCAGCAGCACCAGAAAGCCGTCTCCCTGCCGCATGCTGACCGTGGAATACTCCCGGTAGTCCGCGGTCAGAGTAAAGCCCTGCTCGCCCTCTATCGGCTTGATACGGTAGGGCCGATCCTCTTCTACGGAGTTAGGATCGTCAATATCGCCGATCCAGTTCGCAATGTCATCTTGATAGTACTGCGTAATAGAGCTCTCGTGCTCCTCCGCCGCGTCGATATCCAGCTGCTGCACCAGATGATAGTCGGTGCTGTCCAGCACATGCAGCACGAAGCGGCCATTCTCCACTATTACCAGCAGGATATATTTGCCGTCGATGCTCTGCTCCAGCAGTGCCACACGCTGCGTCTCGATATCCAGCGGATATACCAGACGGCTTTCCGCCGTTGTGGGCAGATAGTTCGTATAGTAACCGCCGGCGTATGCCTTTTGTACCGCACGAACGGGCATATCCCACAATCCGAAGCCCTCCGGCGCCCAATCCGGCCGGGGCTGCACATCCGCCGGGAAGCCCGCCGTCACCAGTATATGGTCGCCGCTGTTGACGCAATAGGGCGTGAAGCGGTTCTGCATATAGAAGCTTCTGATCCCTACGGAATCCACCTTGGTCGCGTCGTCGCTGTCCCAGTTGATATAAAGGGACAGCTCCGCAAAGTCGTACTTCCCCACCGGGATACGCAGCTTATCGAAGGCCAGCTCCGCCGAATAATCCGCGGAAAGGCAACCTGAGCCCCAGCTGCCTGCCAGATACATGGGGTAGGTATCGTAATAGTCGATGGGATAGATGCGGCGGCTCACATAGGGGAGGCTTGCGTCGCTGCGCTCCGCCTCCTCCCACAGCTCCTTCACAATGGGATCGTTTCTATTTTCGCCGTCCACCGCGCTGCACGTCAGCCTCGTTTCGTCGGTCTCACCGTCCTGCCAGCTGTAATAGGGCTGCTGCTGTATGCTGCGGTACGTCACATAGAAATTTGTGTTGCTTTCTCCGGTGGCCGGGACATAGTCGGTGTACCACAGCAGATTGCCGCCCAGCATGATGCGGTGATCCACCAGCAGGCCCTCGGCAGCGCTGGCGTCTCCGGTAGAGCTTATCACCTGCATCTCGACGGAGGTGGCCTTACTCGCCGTATGGATGTTCAGCGCCGCGATGCCGCCCACCGCCAGTACCAGCGCCAGCGCGGCGATCAGGATACGTCGTTTCATGTCACCCCTCCTCGCCGGTCAGGTCGCTGAGTGCGCGGCTGACCCGGTCGTTCCGATAGTGATACGTCTCCTTCACATAGGTCATCAGGTCCTTGCCCTGCGCCTCCAACTCCTCCACGGTGCAGTCACCCACCAGCTCACCCTTGTTCAGCAGCACCGCGCGGGAGATGAAGTCCTTGACCTCCTCCAGCAGATGGGTGGACAGCAGCACCGTCTCGTGCTCCTCCAGAATACCCAGCAGCACCTTGTAGAAGTCCTCCCGGTTGAACACATCGTTTCCGGCAAAGGGCTCATCCATCAGGATATAGTCCGCACCCTGCGACAGGGCCATGACTACCTCGAACTGGTTCTTCATACCGGCGGAGAAGGCCCGCAGCGGCTTATCCATGGGCAGCTCGAAGAACTTCATCAGCGCCTGAAAGCGCTTGTCGTTGAACCGGGGGAAATGGGCCTGATAGAAGTCGCGGTGGCCCTTGGGGGACAGGGCCGGGAAAAAGGAGTGCTCGCAGGTGGCGAAGCTGAGCCGCTCAATGTTCTTCTCGGTAATGGGCGCGCCGTCCAGTGTGACGGTGCCCTCATGGGACAGCAATCCCAGAATACACTTCAGAAGCGTGGTCTTGCCCGCGCCGTTCTCGCCGAACAGGCCTATGATCTGTCCCTGCGTCAGTGTGAGGGAAATCTCCTTTACAGCCTTTGTTTTTCCGTAATTTTTGCTGACATTCTTCAATTCGATCATCTGGCATCCCTCCTTATGGCAGCTGTTTTGAATACGGCGAAGCCGCGATATCGTTCATCGCCTGCTGAATGTTCTCCGGCGTGGGCAGGCACTGCGCCGGTGTAACGAAGCGCCACACCAGCCACGTCGCCGCCAGCAGCACCACGCCCAGAAGCAGCAGCAAGCCCATGACCCGCAGCGGAACGCTCCAGATCTGACGGCGCAGAAGGCTGCGGCCATCCGGCAGGCGGCGCATGAGATAGATACTGCGGCTGCCCTGATAGTAGGAGCTGTACAGCAGCGCCGTGGAGGCCAGCGTCAGCAGCAGCGCGCCGCCGGTCACATAGACCGTGAGGATGGCATACCGGTCGAACCGCGGCATGATCGCCCCCGGCATAATGCGCTGGTACTTTGAGCCCCAATCCCAGAACAGATTCCGGTAATCCTCCGGATATCTGCACAAAAACAGGATACTGCACAGCAGCGCCACAATGGTCAGCAAGGCGATGATCCAGCCCTTCACCTGCGCCGCGTCCATGTTGGGCGGCAGCAGTCGGGAAAGCTTCCGTTCAGGCCGCATTATCGTCACCTCCTATCAGTATGCAGAACGAGGCGCCCGCCACGCCCAGCAGAAGCAGCATCAGCAGGAAATTCGTATTCTCCCCAAGGCTGCAAAAGAAGCTGCCGATGGTGCCGCCCAGTGCCAGCAGTACCAGCGGGCTGAAGCTCCCGTGACGCTGGCGGTAGGAAAACAGCACCGTGGTAAAGGCCACCGCCAGCACGGAGGAAACGCTCAGGCCCCACATCGCCACGTCCTGCAGCGGAACCAGATGGTGCAGGAACGTATCCGTGTAGCACAGCAACATTATGGTCTGAGGGCCGGACTCCAAGACGTACCCGTCCGGCACCTTCACCTGTTGGCAATGCAGCAGCATCACGCCATACAGCGTCAGCGCCAGCACCGCCCAGAAGAACAGCAGCAGCGCCGCGTGATACCCTGCCCACAGCATGCAGGCGGTTTTTTCCCGCATCCGCAGCCGCCGCACTGTGTAGTCCGTCTTGACGCCGTAGCCGCAGCCGGTCAGACACATGACCGCCACGATAGCCGTGAAGCCCACGGCGCATACCACCGGCGCGCGGCTGATCCCGATCACGCCATCCAGATAGGGCTCGGTGTACGTATAAGGCATCCGGTTGCCATCGGGATCCACATAATAATTGTTTGCCTCCTGCCCCACGGGATAGTAGTACACCAAAGCGCCCGCCAGCAGCGCCGTCACCAGTGTGATCAGCAGTATTTTATAGAGATTTGACCGGGCGTACAGCCCGATTGTGGAAAGATACCGGTTCATTCGCTCTCCTCCTCATACAGCTTTCCGATCAGCGACATGGCCTCCGCCGCCGTCAGGCCCATGCGCTTCATATCCCGTACCATGCCCCGCAGCTGGTTCTCCGTCAGCTCCCGCCGCAGCGCCTGCCGCTGCTGCTCCGTGGCGCGGACATAGCTTTTTGCCCCGGCGTGGGACTGCACCAGCCCTTCCTCCTCCAGCAGTCGGTACGCCTTCTGGATGGTGTTGGGGTTCACCGTCAGCAGCGCCGACAGCGCCCGGCGGGAGGGCAGCTCCTCCCCGTCGGCAATGGTACCGGCGGCCAGCCCCTGCTTGATATAGCGCATGATCTGCAAATAGATGGGCTGTCCCTCCGTCTGGACAAAACCCCCGAAATCGATCACGGTTCCCGCCTCCTTTCTTTAACTGTACTATTCGTGTAACACAGTTCCCGACTGTATTATATGCATAGTACAGTTCGTTTGTCAAGCCTAATCTTCCGGAATTTTACTTATATTTTACAAAACAGCGCCAGCGGATTTGACATTGCCCTGCTATTCTGATACTGGACGTAAAAGGAATGTCATAAAATGAGGAGAGTTACATGGATATTTTTAAGGTACTGACCATGATCGGCGGCCTGTGCCTGTTCCTGTTCGGCATGAACCTGATGGGACAGGCTCTGGAGCGCCGCGCCGGCGGCAAGCTGCGGACGCTGCTGGACAAAATGACAAGCAATGTATTCGCCGGTTTCCTGACGGGCCTCGGCATCACCGCCATCATCCAGAGCTCGTCGGCCACCACCGTCATGGTGGTGGGCTTCGTCAACTCCGGACTGATGACGCTGCGGCAGGCCATCAACGTCATCATGGGTGCCAACGTGGGCACCACCGTTACCGCGTGGCTGCTGAGTCTGGCGGGCATCGACAGCGGCAATGTGTGGATCAATCTGCTGAAGCCCACCTCCTTCACCCCGGTGCTGGCGCTGATCGGCATTATTTTCTATATGTTCTGCAAGGACACCAAGAAGAAGGACACCGGCATGATCCTGCTGGGCTTTGCCACGCTGATGTTCGGCATGGACACCATGAGCGGCGCGGTGGCAGGCCTGAAGGACGTTCCCGGCTTTGCAGAGCTGTTCATCATGTTCAAGAACCCCATTCTGGGCGTGCTGGTGGGCGCGGTGCTGACGGGCATCATCCAGTCCTCCTCCGCCTCTGTGGGTATTCTGCAGGCGCTGGCCCTGACCGGACAGGTCAGCTACGCCGCCGCCATCCCCATCATCATGGGCCAGAACATCGGCACCACCGTTACGGCGCTACTGTCCTCTGTCGGCACCAATAAGAATGCCAGACGTGCCGCCGTGGTGCACCTGATGTTCAATGTGATCGGCGTGGTGGTGCTGCTGACGGTGTTCTGCATCGTCAAGGCCATCTTCGCCCCGGCCATCCTCAATGAATCCGCCACCATGTACGGCATCGCCATTGCCCACTCCCTGTTCAACATCCTGTGTACCGCCATGCTGCTGCCCTGCGGCGACCTGCTGGAAAAGCTGGCCATCCGTCTGGTGCCTGACGCGGCGCAGGAGGAGCAGGCTGTGGAGCTGGACGAGCGCCTGCTGGCCACCCCCTCTCTGGCGCTGCAGCAGTGCCGCGCCGTGGCAGGTGACATGGCGGTATGCGCCGTGCGGGCACTGGAAAACGCCCTGACCGCTTTCGATCATTACACCCCGGAGCTGGCGACCAATATCCGCAAGGACGAGGACCGCTGCGATCACTATGAGGACGTGATCGGCACCTATCTGGTGAAGCTCAGCGCCCAGAAGATGGGCGGCAGCGAAAGCGAGGAGGCCACCGAGCTGCTGAAAACCATCGGCGACTGGGAGCGTATCTCCGACCACGCCGTGAACGTGCTGGAATCGGCGGAGGAGCTGCGGGAGAAGGAGCTTACCTTCAGCGGCACCGCTCAGGCAGAGCTGAACACCCTGTGTGACGCCATCCGCGAGATCCTGACGCTGGCACAGAACGCCTTCGCCCAGCAGGATGTGACCGCCGCATTGAAGGTGGAGCCGCTGGAGCAGGTCATCGACGCGCTGAAGGAGGAAATGCGCACCCGTCACATCCTGCGGATGCAGCAGGGTCAGTGCAGCATCGAGGCCGGCTTCGTCTGGTCCGACCTGCTGACGGATCTGGAGCGCACCTCCGACCACTGCTCCAATATCGCCGGGTGCGTTATCGACGCCGCCCAGCATAACCTGAACCTTCACGAAACGCTCCACGCCATCCGTCGAAGCGACGAGAGCTTCCAGCGTCGCTTCCACTCCTATCTGGAAGCCTATCAATTGCCAACTCTCCCCTCTATGTAACGTGAAACGCCCTGCCGCCGAAAGGCGCAGGGCGTTTCACGTTATTCTTATAAAAATCCTCTGATATCCACCGCCAGCCGCTCCTCCAGCGCGATGAGCCGCTTGGTGATGTCCTTGGAGATCTCGTCCGCCGCCTTGTACTGGTTCAGGTACTGGCTCAGGGACTTGACGCCCATGTTGCAGCCATCGGTCATCAGGTCGGCGATGGTCTCGTCAGAATCGTCCATCCCCAGCTTCATGCCGGTTTTCATATGGGACATGCCCTTGGCGATAGGGTTGGGGTCTTTTCCGTCATCGCCGTACCTGTCCAGCAGTGTCTGGATCTCCGTCTTCAGCTTGTCGTGTTCAGCCTTACAGTCCGTCAGCAGGTGGCGGAAGCGCTTGTCCGCCACCCGATCCACCACGTCGCTGATGGCCGAAACGCCCATTTTGATGCCCGCGTCACACTCCCGCAGCAGCCGGATGGTATCCGGTTCCACCATTGGTCATCCACTCCTTTGTTTCAGATGGCCTTAGTGTGTCCCGCGTCAGGGATTTTACACGCATTTCTGGGCCGTAAACACGGCGGCAATGCCCAAAATCACGCTGGCTGCCGCATACAGCACGCCAAGCCCGGTCTTGCCGCTTTGAAAAAGCTGCACCGTTTCCACTGAAAAGGTGGAGAACGTGGTAAAGCCGCCGCAGAAGCCCGCCTTCAAAACAGCACCAGCCGGGGATCCCAGCCGCTGTGCTTCCCCATCGCCGCCACGAGCAGCCCGATGCAGAAGGCACCGGCCACGTTGATACCAAGCGTAATTACCGGAAAGCCGTTGGTCTTTACCGGCAGCAGGCCCAGCAGATACCGGCTCACCGAGCCGGCCGCGCCGCCCAGCGCCACAAACAGACAGTTCAGCAAAGTTTTCATGACGTTCACCTCCGCCCCAGCATACCAGACGGCGGCGGCTCAGTCAAGCACGATCGCCTGCGCCGCACGCGCCAGCTGCTGCCGCGCCTGAACCGGCAGTTCGGAGAGCCGCAGCGCCAACGCGGCGGTCATATCGCGCTCCCGTTTCTCCTCCGGCTGCGCGTCGGCGGGGTATCTTGCCAGCAGCGCCGCCAGCAGCTCCGGCGG
>USMI01000050.1 GCA_900555735.1 uncultured Eubacteriales bacterium | reverse complement strand
GTGCAATCCAACGCCGCCGTGATACCTGACGCTTTGCCAAAAGGTCGAGCTGCCAGTTTTCACAAACGTACTCAGGATACCTCGCCTGAAGCCACAGCCGATAGTTCTTCTTACCGAACTTCTCAATTATATATGGTGCAGGTAATCCATTGTGCGCTTTTAATTCCCGTCTGGTCGGAATACGATGATTCTTAGTTACGAATGCATCAAGCCGCTTATGCATGAGCCTTGTGTTCCATCTTGTTTTCTTTTTGCTCATACATCGACACCATCGGAAGATGTACTCTCTTCATCAGAGACGGAGATATTCATATATGTGACCCTCGGTTTTATCTTTGGTTTCTGTCCGTAGCGGGGCAAGCCCAGCTTATCAATCAAGGTACTCCAAGAAGTCAGATTAAGCAGAGCCGACATTGAATTCCACGTAGGAACAGTTTTTGCCTTCCTTCGATTGAAGTCATCTTGACCAAGCGGCTTCAATTTAAGATACTCTTCCACGAAAACATTTTGAACTTCTTCGACGCTACTATAGCGGGTTCCTCCGTAAAAATATTGATTCGAGGAAGTTTTTGTATATTCTGGATAATTTTCAAGAAGCCACTTATGTACCGGCATTCCAAAAATTGCACGAAATGCCCTCGCACCCGGAAGCTGTTTATCTTCCGGAATCTCGTACATTCTCGGAGAATTACCCCCCGTTTTTTCAATGTATCGCTCGACGGCTGAAATAGCTCCAAGCTGTTTCCACCCTAAAGTTTCATTATTTCTCCTAATTTTTTCCAAAACACGAAGCGCTGTGCAGAGTTCGTCACTTTGTTCAACTTCTTCTGATTTGTTTTCAAAATAGTTCAAAATAACGGTAAATGCCTCGTTTTGTAACATATTAGTTTTGTTTTTCATGTATGAAAATCCTCTGAAAAATTAACTTTTGAGTTATTTCACCCTGTCTCAATAGTCCCAATGATCATCGGCGAGATCCGGCGTTATCTGCGGGACAACAGCGCCATCCGCGTCAGCCGCAGTATGAGGGATACCGCGTACCACGTTCTGCAGGCGCGGGAGCAGCTGATGTCCCAGAACCAGCGGGAGCCTACGGTGGAGCAGATTGCCGCCCAGCTGGGCATCCCCCGTGAGGAGGTCGTCATGGCCATGGACGCCATCGTGGACCCCGTCAGCCTGTATGAACCAGTGTACTCCGACGCGGGTGACAACGTATGCGTGATGGATCAGGTGAAGGACAATGCCAACAGTGATGAGCACTGGCTGGAGCAGCTCAGCCTAAAGGACGCCATCGCCCGGTTGGACGAGAGGCAGCGGAACATTCTGGCGCTGCGGTTCTGTCAGGGTAAGACGCAGATGGAGGTCTCCGCTGAGATCGGTATCTCCCAAGCGCAGGTGAGCCGATTGGAAAAGGGCGCTATCGCCTGCATCAAGCGGGAAATGTAGAAGTCCTAAAAGCTCTACGGTCTATGCTGTAGTCTGTATCCAGACGGCTCCTATATCGAGATCATCCCCTTGGGGAGTAAATGAATCTCAAGAGAAATAAACAAAACCTCCGGTTAAGCCGGAGGTTTTGTTTACGCTCTGGGGTGCGCTTTGTTGTAGACATCTTTCAGCTGCTTCTGGATCACATGGGTGTATATCTGGGTGGAGGAGATATCCGCATGCCCCAGCATCTCCTGAATGGAGCGCAGGTCAGCACCGTTCTCCAGCAAATGCACCGCGAAGCTGTGACGCAGCGTGTGGGGCGTGATATCCTTGCTGATCTCCGCCTTCTCCTGATAGTACTTGATGATCTTCCAAAAGCCCTGACGGCTCATGCGTTCACCGTTCATGTTGACAAACAGCGCCGGCTCGTTCTCGTCGGCGATGATGCGGGGCCGGATGCTCTCTATGTATTCCCGCAGCGCCTTGACTGCTGCGGCATACAGCGGTATAATGCGCTCCTTGCCGTGACTGGTGCAGCGGATAAAGCCCACCGTCAGGTTCACATCTGTCACGTTCAGCCCGATCAGCTCCGAGACACGGATACCGGTGGCGTACAGCAACTCCAGCATGGCATGATCCCGGAAGCCCTTTTCATCCACGCACTTGGGCTGCTCCAGAAACAACTCCACTTCCTTATTGGTCAGTATCTCCGGACATTTTCGCTCCACCTTTGCGGAGGTCACCGCCTTTGCCGGATTGGTTTTCACCAGTCCAGCCTGCATCAAATAGTTATAGAAGGAACGAATGGAGGCCGTGGAGCGTGTAATGGTGGCAGGTGATTTTCCTTTACTGCTCATATATTGCAGGTAATTGCTGACATTTTCCTTTTTGACCCTTCGCAGGTCGGTGATACCCTCGCTCAAAAGCCAGCTTTGGAACTGGTTCAGATCACGGGCGTAGGAGTTCAGCGTATTGGTCTGGGCATGCTTCTCTTCCGTCAGATAGCGGCAATAATTCGCAATATGATCTGCCATATACGCTTCCTCCTCTCTCAAGATCCGCTGCCCAGTGCCAAGGCGATCAGCCTCGGCACGACGGCCAATTCCAGCACCGCGCCGGTCAGCAGCAATGCAAAACACACAAAAAGGCGCCTCTGTCCGCCGCCCGTAGCCGCCTTCTCTCCTTGCAGGCGGCTGACTGTCCGGTCAAAAGCCCATTGGGCGATCACCAATGCACACGGCAGCAGTATGGCAGCACGAACACCAAAGGCGGCCAGCGTCAGCGAAAGCCCTCCGCTGCCGAACGCCGCGGCAAAACAACTGACGGCAAAGGACAGCAGAAACCCCTGTACCGCGCAAACCACAGGGATCAGAACGGCGCCAAACGTGCAAAAGCCCAACAGCAGCAGCAACAACGGCACCCGGAAATACGCAGCAAGCACTCGCAGCACGGACACCGGCTCAGCGGTGATCTCAGCCGCTATCCCGGCGTAGCTCTGCAGATATTCCGTCAGCTCGCTGCCGCTATCACGCAGGGCCATCGGGCCGATAAGCTGACCGGCAACGATCCCAACCGCAAAAAAGGCACACAGCGTCAGCAAACGCAGGATATGCGGTCGAGACGCCTGTGCTCCATGTAAGACCTTTCGCATTTTCATGGCTCTCCACTCACCTCGCTCCAGTCTATGAGACAAGCAGGGCAAATAGAAGCCTTTGGTTACCATAAATAATATAGGGCAAATTCCGCTGATTCGCAAGAACTTTCCGTGATTTCTTTTATTTTTGTTACTTATGTCAAAATATTATGTAAACAGCATTATGTTAACTTTGTATACTGGGCGTTCATCCGTCTGTTTTACAGCCATATATGGTGCGGTGTTGCAAATTCAGCACCACATATTGAAAAACCGTACTTTTCCCCTGTATCAAGTACATTTCTTCTGCATTTTCGTAAAAATATTGGCTAGAAGGAGAATTTCGTGATTTTTACCATTGACGGCATTATGTCACCGCACGCTTTCGCCGCTTTACTGCTGTTTTTGCAGGATACTTCGCCCGTTTCTTCCGCTTCTTGCCCCTGCACAGCGCACAGGACAACAGTCCACCGCCCCACTCGCAGCCGGTGATCCACCATCCGTCAGCGGCAAATGTGATGGGGGCAGATGTACTCAGCGCCGCGATCCACAGCATCCCGTACAGCAGCAGCGCTACCATCAACGGAAGCAGCGGTTCACCGCTTCCCTTCCCTGCTATGCATCCTCCCAGCAGGGCCGCCAACGCACAGGTACCGCAGACCCATCCCGTCATCATAGCCGGCGGCAGCGTACCCCTTATGATCAGCAGTGAACCCAGCATGATGCCAAGCAGCAGAAATACCACCGCCACACCAAGACCCAGCCACGTTCGTTTGCCCAACAGCTTTCCCAATGCCATATTGTTCCCTCCTATTCTGTTGACACTATATTCTCACGGGGCGCTATTTATGGCTGCCAAAGGCGCAAAAAATATCCGCACGCCTACGACGTGCGGATATATTTTTCAGACAGCTTTATTCCTCGGTCTTGGTTTCCTCGACCTTGGTCTCCTCAACGGGAGACTCAGCCTTGGGAGCTTCCACTTCAGCGGGCGCTTCTTCCTTCTTGGCCTTCTTGCCGCCGCGCTGCATAGCGGCAGCCTGCTCGTCCAGAGTGCCGACCTGACCGATCGCGGACTTCAGGAACTCGATGCGGACGCGATCCTCGCTGGTCTCGATGACCACGGTACGATCGGTAATGGAGACAACACGGCCATACACGCCGCCGATGGTGGTCAGCCAGTCACCCTTCTTCAGGGAGCTGCGCATCTCCTCGGCCTGCTTCTTCCGCTTGTTCTCGGGGCGGATCAGCAGGAAGTAGAAGATCGCCAGCATGACGACAATCATCAGGATGGAGGACATACCGCCGCCAGCAGCGGTGGAGGTACCGGATTCGGCATAGGCCGTAGTGATCAGATCAAACATAGGGGATACTCCTTTTCAAAAATATCTTATTTATTATACAAAAGACTTGTCCGTTTGGCAAGGGTTTTGGCAACACTTCCCAAGATTTTTTACACTTTTTCCACCAGCTTGCGGCTGTACTCAGCCCGGAAGGCGTCAAATTCATCGGCATCCAGTGCATTGCGGATGCACTCTGTCAGCTTATTATAGAAATACAGGTTGTGCATCACCGCCAGACGCATGCCCAGCATCTCCTGCGCCGTGAACAGATGGCGGAGATAGGCACGGCTGAACTTCCGGCACACCGGGCAGTCGCAATGGGGATCGATAGGACCGTCGTCCAGCTTGTACTGGGCGTTTTTGATGTTCATGGTCCCCTGCCATGTGAACAGCTTGCCGTGGCGGGCGTTGCGGGCAGGCATCACGCAGTCGAAGAAGTCCACGCCCCGGGCCACGCCCTCGATGATATTGCTGGGCGTGCCCACACCCATCAGATACCGGGGCTTGTCCGCCGGCATGTAGGGCTCCACCGCGTCGATGATCTCATACATCACCTCAGTAGGCTCTCCCACCGCCAGACCGCCGATGGCAAAGCCGTCGCAGTCGATCCTGGCGATCTGCTGCATGTGCCAGATGCGCAGATCGGTGTAGGTCGCGCCCTGATTGATGCCGAACAGCATCTGTTTGGGGTTTACCGTGTCCGGCAGGCTGTTGAGCCGGTCGTGCTCCGCCTTGCACCGCTCCAGCCACCGCAGCGTCCGCTCGCAGGAGGCTTTTGCGTAGTCGTAGGGGGCGGGATTCTCCACGCACTCGTCAAAGGCCATGGCGATATCGCTGCCCAGATTGGACTGGATACGCATGCTCTCCTCCGGGCCCATGAAAATACGGTGTCCGTCCAGATGGGAGGCGAAGGTCACGCCCTCTTCCTTGATCTTTCGGAGGCTGGCAAGGGAAAATACTTGAAAGCCGCCGCTGTCGGTCAGGATAGGGCCATCCCAGCCCATGAACCTGTGGAGACCGCCCAGCGCCTTCACCGTCTCGTCGCCGGGACGGAGGTGCAGGTGGTAGGTGTTGCTCAGCTCGATCTGGCAGCCCAGCTGATCCCGCAGGTCGAAGGCGTCGATGCCGCCCTTGATGGCGGCCTGCGTGCCCACGTTCATGAACACCGGCGTCTGTACCATGCCGCCGTGGGCACACTGAAAATGTCCACGACGGGCGCGGCCCTGTTTTTTGATGACTTTGAACATTCTATTCTCCTATTAAACCATGAAATATCCGAGACACAGGGCGAACATCACCGAAAAGACGGCCAGTCCGCCTAAAATCGCGGCGGCGGTAAGCCTTCCCTCTGTGCGCCGCGGCGCGAAAAGCAATACGCCCGCCGCAATCAGAGCGACCGCGCCGACTGCCAGCGAAAGGATGAAATAAATCTTCATACGCTTCAATGAATAAACATCGCGTCGCCGAAGGAGAAGAACCGGTACTTCTCGCGCACCGCCTCCTGATACGCCGCCAGAATATGCTCACGGCCCGCCAGCGCCGACACCAGCATGATAAGCGTGGATTCCGGCAGGTGGAAGTTGGTGATGAGGGCGTCCGTAGCCTTGAACCGGTAGCCGGGATAGATGAAGATATTCGTCCAGCCGGCGCTGGCCTGCATGGTGCCGTCCTCCCCCGCCCACGATTCCACCGTGCGGCAGGAGGTAGTACCCACGCAGATGACGCGGCCGCCGTTAGCACGGGTACGGTTGATGAGGTCGGCCGTCTCCTGCGGAATGACGCAGTACTCGCTGTGCATCTCATGCTCGGTGATCTCGTCCTCCTTCACCGGACGGAAGGTGCCAAGGCCCACATGCAGCGTCACATAGCCGATACCCACGCCCATAGCCTGCACCTTTTCCAACAGCTCCTTGGTAAAATGCAGACCTGCCGTAGGCGCGGCGGCACTGCCCACCACCTTGGAGTACACAGTCTGATAGCGCTCACGATCCTGCAGCTCCTCTTTGATGTAAGGCGGCAGAGGCATTTTGCCCAGACGATCCAGCACCTCCAGAAAGATACCCTCGTAATCGAAGCGCACCAGACGGTTGCCGCCGGGCAGCTCCTCCGTGACCTCAGCGGTCAACTGGCCGTCGCCGAAGGAGAGCTTTGCGCCCTTACGCATCTTCTTGCCGGGCCGCACCAGACATTCCCATGTCTTGTCGCCACGGTCGATCAGCAGCAGCACCTCACATGCGCCGCCGCCCGGAAGGCGCTGCCCCAGCAGTCGGGCCGGCAGCACACGGGAATCGTTGAGGATCAGGCAATCGTCGGGCCGAAGATATTCCGGCAGATCGAAGAAATGGCGATGCTCCCATGCGCCGGTGTTCTTGTCCAGCACCAGCAGGCGCGAGGCATCCCGGCGCTCGATGGGCGTCTGGGCGATCAGTTCCTGAGGCAGATCGAAATAAAAATCATGTGTTTTCATATAATCGCTCGTTTCCAAGTACTAAAATATGCATTTGCAATTTATTATCATAGCATACTCTCCTCTTTTCTTCAACCATTTTCTTCTTGCACCGGCGTTTTACAAAATATTTCATTGAATCCTTCGGTTTATCGTTGACGCTGGTGAAATGTGGATGTATAATGTGAAATGTAACCATAATTTTCTGATCACATCACAGAAATTCAGGAGGAAACGTACATGATCAATACGATCAATGGCATCTTAGAGGCCGCCAAGGGCGGTAAGACCGGCGTTATCGCCGTGGCCGCCGCACATGACCAGCCCGTGATCAAGGCGGTGGTGGAGGCCCGTAAGGAAGGCATCGCCACCCCCATTCTGGTGGGCCATGTGGATGAGATCAAGGACATGCTGGCCGGTCTGGGCGAGAATCCCGCTGATTATGAGATCGTCGCCGGTGACAGCGACACTGACTGCGCCGCCAAGGCTGTGGCCCTGTGCGCCGAGGGCAAGGCCAATTTCCTGATGAAGGGTATTCTGGGCACCGCCGATCTGATGCGTGCCGTATTTAATAAGGAGTGCGGCCTGCGTACCAGCCATCTCACCACTCACTGCATGTTCTATGAGATCCCCGCCTACGGCAAAATGGTGATCCTCACCGACGGCGGCGTCAACACCTTCCCCGATCTGGACAAGAAGGCCGAGATTCTGGAAAACGCCGCCATGGTGCTGCACGCGCTTGGCTATGAGAGCATCAACGCAGCCTGCATCTGCGGCGCGGAGGTGGTGAATCCCAAGATCCAGTCCACTGTGGACGCCGACGCACTGGCCCACATGACCGAGCGCTGGAGCAAGTACAATATGAACGTGTGCGGCCCCGTGGCTCTCGATCTGGCCGTCAGCAAGGAGGCCTGCCACCACAAGCACTACACCGCCCCCGGTGCAGGCGACGCCGATATTCTGCTGGTGCCCAACTATGAGGTAGGCAACGGCATCGGCAAGGCCGCTTCCCTGTTCGGCAACGCCAAAAACGCCGGTATCATTCTGGGCGCCAAGGTGCCTATCGTGCTGGTGTCCCGTGCCGACAGTGCCGAGTCCAAGCTGGCTTCCATCGCCGCCGGCAGCGTGCTGGCTCAGCGGATGGAGCTGAACTGAGGCTTCCGGTTGTTTCGTTTGCATAAATTTTTTCTTGCAAATCCGTTTTCTTTGATAAATACTTGACAATCAGAGAAAACACCCGTATAGTAATAGTTGGTCATGCATGTGTTTGAGCCGCATGCGCAATATAAATAAGGAAAAGAAGAATAGGAGCTGTTATCATGGTCAATCAGGAATATTACACTTTGGGTACTGCCCCCTCCGTTATCCGTCAGCTGTTTGCCTATGGTCTGGAGCAGGCCAAGGTCGTTGGCCCCGAGAATGTGTATGACTACTCTCTGGGCAACCCCAGCATCCCAGCCCCCAAGAAGGTCAACGAGTCCATTAAGAAGATCGTGGACGAGACCGATTCCATCAAGCTGCACGGCTACTCCATGGCACCCGGCTTTGAAGAGGCCCGCGCCGCTGTCGCCAAGGATCTGGCTGCCCGTTTCGGTCTGGATGTGAAGGCCAGTGAGCTGTTCTTCACCTGCGGCGCCGCTCCCGCCCTGATCTCCATCATCAAGGCGCTGATCGTGGACGCCGACACCGAGATCATGGCCATCGCCCCCTTCTTCCCTGAGTATCGTCCCTTCGTCAACGCCAACGGCGGCAAGCTGGTGGTCGTTCCCGCCGACACCAAGGCTTTCCAGATCCATCTGGACGAGGTGGAAAAGCGCATCACCAAGCACACTCAGGCCATCATCGTCAACTCTCCCAACAACCCCTCCGGCGTTGTGTACACCGAGGAGACCCTGAAGGGTCTGGCCGCCCTGCTGGAGCGCAAGAGCGCCGAGTACGGCCATCCCATCTATATCATCGCTGACGAGCCTTACCGTGAGCTGGTGTACGGCGGCGTGAAGGTACCCTTCATCCCCTGCCTGTATAAGAACACCATCGTGTGCTATTCCTACTCCAAGTCCCTGTCCCTGCCCGGCGAGCGTATCGGTTACGTCTACGTCCCCGGCTTCGCTGATGACAGCCATGACGTGTACGCCGCCATCGCCGGCGCCGCCCGTATCATGGGCCATGTCTGCCCCCCCACGCTGATGCAGAAGGTCATCGAGTACTGCGCGGAGGAGCGCCCCGATCTGGTGGCTTACGACGAGAACCGCAACCTGCTGTACAACAGTCTGACCGAGATGGGCTATGAATGCGCCAAGCCCGACGGTGCTTTCTATCTGTTCGTCAAGGCTCCCAACGGCGACGCCAACGCCTTCTCCGAGAAGGCCAAGCTGGGTCACAACCTGCTGGTGGTGCCCGCTGACGGCTTCGGCTGCCCCGGCTTCTTCCGCCTGAGCTACTGCGTGTCCAACGACATGATCCGCCGCAGCCTGCCCGCCTTCAAGGCTATGATCGAGTCCTATAAGTAAGCTTTCTTCTCAAAATCGCCGCATCCACAAGGATGCGGCGATTTTTTATGCAAGATTTAGGAATTTTTTCTCTTGCTAATTCAGCAGCACCTTATTATAATAGAGTGCATATTTATTTGAAAGAGGTGCTTAGGCATGAGTAAGGTTTTCATTCCCGCCGGCTACAAGACGCCGCTGTCCGTCTATGAGATGCAGCGCGCCATCGAGTTCATCAAGAGTAACTTTCAGGTCAATCTGGGTCAGGCGCTGAATCTGCGCCGGGTCTCCGCTCCCCTGTTTGTCCGCGAGGATTCCGGTCTGAATGATAACCTGAACGGTGTGGAGCGTCCCGTTTCCTTCGATATCCCCGATGTGGGCGCCAATGGTCAGGTGGTGCACTCTCTGGCCAAGTGGAAGCGTCTGGCGCTGAAGCGCTATGAGTTCAACGTGGGCAAGGGCCTGTTCACCGATATGAACGCCATCCGCCGCGACGAGGAGGTGGATAACCTACACTCCGTCTATGTGGATCAGTGGGACTGGGAAAAGGTCATCTCCCGTGAGGATCGCAACGTCAACTACCTGAAGCAGACCGTCCGAGCCATCGTGGGCGCCGTGGTGGAAACCAATGACGCGCTGCAGATCGCCTTCCCCAGCCTGCACACCAAGCTGGACCGCGAGGTCTATTTCGTCACCACTCAGGAGCTGGAGGACCGCTGGCCCGATCTGACCCCCAAGGAGCGCGAGCATGCCATTTGCCGCGAGCATCACACCGTGTTCCTGATGCAGATCGGCGATAATCTGAAGCGCTCCGGCAAGCCCCATGACGGCCGCGCACCCGACTATGACGACTGGTCCCTGAACGGCGACATTCTGCTGTATAATCCTCTGCTGGACAGCTCCTTTGAGATCTCCTCCATGGGCATCCGCGTGGACGAGGCCGCCATGGACTATCAGCTGAACGCCCGCGGCTGCAACGACCGCCGTGAGCTGCCCTTCCACAAGATGCTGCTGAACGGCGAGCTGCCCCTGACCATCGGCGGCGGCATCGGTCAGTCCCGTCTGTGCATGATTATGATCGGCACCTGCCACATCGGTGAGGTACAGGCCAGTCTGTGGGACAAGGACACCGAAAAAGCCTGCGCAGACGCCGGTATCATGCTGCTGTAAAGGGATTTCCCATCACAGGAAAAGAAGGATTTGCGGACATCCGCAAATCCCTCTTTTTGATGCTCTTCCTTATTGCAGCGTATCCTCAAGCTGCTGCAAACCCTCCATCATCTGGTCAAAGCCGGAATAGTCGGCGTTTTCCAGCACATCCTCAGCCCGACGGATATCCTGCAGGATGGTCTCACTCATGAAGGCATATTCTCCCCGCTGCTTCTGGCACCATGTACGCTGCTGGGCGATGATGGCACGGAGCTTTTCAATGGCCTCGGCGCGGAACTCCTCCGTTCGGCGATGGGCGTTGATCTCGATGTCCGCAATGTGCTCCTTCAGGTGGGCACACTCATTGGCAGAGGCGCGCAGACTCTCGTTCTCGGCCTCCAGCGCCTCACAGCGTACCGCCAGCTCTGCGGCACGGGCCTGCGCCTCGTCCAGCCGCTGCTGCAAGGATTCCTGATCCTGCTCCTCCTGCTTCATCTGCTTTGTCTGGGCATGCAGGGTTCGCAGCGCCTGTTCGATCTGCTCATTGTCCGCCTTCAGCTTGGCATTTTCGGTCTCCAGCGCATCCAGCTTCTCCTGAGTTTCCTTCGCAGTCTTTTCGATATAACTGACCACATCCTCACGGTCAAAGCCGCCAAACATGCAGGTTTTAAAATTCGCGCTCATACTTTTCCCCTCCGCAGATGAAATACATTTCTCTTTCTTTTTAAAGATACCACAAATGTCTTTCGTTGACAACCCGGAAAAAATCAAAAAAATCGAAATTACCTCTTGCATTTTGGAAAAATGTGTGCTATCATTAGCAAGTCGTCTGGAAAGACATGCGCCGTTAGCTCAGCTGGATAGAGCGTCTGGCTACGGACCAGAAG
>USMI01000049.1 GCA_900555735.1 uncultured Eubacteriales bacterium | reverse complement strand
CGTCACCGTCTCCTTTACCGAGGCGGCCTTCGGCTGCGAGAAGGAGATCACCGTGGAGCGCAGCGAGCAGTGCCCCACCTGCAAGGGCAACGGCTGCGCCGCAGGCACCACGCCGGAGGTATGCCCCACCTGCCACGGCAGCGGCAGCGTCCAGACCCGGCGGCAGACGCCCATGGGCGTGTTTGCCTCCACCTCCCCCTGCACCAAGTGCGGCGGCACGGGACGGATCATCCATCAGCCCTGCCCCGACTGTCACGGTCAGGGCCGCATCCGCAAGCGCCGTTCCATCAAGGTCAACATCCCCGCCGGTATCGACGACGGCCAGACCATCTCCCTGCGGGGACAGGGCCACGCCGGTAAGAACGGCGGCCCCAACGGCGATCTGCTGATCACCGTCATGGTGCAGCCCCATGAGATCTTCCGCCGGGAGGGTACCTCCGTATTCTGCGAGGCACCCATCACCTACGCGCAGGCGGTGCTGGGCGGCACGCTGGAGATCCCCACCATCGACGGAAAGGTGAAGTACGATATCCCCGAGGGCACCCAGACTGGCAGCGTGTTCCGCCTGCGGGGCAAGGGCATCCCCGTTCTCAACGGCCGGGGCCGGGGCGACCAGTACGTCACCGTTACCATCGAGACGCCGAAAAATCTGAACAAGGAGCAAAAGGAAGCCCTGAAGAAGTTCAGCGACCTGCTGGGCGAGAGCAACTACGAAAAGCGCAAGAGCTTCTTTGGTAAGAAACACTGATGTATCTGGCTGATTATCATGTGCACTCCACCGGCTCGCCGGACGGCCACCTGACCATGGTGGAGATGGCCCGGCAGGGCGTGGAGCGGGGTCTGGATGAGATCTGCTTCACCGACCATGTGGATACCCTTCACTGGGGCACCACCATCCCCCGCTCGGACTACGACTGGGCCTCCGCCCAACACCAGTATGACGAGGCGGCGGAGCAATGGGGCGGCCGGATCCGGCTGAAGCTGGGCGCGGAGTTGGGCGAGGCCTATCTGGGCTTTGACCGGGCGGCCCACCTGCTGGATACCGCGCCTCCGCTGGACTTCATCATCGCCTCCGTCCACATGTCCCGTGACGAGAACGGCTGGTTCGACCTCTTTTACATCGACGGCGACCGGGACGACGCCTACTACCACGCCGTCATCGACGCCTATCTGGAGCAGGAGCTGAAGCTGGCCCAATGGGGCCGGTTCAGCGTGCTGGGCCACCTGACTCTGCCCATCCGCTGTATCAACGAGCTGCGGGGCAGGAACATCTCCTTCCGGCCCCACATGGCGCAGGTGGAGGAGATCCTCCGCACCATCATCCCCAAGGGGCTGGGCATCGAGTGCAACACCAACCGGGGCAATACCCCGCTGCCGGATGCCGATATCCTGACGCTGTACCGCCAGCTGGGCGGCGAGATCATCACCCTCGGCTCCGACGCCCATATCGCCGAGCATCTGGGCTGCGCCATCGAGGCGCGGCAGGAGCTGCTGCGGCAGTGCGGCTTCCGCTATTTCACCACCTTTGACCGCATGAAGCCCTCATTTCAGGCGCTTTAACAGGAACACACCATACAAACGACCATCAGGAGGAACATCATCATGAAAATTGCCATCGGCTGCGATCACGGCGGCTATCTGCTGAAGCAGGACATTCTCATCTGGCTGGAGGAGCACGACTACGAGTTCGAGGATTTCGGCTGCTATAACACCGAGAGCGTGGATTATCCCGTGTACGGCGAGAAGGTGGCCCGTGCCGTGGCCAGCGGCGAATGTGACAAGGGCATCGTTATCTGCACCACCGGCATCGGCATCTCCATGTCCGCCAACAAGGTCAAGGGCATCCGCTGCGCTCTGTGCGGCGACAGCTACAGCGCCGAGATGACCCGCCGCCATAACGACGCCAATGTGCTGGCCATGGGCGCCGGCATCATCGGCCCCAATCTGGCCAAGAAGATCACCGAGGTGTTCCTGACCACCGAGTTCGAGGGCGGCCGCCACGCACGCCGCGTGGGTCTGCTGGATAACATCCAGCCCTGACCATGACCAAGGGCTATCATAACTATCGGGGCCGGGGCCGCAAGCGCCGCCAGCAGATCGTGCTGGCCGCGGTGCTGGTGGCGGTGATTCTGGCGGCGGCAGCCTTTCTGGTGATCCAGAACTACATCGTCTATGACGACGCAGGCAAGGCCCACATCGAGTGGCCCTTCCGGAAGGAGGAGCCGCAGCCTGACCAGCAGGAGCCGGGCGTACCGGATGGCGAGGTGACCATCGACTATGTGGACACCGGCTACGCGCCCCATCTGGAGACGCTGCACGCCCAGATGCTGGAGACCAACATTCTGCGGCAGGATCCTCAGGCGGTGCTGGACAGCCTGACGGAGAACGCCTTTGCTGTGGAGACCAAGCGGGTCAACGGCTCCATCACCTATACCACGGCGGTGGAGGTGCCGCAGCAGGTAGACGTGGCGCAGTATGACACCATGGCCAACCTGCAAACGCTGCTGGCGGGCGACGCCTATTCCATCGCCCGCATGTCCGTGTTCTGCGACAGCTACTTTGTCCGGGCCTACCCCGACGCGGCCATGCGCGTGGAAAGCGGAAGCTTCTGGTACGATGCCGCCAGCATGGCGTGGCTGGACCCCACCAATCCGCAGGTGCTGGTGTATATCACCACACTGTGTCAGGAGTACGCCCAGCTGGGCTTTGACGAGATCGCGCTGGATTACTTTAGCTATCCCACCGCCGGACGGCTGGATTCCATCGCCGGTCTGGAGGGTGTGGATAAGGTGCAGGTGCTGACGGATTTTGTTCAGAGCCTGCGTGCCAACCTGCCGGACAGCGTCAAGGTCAGCATCGTGCTGCGCAGCGAGCCGGCGGCCGATTTCGGCCTGTCGCCGGAGATGCTGGCGCAGAACTTTGACCGCATCTATCTGGAAGCCGGCGTGGATGCTGCGGCGCTGCGGCAGCAGCTGCCGGAGAAATTCGACGCCGATACCCGCCTTGTGCCCATCGTGGCCGTACCGGCGGAGACCGGCAGCTATCTTGTGAAATAAACAGAAAGGACATCCCTGCGGATGTCCTTTCTGTTTATTTTGGTAAAGCTTTGGTATGCGTACCGGTATTCTGCCCAAAAATCCCGCTGATATTTGTATACTCCTGTGTGAAAGGGCTTCTTGCAATCGGGAGGGAAATCCCGTACAATGAAAATATAGCAAAAATATCCACATGCCTGAGGGCCAACAACGAAAGAGAGGATGCACATGACAAAGAAACGACTTGCCTTACTGCTGAGCCTGCTGTCGGCGCTGTGCCTGCTGACCGTCACCGCATGGGCCGATGCCCCGGCTGCCCCGGATCAAGCGGCGGTGTATGAGCTGGTGGGCGACATCACCCTGCAATGCCAGGAGCAGACGGATCACAACCGGACTTTCAATAAGATATTCCCCCGCAATTTTACGGCCACCGAGGTGACCGAGGAGAACGGGACATACACCTGCACCCTGACCATTCTGGGTGAGTCGTTCCTGAGCGACGTTAATTTATGGTACGAAGGCCACACGCTGTCCGGCGCGGCGGCGGTCAGTCTGACGCTGACCTATGACACGGACAAATGGGTCGTTGCCGATACCGGCTTCCAGAAGGGTTCTCTGGTGTTCACGACCTCCTGCAAGGAGCCTGCCGCGCCCACGATGGCAGAGCTGGCGCAGATGCCGCTGCGGGTCCGTGTGTCCTGCGATTGCTGCAGCGATTACAGAACATATGACGTGGCGCCCGATGCGCTTGATCTGAGCGGCGGCTGGATTTTCTGGTCGGACGGTACATGGGGCTATTGTATCCCCTTCGACCCGACGGCCGGTCTTATGCAGTACAACAAGGATACGGGCGTTGCGCACCTGCTTAGATCGAACGGCCCTATCGCGCTGCTGTACCAGAACGGCGCGTGGACGTATGTGAAGGAGACCGCGTGGTCGGATGGCTTTATTTTCGCCGCCGCGGCCCCCACAATGGACGAGTTGAAGAGCATGGGGCTGAAGATCGGTGTTTCCTGCACCGGCAGCAGACACGCCGCCAAGAGCGACTTTGCCCTGCCCTCCGCTGACCAGCTGACCTATACGCTGGTGTGGAACGAGACCGGAAGGTACTATGAGACCCGCATTTCGCTGACCACAGCCGCCGCCGACAGCTATGTGGCCCAGTACGGCAAGGTGGTGGGCGCCACCCATACCCGGAAGACCACCGGCTATGTGACCATTTACTGGTACAATGGCGGGCCTGTTGTGAGTTCCCTTGAAAACGGCGTCGCGGTGCAGGCCGAGATCGAGCCGCCCGCACAGTCCAAGGGCTGAAAGCTGGACGGCCAGATCATCAGCATCACCGCCCAGTGCGATAAGCCCATTATCGTCCCCACGGAGGACAAGAAGATCACCTCCGCCAAGACCTTCGATGCCGGTATCGCCGCCTACATGGGACTGAGCATCCTGTCCGCGGCAGGCACGGCCGTTGTTTTCCGCAAGAAGCGCGAGCAGTAAACGAATAAACTAACAGGAAGGACACCCGAACGGGTGTCCTTCCTGTTGGTTCAGTGAAGAGAGAAAAGAGAAGAGCTTCGGTGTGCCGCTGCGGCGGCACAATCAAAAGCCTCGCAGAGTTCGCGGCGCGGACGCCGCGAAGCATTGAAATTATTTTTCTGACGACATGTGCGTCAGAAAAATTCTTTTCGGCCAGCAAGTGTGCCCAACGGGCGCGCGCAGTCGGCCGCAATCCCTTTGGCAATGAAATCGTCAGATTTCATGCCAGAAGCTCATCTGCCAGCGCATCCAGCTGCGCCTTGTTTTCCTCCGTCATGGCGGAGCGGATGGTCACCGTGCTGCCCAGGGTCACGTTCTTGCAGCCCTCCAGCAGCTTTTTCATCTCCCGCGCGGCGGCAGGGGCCCAGGAGCCGTTTTCGATGAACGCCACCTGCCGGTTCTGATAATTCCGCTCGGTCAGGTGCTCAAGGAACTCCCGCATGGCCGGGAACAGGAAACCGTTATAGGTGGGCGCGGCCACCACCAGCTTGCCGTAGCGGAAGGCGTCCTCCACCGCCTCGGCCCAGTCCTCCCGCTGCACGCAGGTCAGCGCCACCTTGGGGCAGCCCTTTTCCTTCAGCTTTTCGGCCAGCAGCTGCGCCGCCTTCTCCGTGTTGCCGTATACGGAGGCATAGGCGATCATCACGCCCTCGCTCTCCACATCGTAGCGGGACCAGATGTCGTACAGCCGCAGGGCCTCCGCCAGCTCCCCGCCGGTCAGCACCGGGCCGTGAAGGGGGCAGACCGTCTGGATGTCCACCGCCGCGGCCTTTTTCAGCAGCGCCTGTACCTGTGCGCCGAACTTGCCCACGATGCCGAAGTAGTAGCGCCGCGCTTCGCAGGCCCAGCCCTCGGGATCCTCCATATTCAGCGCGCCGAACTTGCCCAGTCCGTCGGCGGAGAACAGCACCTTGTCCGTGCCGGCATAGGTGACGATCACCTCCGGCCAGTGTACCATGGGGGCCGTCAGGAAGGTGAGTGTATGGCGGCCCAGCGCCAGCGTGTCGCCCTCGCCCACCACCAGACGGCGGTCGGCGTAGTCGCTGCCGTAGAACTGCTTCATCATCCGGAATGCCGCTTGAGACGCCACCACCACGGCGGCGGGATAGGCGTCCATAAAGCGCACGATGTTGGCGCTGTGATCTGGCTCCATGTGCTGTACCACCAGATAGTCCGGCGTGCGGCCCTCCAGCGCCGCCGTCAGGTTGTCCATCCACTCCTTGCCGAAATGGGCGTCCACCGTGTCCATCACGGCGATCTTCCCGTCCAGAATGACGTAGGAGTTGTAGGCCATGCCCAGCGGCACATCGTACTGCCCCTCAAACAGCGTCACCTGATGGTCGTTGACGCCGATATACCGGATATCGTTGCTGATAAACATGAAAAATGACCTCCTTTTCAATAAGGGAAAAGGCGCCCGGCAGCGAAAGCCGCCGGGCATCCTTAGAGAATACGCTGTTTGTTACGCCTCGGTGGGACGGGGACGGCGATACTCCTGTGCCTTCTCCTCGCCGCGCAGGACACGCAGCGCGCCCTGTGCCAGAGCCAGCAGCTCGTCCTCGCCGGGATACACGGTGATGGGCGCGATCCAATCCACCATCTCGCTGATGGCGTCCACGGTCTCCTTGCCGTAGGCGATGCCACCGGTCAGGATGATCTGGTCCACCTTGCCCTTCATGACAACGGCCATGGCGCCCACTTCCTTGGCGATCTGATAGTGGAAGGCTTCCACCACACCGGCGATCTTCTTGTCGTTCTTGGCCTCGGCCAGCAGATAGCGCATGTCGTTGGAGCCGGTATAGGCCACCAGACCGCCGCGGCCGGACAGCATGCGGTTCAGCTCAGCCTCGGTATACTTGCCGCTGCAGCACAGCTTCACCAGCTGGCCGGTGGGCAGGGAGCCGGAGCGCTCGGGGGAGAAGGGGCCGTCGCCGTCCAGAGCGTTCTGGGTGTCGATGACGCTGCCGTGGCAGTGCGCGCCGATGGAGACGCCGCCGCCCAGATGGCAGACGATCAGGTTCAAATCCTCGTAGCTCTTGCCGTGCTCCTTGGCGTAGCGCTTGGCCACGGCCTTCTGGTTCAGGGCGTGGAAAATGCTGACGCGCTGGAACAGGGGATGGCCGGCATAGCGGGCCACATCGGCCAGCTCGTCCACCACCACGGGGTCAACGATGTAGGAGGGGATGCCCAGAGAGTCGCCGATCTCGCGGGCGATGATGCCGCCCAGATTGGAGGCATGCTGGCCCTGCACGCCGATGGTGCAGTCGTTCACCAGATTGTCGTTGACGGCGTAGGTGCCGCCGCGGATGGGACGCAGCAGACCGCCGCGGCCGGAAACGGCAGACAGGGTGTTGATATCGAAATTCTCTTCCCGCAGGGCCTTCAGCACCAGCTGGCAGCGCCAGTCCTTCTGGGCGGGGATGGAGTTGAACTGGGCGATATCCTCGGCACTGTGACGCAGGGTCCTGTCAAACAGCAGGGTCTCGTCCTCATAGACACCGATCTTGGTGGAAGTGGAACCGGGATTGATAACAAGAATCTTGAAAGACATTTTTGTTCCTCCTGTGTGTATGGTAATTCGCCACCATAAAAAATTTCCAACCCACATTATACAAAACTTTTCTTCCGCTGTAAAGCGTGAATTTACACAGAAAACTGCCGTAACGGTTGACAAACTCTACATTTTGGAGTATGATACCCAAAAATGCATAAAGTGCAAAGAAAAAGCGATGAAAGAGAGAGTAACCGGCAGATACCGCCACAAGAGAGCCCGGAAAGGTGAAAGCGGGCGCGGAGGAAACCGGCGAACATGGCTCCGGAGCTGTCCGGCCAAGCGTAAGAAGCGTCAGGCCGGAACGGGAGAGCGCCCGTTAAAGCGCGGGAGTGTGCTGGCACTCCGTAAGGCCGCGGCCGCAAGGCCGGGGCGAAGCAAGGTGGTACCGCGACCGGTTCAAGTCGCCCTTAGCATGACGCTAAGGGCGTTTTATATTTTCAGAAAAAACAGGAAAAATAATTTTAAGCCGTCCTTCCATTCGGGGCGGCGGAAAAGGAGAGATATCCCCATGGAAAAGAAAAAGTTCTATATCACCACACCCATTTACTACCCCTCGGACAAGCTGCACATCGGCCACAGCTACTGCACCGTGGCCACCGACGCCATCGCCCGCTATAAGCGTCTGCAGGGTTATGACGTCATGTTCCTGACCGGTACCGACGAGCATGGCCAGAAGATCGAGACCAAGGCCGAGGAAGCCGGTATGACCCCGCAGGCCTTCGTGGACCGCATCGTGGACGGCCCTCGCGGCGTCCGCGATCTGTGGAAGCTGATGAACATTTCCAACGACCGCTTCATCCGCACCACCGACGACTACCATGTGGAGGCCATCCAGAAGGTCTTCCGGAAGATGTACGAAAACGGCGACATCTACAAGGGCGCCTACAAGGGCAAGTACTGCACTCCCTGTGAGAGCTTCTGGACGGAGAGCCAGCTGGTGGACGGCAAGTGCCCCGACTGCGGCCGCGAGGTCCACGACGCCGAGGAGGAGGCCTACTTCTTCCGCCTGAGCAAGTACGCCGACAAGGTGCAGCACCTGCTGGAGGACACCGACTTCCTGCAGCCCCGCACCCGCGTCAATGAGATGGTCAACAACTTCATCAAGCCGGGTCTGGAGGACCTGTGCGTCAGCCGTACCAGCTTCAGCTGGGGCATCCCCGTGGACTTCGACCCCGGCCATGTGGTGTATGTGTGGGTGGACGCCCTGTTCAACTACGCCACCGCTCTGGGCCTGTATAACGACAAGTATCACGATTTCGACAAGTACTGGCCCGCCGATTACCACATCGTGGGCAAGGAGATCGTTCGCTTCCACTCCATCATCTGGCCCGCCATGCTGATGAGCATGGGTCTGCCCCTGCCCAAGCATGTGTACGGCCACGGCTGGCTGGTGATCGACGGCGGCAAGATGTCCAAGTCCAAGGGCAATGTTGTTGACCCCTACGCCCTGTCTGAGATATTCGGCGTGGATGCCCTGCGCTTCTTCCTGCTGCGTACCTTCCCCTTCGGCTCTGACGGCAACTTCTCCAACGAGCTGCTGATCTCCACCATCAACACCGACCTTGCCAATAAACTGGGCAATCTGGTCAGCCGCACCACCGGCATGGTGGAGAAGTACTTCGGCGGCAAGCTGCCCGCCGACCGTGAGGACGCGCCGGAGGACTGCGACCTGAAAAAGACCGTCTGCGGCCTCCGCGACCGCTACGAGGCCGAGATGGAGAAGCTGCAGTTGCAGAACGGCATCGACGAGGTGTTCAAGGTCATCGACCGCGCCAACAAGTATATCGACGAGACCGCGCCTTGGGTGCTGGGCAAGGACGAGACCAAGCGCGCCCGTCTGGCCACCGTCCTCTATAACCTGCTGGAGACCATCCGCGTCTGCACCACCCTGCTGACCCCCGTGATGCCGGAAAGCTGCGACAAGATCTTTGTGAAGATCGGCGCAGCCGCCGGGGATCATACTTGGGAGAAGGCCAACGTCTGGGGCACCCTGCCCGCCGAGGTGCAGGTGGCCAAGGGCGAGAACCTGTTCCCCCGTGTGGACACGGAAAAGGCGCTGGCGGAGCTGAACGCCATGCAGGAGGCCCAGAAGAAGGCCGCCCTGCCCGCCATCGAGCTGGAGCCCTATGTGGAGCAGGAGGTGGACTTCGACACCTTCCTGAAGTCCGATTTCCGCGCCGTGAAGATCAAGAACTGCGAGGCGGTAAAGAAGTCCGACAAGCTGCTGAAGTTCACGCTGGACGACGGCAGCGGCACCGACCGCATCATCGTCTCCGGCATCCACCATTACTATGAGCCGGAGGATCTGATCGGCAAGACCGCCGTGGCCATTCTGAACCTGCCGCCCCGCAAGATGATGGGTATTCCCAGCAACGGTATGCTGATCTCCGCCGTCCACAAGGAAAAGGGCGAGGAGAAGGTAAACCTGATGATTATTGACGATAGTGTCCCCGCAGGTGCCAAGCTCTGTTAACTTCGTCAAACCCTAAACTTATATGGACAATCACGCTCCTTTGCGCTACAATAGGCGCAAAGGAGCGTGATTTTAAATGCTGACCCTATATGTAAAATACACCGCCAAGCCCGGCTGCCGGGAGAGCTACGTCCGGGACATCGTGTCCGAGGGCATCCTGACCACTATCCGCGCCGAGGCGGGCTGCATCCGCTATGACTACTATTTCTCCGCGCAGGAGGAGAACGTGGTGCTGCTGATCGAGCAGTGGGAGACCGAGGAGCACCAGCGCGTCCACATGCAGCAGCCCCACATGACCCGCCTGCGTGAGTTGAAGGCCCAGTACATCGACGGTACCGAGATGGGCAAGGTACAGCTGGTATGACGCTGTTCGATACCCACGCCCACTATGACGACGAGGCCTTTGACGCCGACCGTGACGCGGTACTTGCCGCCTTCGACGGTCTGGTGATCGATCCCGGCTGTACGCTGGCGTCCTCTCAGGCGGCTGTCGATCTGGCGGCGCGCCATCCCCATGTGTACGCCGCTGTGGGCATCCATCCGGAAAACTGCGGCGACTTCGTGCCGGAGCACATGGACGCTCTGCGGCAGCTGGCGAGGGAGCCCAAGGTGGTGGCCATCGGCGAGATCGGCCTTGACTACTACTGGGCGGAGAATCCGCCCCGCGAGTTCCAGCAGCAGGTGTTCCGCGCCCAGCTGGAACTGGCACTGGAGCTGGATCTGCCGGTGATCGTCCACGACCGGGAGGCTCACGGCGATTCGATGGCCATCGTGAAGGAGTACCCCGCCCTGCGGGGCGTGTTCCACTGCTATTCCGGCAGCGTGGAGATGGCGAAAGAGTTGCTGGTGCTGGGGTGGTATCTGGGCTTCGACGGCCCTGTGACCTATAAGAACGCCCGCAAGACCGTGGAGGTGGCGGAGATGGTGCCGCTTGACCGTATTCTGATCGAGACGGATTCTCCCTATATGTCCCCCGTCCCCATGCGGGGCAAGCGTAACGACTCCCGCAATGTGTGCTACATTGCCGAAAAGCTGGCCCAGATCAAGGGCATGACCACGGAGGAAATGGCCCGGCTGACCATGGAGAACGGGAAACGCTTATTTGACATCAAATAAGCGAGAAAGTGAAAAATGAAGAGTGAAGAGTTGTGGTGTGCCGCTGCGCGGCACATATTGGGACCATGCCGCCGCAGGCGGCATACCGCAGCTCTTCACTCTTCTCTCTTCACTGAGGAATGAGACGGATCGTCTCATTCCTCTTTCATTTCCTGCAAATACTTATACAGCGTGGGCTGGGCGATGTGCAGCAGCTCGCACACAGTGCCCACCGCGCCCCGTGCGCCGAAGATGCCCTTGTCGTTCAGCCGCTTGATGAGCCGCAGCTTGGCCTCCTTGCTGTCGATGTCGGCGGGCTTCAGCCGGGCGATCTCGCCAAGGATCATCTTCATCACCACATCGTCCAGCGTGTCCTGCTCCGGCTGCACCTGCGCCACGGCGGGCCGGTCGCCGATAAAGGCGTCCAGCATCTGCTGCAAATTCACATAGGCGCTGATGTCCTGATTCACGCACAGCACATAGTCCAGACGCCCTTCCTCATCCCGGAAGAACAGGGACGAGGAGCGCAGTGGCGTTCCCTTCCGGCTGAAGCTCTTGTACCCCGTGGTGTAGTCAAAGCCCTCCATGGCCCGCTGCCGGGCCACCAGCTCCATGGCGGGCAGAAGATCCTGCTGGCCCACCTCCCGTCCGGTGATGTGTCCCTGCGCGATCCAGATGATGGTACCCTCCCTGTCGTGGAGCACCACCTCCGTCTCCGGCCCCATCACATGGGTGAGGAAATCGCAGAATT
>USMI01000048.1 GCA_900555735.1 uncultured Eubacteriales bacterium | reverse complement strand
CCTACAACAAGTACAACGACGGCGAGATGGGCGACTATATCCCCACCGACGAGGATCTGGCCAAGGGCTTCGCCACCATCCCCAGCTTCCCCGGCAACGAGTGATCCCTGCGATACGAAGCATAAAAATGACAGAGCCTCTTTCAGAGGCCTCTGTCATTTTCTTTTGCCGAAAACCGCCCTGCTGGGACAATTGACAGCGCGCCGCGGACAGAAAAAGTTGTAAACGATTTTATAGACAAAAAGCGTGAAACTTTTCTAAAATTGTTTGGGAATTTCCGTATCTGTTGTTGACAACCGACCGATACTTTGTTAAAGTAATGTCAATGATGAAGGTGGGAGGAACCGTCATCGGAAAAGCAATACATTTCAGAATACAAGCAGGCTGGTCATCGCGCGGCGGTGACGCGGCGAAAAAACCATTAGGAGGATTACACATTGAAAGATTGGGATCGTTTAATCACGGTGGAACAGATGGAAGCTGCCACGGCCGCTCTGCTGGAAAACGGCATTAAGGTCGGCGCGGATTCCTGGCAACAGCGCGCAAAGAACCAGACCCCCCACTGCGGCTTCGGCGAAGCAGGCACCTGCTGTCGTATCTGCTCCATGGGCCCCTGCCGCATTACCCCCAAGGCGCCCCGTGGCATCTGCGGCTGCGATGTTCACGGCATCGTCGGCAGAAACTATCTGCGCTTCACTGCCGGTGGCTCCGCCACCCACTCCGACCACGGTCGTGAGATCATGCACACCCTGTACCAGACCCGCGAGGGCGGCAACTATCAGGTCAAGGACCCCGATAAGCTGATTCGCATCGCCAAGGAATGGGGCGTGGAGACCGAGGGCAAGGACATCTATGACCTGGCCCATGAGGTCGCCGAGATCGGCCTGCTGGAATACGGCAAGCCCTTCGGCGTACAGCGCTTCATCAAGCGCGCACCCGAGCATACGCAGGAGCTGTGGGCCAAGGCAGGCATCGAGCCTCGTGCCATTGACCGCGAGGTGTCTCAGTCGCTGCATATGACCCATATGGGCTGTTCCTCTCTGCCGGAGGCACTGATCCGCCAGTCCCTGCGTGCCGGCTTGTCTGACGGCTGGGGCGGCTCCATGATGGGTACCGAGTTCTCCGACGTTATGTTCGGCACCCCCAAGCCCATCGACACCACCGCCAACATCGGCGTGATGGAGAAGGATAACGTCAATATCATCGTTCACGGCCACGATCCCTCCCTGTCCGAGATGATCGTGTTCTACGCCAATGATCCCGAGATGATCGCCTACGCCAAGGAAAACGGCGCCAAGGGCATCACTGTGGCCGGTGTGTGCTGCACCAGCAACGAGGTCACCATGCGTCACGGCATCCCCATGGCCGGTAACTTCCTGAGTCAGGAGAACGTGGTGCTGACCGGTGCCTGCGAGGCTATCGTGGTGGACGTGCAGTGCATCTTCCCTGCACTGGGCCCCCTGAGCAAGTGCTTCCACACCAAGTTCATCACCACCTCTCCCATTGCCCGCATCCCCGACTCTGATTTTATCGAGTTCCATGCCGAGAGCGCTGGTGAGAACGCCAAGAATATCGTCAAGACCGCCATCGAGAACTTCAAGAACCGCCGTCCCGAGCTGGTCAACATCCCCGACCTGAAGACCAAGGCCCGCGTGGGCTACTCTCTGGAGGCCATCAAGAAGGAACTGGACGGCGTGTGCAACTCCCATGTGGATACATACGGCACCACCAAGCCCCTGATCGACTGCGTGAAGGCCGGTGTGCTGCGCGGCGCCGTGGCCATGGTGGGCTGCAATAACCCCAAGGTCCGTCCCGACACCGCTCATATTGAGCTGATGAAGAAGCTGCTGAAGAACGACATCATTGTCATCCTGTCCGGCTGCTCCGCTCAGGCTGCCGCCAAGGCCGGTCTGATGGATCCCGCCGCCAAGGAATACTGCGGCGAGGGTCTCAAGCGCGTGTGCGAGCTGGTGGGTATTCCCCCCGTGCTGCACATGGGCTCCTGCGTGGATATCTCCCGCATGATGCTGCTGGCCTCCGATATCGCCAAGGATTGGGGCATCAACATCTCCCAGATCCCCCTGTGCGGCTGCGCACCCGAGTGGATGAGCGAGAAGGCCGTCTCCATCGGCAACTATGTGGTCGCCACCGGTATCGACACCTATCTGGGCGTGGATCCCTACACCAAGGGCTCCAGCGAGGTGGTGGAGCTGCTGCAGGGTGAGCACGGCGTGAAGGATTGGGTGGAAGCCCGCTTCATCGTGGACACCGATATCGAGAGTCTGGGCGACAAGATGATCGCCGGTATCGAGGCCAAGCGCGCCGCGCTGGGCATCTGATAAGAGCCGTATCTTGACTGAGGAAAGGTCGAACCAAGCAATGAAAGTAGCCATTACCGGAAAGGGCGGCGTAGGCAAGACGCCGCTCTCCTCCACGCTGGCCCGCCTGTACGCCGACGAAGGCCGTACTGTGCTGGCCGCCGACGTGGACCCGGACGCCAATCTGGGATTGGCGCTGGGTCTGACGGAGGAGGAGGTCAACTCCATCACCCCCATTTCCAAAATGCGTCAGCTGGTAGAGGAGCGCACCGGCGCCACCTATACCAATAAATTCTTCAAGCTGAACCCGCAGGTCAGCGATATCCCCGATAAGTTCGCCCGCGATATCAACGGCGTCAAGCTGCTGGTGATGGGCACGGTGGAGACCGGCGGCGGCGGCTGCGTCTGCCCCGAGCATGTGATGCTCAAGTCCATTCTCTCCGCGCTGGTGTTCCGCAAGGACGACGTGGTCATTATGGACATGGAGGCGGGGCTGGAGCATCTGGGCCGCGGCACCGCCGGATGCATGGATCGCTTCATCGTGGTCATTGAGCCGGGCGCAAGAAGCGTGCAGACCTATGAAAAGGTGAAGCAGCTGGCCGCCGACCTTGGCGTTACCAAGGTGGACGTGGTGGCCAACAAGATCCGGGACGACGCGGACCGTGAATTTGTCCGCTCCCGCATCCCCGAGGAGAATCTGCTGGGCTTTATCAGCTACGATGCCGAGGTCATCGACGCCGACCGGCGCGGCCTTTCCCCTTACGATGTCAGCCCCAAGGCCGTGGAGGAGATCCGGGCCATCAAGGCGCGCATCGACGAGACATGAATAATTGAAAGGATGAAATAGATCAATGGGATTATTTGACAGAGTATTCAGAGGCTCCGACGAGATGTTTGCCAAGGCGGAGGCAGATATCAACGCCGTCGTCGCCGAGTTGGGCGAGTCCGCACCTATGAAGATGCCGGACACGGCCTACTACCTGTCCTGCATTTACGCCTATCTGGGCAAGAAGGTCACCACGCTGGGTGAGCTGCGCGACACGCTGGCCGACGTGAAGGCCATGATGACCCGCGAGTATAAGACCAAGGACATTTTCACCTCCGGTGTTGGCACCGCCATCGCCGCCGAGATGATCGAGGCCTGCAAGTATGCCCGCAACCCCGAGCCCTATGCCGGCACCAATTACCACGGCCACTTTACCGACGCCGAGGTCCGTACCCTTGGCGTGCCGCTGGTCACCCGCGACATCCCTGGCTTCGTGGTCATGATCGGCCCCGCTCCCACCAAGGAGGAGGCGCTGGAGACCGTCAAGGGCTATCAGTCCCGCGGTATCTTCGTGTTCCTGATCGGCGGCATCATTGACCAGCTGATCGAGTGCGGCATGACCATGAACTTCGATGTCCGCGTCGTCCCCGTGGGCGAGGATATCTGGTCCGTGGGCCACATCATCTCTCTGGTTGTCCGCGCCGCCTTCATCTTCGGCGCTGTCCAGCCCGGCGATTATGACGGCCATATCGACTACTCTTTCCACCGCATTTTCGCGTTCGTCAACGCCTACGCTCCCGTGCCCGACATCACCGTGGCCTGCGGCGCCGGCGCCATCCAGCTGGGCTTCCCCGTCATCACCAACGATACCGATGACATGTGGGCCGTTCCCAAGTCCCTCATCATCAACGAGAATACGCAGGACTGGATCGAGACCTCTCTGGAGGCCCGCGATATCAAGATCAAGGTCACCAACATCGACATCCCCGTGGCCTTCTCAAACGCCTTCGAGGGCGAGATCATCCGCAAGAACGACACCCAGATCGAGATCGACGGCTCCCGCGTGGACTGCTGCGAGTTCTGCCGCACTGAAGAGGCCCAGAATATCGAGGATCACGCCATCATTCTGGACGGCCCCGATTTCGACGAGTTTGAGCCCGGCTCCAAGATCTGCCTGACCATCACGCTGGAGGTGGCCGGTAAGTCCTGGCAGACCGACTTCGAGCCGGTTGTCGAGCGTAAGTTCCACAACTTCCTGAACTGCATCGAGGGCGTCATGCACACCGGCCAGCGCGACATGATCCGCGTCCGCGTGTCCAAGTCCGCTTTCGAGGCCGGCTTCCGCGCCCGTCATCTGGGCGAGGTGCTGTATGCCAAGGTCAAGGGCGAGTACGAGACCGTGGTGGATAAGTGTCAGGTTCGCATCTGCACCCGTCCCGAGGGCTGCAAGGAGATCCGCGCCAAGGCCAACGAGGCGTTCGTGGCCCGTGACGCCCGCCTGAAGTCCATGACCGACGAGTCTGTGGATAAGTTCTACACCTGCATCCTGTGTCAGGCGTTCTCTCCCAGCCACGTCTGCATCGTCACCCCCGAGCGTCTGGGTCTGTGCGGCGCCGTGTCCTGGCTGGATGCCAAGGCCACCAATGAGCTGGATCCCAACGGCCCCTGCCAGATCGTCCCCAAGGATCGCTGCTTGGACGAGCGTCTGGGCGCCTACGAGGACGTCAACGAGGCCGTCAGCAAGTACTCTCACGGTGCGCTGGAGCGCGTGACGCTGTACTCCATTCTGGAGGATCCCATGACCTCCTGCGGCTGCTTCGAGTGCATCTGCGGCATCGAGCCCATGTCCAACGGCGTGGTCATCACCAACCGTGAGCATGTGGGCATGACCCCGCTGGGCATGAGCTTCTCCGAGATGGCCTCCATGACCGGCGGCGGCGTTCAGACCCCCGGCTTCATGGGCCACGGCAAGCAGTTCATCGCCTCCAAGAAGTTCTTGGCTGCCGAGGGCGGCATGGGCCGCATCGTGTGGCTGCCCAAGGAGCTGAAGGATCAGATGGCGGATCGCATCAACGCCACCGCCAAGGAGCTGTACGGCATCGACAACTTCACCAGCATGATCGCTGACGAGACCGTCACCACCGACATGGAGGAGCTGTATGGCTTCCTGACCGAGGTGGGCCATCCCGTTCTGGAGATGGAGCCCCTCATGTAAGGGAATTCTTCCAAAAACAAAAAAAGCGGTATTCGGGCAAAGCCCGAATACCGCTTTTTTATGCTCAGAATATGTTTTTAACGCGCGCCTCCGCCTCGGTCAGGACGGCGTCCGTGCGCTGGCCCAGCGTCTCACGCAGCCATTTCTCCTCGCTGAGGGTGCCCTCCACATGGGGCACCCGGAACGCGCCAGCGTCGCAGCCCAAGCCGATGAGACCGCCCAGACCGGCCACCCTGCGGACGTTTTCCTGCGCCGACCGGAGAATGCGCGCCGCCACATCGTCCGGAAACCGTCCGCTGCCGATGAGATTGCCGATGGTAGACAGGGTGGGCACCCAGACGGCGCGGCTTTCCGCCAGAATATGGCAGGCTTCATCGTCCAGATATGCTCCGTGCTCGATGCTGTCAACGCCCGATAATACGGCGTTTTTTACCGCTTCCGCTCCGTTGCAGTGGGCCATGACGGCGTATCCCATGTCGTGGGCGGCAGCGATGAGATCGCGCATTTCCGCGCCCGTCAGCGGCTCCTCTGTCAGCCGCCCATAGACGGAAAAATCCATCAAACCGGATACCATCAGCTTGATAAAGTCCGCGCCCGCGGCGTTTGCCTCCGCCAGCAATGCACGGTACTCCGCGAAATCCGACCATCCCCGGCCGATGAAGCTGCCGTAGTGACCCTTCTTATAGATGGGAAATGCCGGGGTGCGATAGGTGACGCTGTACTCTGGGGCCAGCTCTCTGGCTCGCAGGCAGACCCCAAAACGGTCGCCGCCATCTCGGAGATAGGTAATGCCCGCCGCCTGATAGGCGGCTAGACGGTGGCGGATCAGGGCATCGTCCGGCGAGGGCTGATGCCCGGCGATGGCGGCGCGCCAGTCCGATCCGGACAGCAGCATATGGATATGTAAGTCAGCAAACATGGGGCGTCTCCTTGTAAAACCAAAGCGGCAGGGAGCCTGCCGCTTTGAGGTCATTTGGTTTCTTCAACTGCCGCAATCACATCGCCCAGCAGATACAGCGAGCCATAGCACAGCACGGTGCCGTCCTTTCCGGCGTGGTCGATGGCCAAACGGACGCCCTCCGCCACCGTATCGCAGGCCGTCACAGGCTTACCGAAGCTGGCCAGATATTTCGCCAGCTCCTGTGCCGTCAGGGCGCGGGGATTGTCCGGCGTGACGGTGATGAACTCTGTGGCATGCTCCGCCACGCTGCGGTACATGCAGTGGTAATCCTTATCGCTCAGCACGCCGGTCAGCACCGTCAGGGGACGGCCCGGCAGATAATCGGTGATATTTTGTGCCAGCGCCTGAATACACTGGGGATTGTGGCCGCCGTCAATGAGAAACAGCGGGTCGCGGCGGATGATCTGGAACCGTCCGGGCCATGCAACGTGGGACAATCCCTGGCGGATGTCCTCCTCGGAGATGTTCCAACCGCGCTTTTGCAGCACGTCCAGCGTGGTCAGCGCCACGGCGGCGTTGTGGAGCTGATGCTCACCCAGCAGGGGCAGATGCAGTCCCTCCCGGCCGCCAAAATCAAAGGCCTGACCCTCCAGCGAGTGGGAGCGCAGGTGCAGCCCAGTGAAATCCACCTTGTGGAGCGTGGCGCCTACCTCGCGGCAGCGCTGCTCTACCACCGTCTCTACACCGTCGGTGGAGCGGTACAGCACCGCGTCGCAGCCGGGCTTGATGATGCCGCTCTTGGTGGCGGCGATCTTCTCCAGCGTGTTGCCCAGCACCTCGGTATGGTCAAGGCCGATGTTGCACAGCACGGCGGCTTCCGGCGGGCCGATGACGTTGGTGGCGTCGAATTCGCCGCCCATGCCCACCTCGCATACCACGATATCGCACTTGCGGCGGGCAAACCACGCAAAGGCGATGGCGGTGACCATCTCAAACTCGGTGGGCTGCTCGAAGATGCTGTCGGCCAAGGGCTTGATCTCCTCGGTGATCTGGCACAGCTCGTCGTCGGGGATCATCTCGCCGTTGATCTGCATCCGCTCGTTGAACCGGACGATGTAGGGCGAGGTGTACAGGCCCGTGCGGTATCCCGCCTGCCGCAGTACCGAGGCTACCATGGCGCAGGTGGAGCCCTTGCCGTTGGTGCCGGTGACGTGAACGAACTTCAGCGTCCGCTCCGGATGACCCATCCTGTCCAGCAATGCGCTGATACGCGCAAGACCGGGGATGCTGCCCTTCCAGCAGACGGCGTGTATGTAATGTAAAGCTTCCTCCAGTGTCATTGACCTGACACTCCTTTCTGTGCCGGTTGCGCGGCAGTGGGCCACACACCGGCGGCGGTGAATACGCGGGAGCGGCACAGCACCCACACCAGCAACACATCCAGCACGCCGGTGACGGCGAACTGCACGCTGCGGGTGGCCAGCTTCGTCACGAAGTAGGCCAGCTTGCTCTCGCCGCCGTAGATGAGGGCCAGCGAGCCACTCTGATAGAGAATGGAACCCAGCACAATGGCCGGGAGAAACGCCACGGCGATGCGGACAGGGGAGACCTTCTGGGTCAGCCACGGGCGGAACAGTCCGGCGCTGAGGCCGTACAGGATGGGCGGCACGCAGAAGATGGGGTTGTAGCCGTAGGGGGTGAACAGACACCCGATGAAGTCGGCGGCAAAGCCGGTGAACGCGCCGGGCAGCGGGCCGAACAGCATGCCCGCGATGAAGATGGGCACCGCCTCGATGGAGAAGCGGGTTGTCTCGTTGGGCATGGGGATCAGCAGGCGGGCAAGGATGACGCTCAGCGCCGTCAGCAGGGCGCAAATGGCGATGGAGCGGACGCTCCATCCGGACTTCTGGAAATTTTTGGACATAAAAAAGGCCTCCTAACTAAAAAGTGGGAGGAGGTTGGGGAAAGGGTATGCAGTTGTTCCGCGCACGGCGTGGCCGTACTCTGCAACAGCGGATGCGAAGATGGCATCGCGGAGCAAGCTCCTTCGTCCGGCGGCAACCTCCCATCCGACCGGCACTTAACGCGCCACTTCTACTCTTGCAGCAAGGGATGTGTCCGCAACGGGAGAAGCGTCCCGGTCTGCGCACACTGCCTGTATCATACCGTGATTGACAGGAAAAAACAAGCAAAAAGAGGTAAAAAATTTATTTTCGTCAATTCGTCAAAAAATTCACATAGCATTACGGCTATTTTAACAACAACGTGTAGAGGAACGGAAAGTCAGGGAAAATGAAATGTTCGTTTTGTATGATTTGCACGAAATAAAGGTTGACAAAAACGCATGGTTTCAAGTATAATTTCTAATTGTAGAAAAAATAACAATGGGGAAAGGAACGCGGTGAAAAACGCCGTAACTGCCCCGGCAAAAGCGCGAAGCGCGCGGCCCTGTGGTGCAAAGGCGAACATAGTTGTCTTGAACATAGGGGCCGTTTTTTCTTTTTTCAGGAGGCCGGAGATGAAGCGCTATGAGGTGGTGCGTGAGATCGCCAACAGCTGCGCGCGCAACCAGATGCGGGACGTGTTCTTCTTCGAGGTGGAGACCGACGACCCGGCGGAGTGGGTGCGGCGGGAGATCAAGGGCGCGGAGGTGAACATCACCGCCGAGACCAACACCCGAGGAGAGGTCACCATCTTTGCCGAGAGCGCGGGCATGTTCCAGAAGTTCCTGTTCACGGAGCTGTGAGCGTGTAAGAGTTTTTTGCTCTTTTTGTAGGGGGCGGCGTCCTCGACGCCCCGTTCCCCTTACGAGATGCTTTGATAGACTGGCGGGCCGTCGAGGACGCCGGCCCCTACGCATTGATTATCGAACCGATCCGTGGCTCGCACGGGCCGATGTAGGCATCGGCCCCTACAACGGAGAATAGTGCCGTCGGCCGCAATCCCCATTGGCAATGAAATCGTCAGATTTCATGCCAGTTCCATTTGTATCTAAATCCCCTGATCGGGATCATGATAAATTCTTTCGTATGTGGATACTAAGGAGGTAACTTATGAGCGTGAAGGACATTTTCAGCAAGAGAGCTGCATTTTCCTTTGAGGTGTTTCCCCCCAAGACCGACGTCGGCATGGAGAAGCTGTGCGGCGAAAACGGCGTGCTGGACAAACTGTATACCCTGAACCCCGACTACATCTCCTGCACCTACGGCGCGGGCGGCTCCAACGTGGGCAAAAATCTGGAGGTTCTGGACAAGATCAAGAAGGACGGCAAGTGCACGCCCGTCACTCACTTTACCTGCATCGGCAACACCAAGGAAGGCATCCGTGAGCAGCTGCAGAACTATCTGGATCACGGCATCGACCATATGCTGGCTCTGCGCGGCGACCTGCCCTTCGGCTGGGAAGGCACCGGCGGCGACCTGCACTATGCCACTGAGCTGGTGAAGTTTGTCCGTCAGGAGTTCGGTGACAAGTTCACCATCGCCGTGGCCGGTTCTCCCGAGGGCCACATCGCCTGCCGCTCTCTGGAGGCTGACATCGCCTTCCTGAAGCAGAAGCAGGATAACGGCGCCGACTACATCATGACTCAGCTGTGCTGGGATATGGACCAGTTCCGCTACTGGCTGGACGCCATCCGCGCCGCCGGCATTACCATGCCCGTGGACGTGGGTATCATGCCCATCCTGGATCAGGCCGCTACCATCAACATGGCCCTCAGCCGCAACGGCTGCGTCATGCCCCGCGCCCTGTGCGAGATCATCTCCAAGAACTGGATCTTCCCCAACCCCTTCGTCAAGGATCCCTTTGACGCTGACGTGGAGGGCAAGAAGGCCTCCTTCAAGGCTGCCGGTATCGAGTACACCATCAACCAGATCGACGAGTACCGCGCCTGCGGCGTGGACGGCATCCATCTGTATGCCCTGAACAAGTACGACGATGTGGCTTACATCGCCAAGGCTGCCGGTCTGCTGGACCTGATCTGAGAAACTGAAACCCCTGTGTCCCGCGGGGAGCAACCCTCCCCGCGGACACCGTAAAAGGATGATACAAGCTATGGGAAAGACACATATCATTGCAGTGGCAGGTAAGGGTGGCGTCGGCAAAACGACCACCTGCGGCATGCTCATCGACTATCTGTGCAAGGCGGGGAAGGGCCCGCTGCTGGTGGTGGATGCGGATGCCAATTCCAACCTCAACGAGGTGCTGGGCGTGGAGGTCGAGACCACGCTGGGCGATATCCGCGAGGAGATGGCACAGGCCGAGAAGAACGGCACCGTGCCGCCCAGTATGACCAAGGCGGATTACGCTGAGATGAAGTTCAGCTCCGCGCTGGTGGAGGAGGACGACTATGACATGCTGGTCATGGGCCGGACTCAGGGCAAGGGCTGCTACTGCTTTGTCAACGGCGTGCTGAAAACGCAGATCGACAAGTACGTCGGCAACTACAAATATATGGTCATCGACAACGAGGCCGGACTGGAGCATATCAGCCGCGGCACGCTGCCCCATGTGGACACCATGCTGCTGATCTCTGACTGCTCGCGGCGCGGTATTCAGGCGGCGGGACGCCTCGCTGAGATGATCCGGGAGCTGGAGCTGAAGCCCGGCACCATGAAGCTGATCGTCAACCGTGCACCCAACGGGGAGCTAAACCCCGGCGTGGCGGAGGAGATCGAAAAATACCATCTGGAGCTGGCAGGCGTACTGCCCCAGGACGATACGGTTTACGCCTATGACTGCGAAGGAAAACCCAGTTCTCAGGTGCCCGACAGCACGCCGGTAAAGCAGGCGCTGGCCGGGATCATCAAGGAACTGAATCTTTAACATCGAAACATCAAATATCAACAAGGGGGATCTGTCAAGATGTCTTTCGTTCCCAAGAAGCAAACGTACAACGCCCACATCAACGAGGTGGTTCTGGGTGTTGGCGATAAGGCCGTCACCATCGGCGGTCAGAACGTGCTGGCCTTCCACACCTTCGACGGTGAGATCACCAACGCACCCAAGATCGGCGTGGAGCTGACCGACGCCGGTATGGCCATGTGCACTATGCCCGGCGAGCAGAAGTTCTACGAGGGCTGCGCCACTGTGGCCGACATGGCCAAGCGTGCCGCTGAGATGGAGGGCGCTTCCTTCATCTGCCTGCATCTGGAGGGCGCTGACCCCAACGGTGAGAACAAGTCCGTTGACGAGTGCGTGGAGCTGGCCAAGTCCGTGGCCGACGCCACCGATATGCCGCTGGTGGTCATGGGCTGCAAGAATATCGAAAAGGATACCGAGCTGTTCAACAAGATCGCCGAGGCGCTGGCCGGCAAGAACATTCTGGTGCTGTCCGCCCGTGACGAGAACTACAAGGCCATCGGCGCGGGCGCAGGTCTGGCCTATGGCCAGAAGGTGGGCGCCGAGTCCGCCGTGGATATCAACCTTGCCAAGCAGCTGAACACCGTCATGACCCAGCTGGGCGTCAACGCGCAGTCCATCGTCATGAACATCGGCTCCGCTGCCGCCGGTTACGGCTTCGAGTATGTGGCCTCCACGCTGGACCGCGTGAAGGACGCCGCTCTGGGCCAGTCCGACGCCATGCTGCAGATGCCCATCATCACCCCCGTGTCCGCCGACACCTGGGGCGTGAAGGAGTCCATCATGCCTGAGGCCGACATGCCCGAGTGGGGCTCTCAGGAAGAGCGCGGCATCGAGATGGAGATCGTCACCGCTGCCGCCGTGCTGGCCAGCGG
>USMI01000047.1 GCA_900555735.1 uncultured Eubacteriales bacterium | reverse complement strand
ACACCACCGAGGTGCGCCATGTGAAGCCATATCTGCTGACCGCGCTGTATAACGCACCGCTGACCATGGATAATCATTACGCGCTGATGGTAGGCCATGATCTCAGCGGCGGAAGCGGGTAGAACAGAATACTGTCAGAGCAAGAGCCGGAAGGCTCTTTTTTGTTGTACGAAATGGAGGTATGCTTTTGAAAACCATCGCACTGGCAAATCAGAAGGGCGGTGTGGGAAAAACCACCACAGCCGCCAGCTTGGGTGTTGGCCTTGCCCAGCAGGGAAAGAAAGTCCTGTTGGTGGACGCCGACGCCCAGGGAAATCTCACCCAAATGCTGGGCTGGCGGCAGCCGGATGAGCTTTCCCCTACACTGGCCGACCTGATGACCAAGACCGTCAATGAGAACCCCATCGCACCCGGCGAGGGTATCCTGCACCATGCGTCCGGCGTCGATCTTGTCCCCGCCAACATTGAGCTGTCGGGACTGGAGGTAACGCTGGTGAACATCATGAGCCGGGAAACGGTGCTGCGGCAGTATCTGTCCACGGCGGCATCGACCTATGACTACACCATCATCGACTGTATGCCCTCGCTGGGAATGCTGACCATCAACGCACTGACAGCGGCGGACAGTGTTATCATTCCGGTGCAGGGGCAGTATCTGGCCGCCAAAGGGCTGGAACAGCTCATGCGTACCATTGCCCGCGTCAAACGGCAGATCAATCCCCACCTGACGGTGGACGGTATCTTGCTGACCATGATGGACAGCCGTACCACGCTGGCTAAGGAAATTAGTGAGCAGTTGCGCAGGAACTACGGCAGCCGAGTATTCGCCAGCGAGATACCCCGTTCTATCCGCGTGGCGGAGATCAGCGTCACAGGAACCAGCATTTATGAGCATGACCCAGAGGGGAAAGCGGCACAGGCGTATGCCGCACTGACGAAGGAGGTGTTGCAGCTTGGCCCGCAAATTAAACGGCATAGAGCTGACCCGGTACGATGACTTGTTCAAAACAGACGCAGAGCGGGAGACCGACCATCAGGAGCGGGTACAGATCGTGCCGGCGGAGCAGGTGTTCCCCTATGCGCGGCAGCCGTACTCCGTAGACCGGCCCAGCGCCGATCTGGTGCGGCTGATGGACAGTATCGAGCGCACCGGCATTGCCGAGCCGCTGATCGTCCGTCCCCGCAGCGAGGGCGGGTATGAGATCATCTCCGGCCACCGGCGCGATTATTGCGCCAAGGTGGTGGGACTGGATACCCGTCCGGTCATTGTGCGCAATTACAGTGACGAGGACGCGGATATTCTGGTGGTGGACTACAACATCAACCGGGAAAACCTGCTGCCCAGCGAGAAAGCAAAGGCGTATAAGCTGAAGCTGGACGCCATGCGGAGAACCGCAGGGCGTCCAGCAAAAAATTCTGCCCAAGTTGGGCAGAATTTTGAAGGACGCTTTTCTGTGGAGATTTTGGCGGAACAAGTAAATGAGAGCCGAATGCAAATCCAACGCTATATCCGCCTGACAAACCTCATTCCACCGCTGATGGAGGCGGTGGACGCGGGGAAGCTGAAATTCGTTCCGGCAGCCGACTACATCTCCCACCTGACCGAGAAAGAACAGACCTACCTCCAGTTCCTCATGGAGCGGGACGAGGTATCGCCCTCCGTGGATCAGGCCCAGCGGCTCAAGCAGATCAGCGCGGAGGGGAAGCTGGAGAACAACATCATCGACCTCATCATGCGGGAGGAAAAGCCGCTGGAGCGGAAGGTGACGCTGCGGAACGACCGGCTGCAAAAGTATTTCCCTGCCAGCTATACCCCCAAGCAGATGGAGGAAGTCATCATCAAGCTGCTGGAGGGCTGGCATCGCCGCAGACAACAGGAGCAGGCACGGTGAGGAGGTTGGTTATGCGAAGGAATGAATTGCCCGATTTCTGCTTATCCACGCTGCCCTCTTCGGGGCAGCTCATCGTTCTCAAGAGGGGTGAGCGCGGTTACTACGCCTCCGAGTGGGACACCGGAAAGCGGGAGGAAAATCAGAACATCGCTCGAGAGCATAATCGGCAGCGGGGTATTTCTGACATACAGGAGGCCGCCATGATTGCAGGTTCCATGTTCGGCTGGAACCTGCCGGGGGCAGACCCGCAGTGGTATTTGGACAACGCCAGATATGTGAACGCGATGATGGCGAAGGGCCATATCAAAGACCCTGTTATGAGCATCTACTATCCGGTGGACGATTTCCTGCTGCGGTATGAGATTTTGGGGGAAGCGAAAATGTATCTGCCGGTATCGGCGCTTCCAAAGGAACTGCTGGGCGCGAGGTCACAGTTTGTCATGCAGCCGGATCTGGTCTGCGGTGTACCTGCCATGCCGGTGAAAGCGCAGCAGGCACAGAACGGCAGCTACACCATGGAGCTGGAAAGCTGCAGCTATGTCATTGGTGAGATCATCAATGCGGACTATAAGATCACGGCACGGGTGCGTGTGGGAAACGCCGAATTTGCTTTGGGTGAACACCCGAAAGCACCTGCCCCGTTCGTTACCTGGCAGCGCAATTGCAAGAACGATGAAGATGGGCCGCCCAACTTCTTCTGGGGACATTACGGAGCAGACCGTGCGGCGATGATCGAGGACTTCTGTGAAAGGACAGGCAGCGAGTATCAGGAGCAAAAAGAGCGGCGGGTACAACGGGAGCAAAGCCGTACTGTGCCGAAAAAGGAACGAGGTGAAGAAAGGTGAGGCATGACGCGGAGAAGTTGACCTATCAGGAGGTCACAATTTTGGGAAAGCCTGCGCTGGTTACGGAGTGCCGCATTGACAGGACAACTGTGCCGGAGGGCGTGTACCGTTATGAAATGCGCCATGCCGATGAGGACTGGGGCGAACCGATAACACTGTCACGGAGCATCTTGGTCAACTATTATGGTACTGTTCTTACCCGTGAGCCGTTCCAGCTTCCTGTGGAGGGCTGGATTCCGCTGGCGAGCGACAGCCTTTCCTTCCAGGACGGTGGTTGCCGCACACTTGCAGAATTTCAGCAGAAATACCCCATCAGCGAAAAGAATGTCATCGACTTTTACAGCGTCAATGATGAGACTCTGCACGACCTCTATTTCTCACGCGGCGAGGAGCAGGACAAGGCCGTGGGCTGCGTTGGACATCTGCGGGGCGATTTTGGCAGCGGTGGGAAGCAGTTTTTCACGACATGGTGGCCTCACCAAAATGACGCGCTGAACACACCGGCGTTCAAGGCGGATATTGACCGTGCTGTGAACTGGCTGCGGGAGCAGCCAGATTCTCCGCTGCGGGATTTTGACACCATGAAGCGCTGCTGCGACCGCTACGGGAGAAGCTGTGCCATCAAAGGGACGCTGCTTCCGTCATGCGCTTTCATGGTAAAAACGAAGCAGTATGTGTATATGCTTCGCTGCACGCCGGTCAAAGGTGATTACCAGTTCTACTGTTACTGCTACCAGCGGGAGCCGTTTGAAAAGGCTCACAGAGAACGGCAAGAAAATGACCGGCATCAGGCGAAAAGGCAGACGGAGCCGGAAAGATAAGTATAACTGCTTGCAGAAAAACAGGACGGAGGTGAGTTGATTCGACAAGCGGATATTTCACGCGGTATCCCTTTCGGGCGGCAAGGACAGTACGGCCATGCTGCTGCTCATGCTGGAACGGAGGATGCCCATCGACATGGTGCTGACAGCGGATACCGGCATGGAGTTTCCGGAGATGTACGAACATTTGGCAAAGCTGGACGAGCATCTCTATCGTGAGCGCGGTATCCATCTGACAACGCTCCGTCATCCCAAAGGCTTTGAATACCTGATGTTCGAGGAGAAAAAGCAAAAGCCATCTTCTATCGAGAATAGGGAAAAGCTGGGCGTTTCGCTTTACGGCAACGGCTGGCCCGGGGTCAAAGTCCGATGGTGTACCGGTCAGCTCAAGACGCATCTTATCAACAAAGAGGTCAACCGGCTCAAGGGTGCGTATCAGGCGCTCCACTATGTCGGTATCGCGGCAGACGAGCCGAAGCGCATCAAAAATGAACAATACCCGCTGGTGGATTGGGACATTACAGAAGCGGAGGCTTTGAAAATATGCTATGACCGTGGGTATGATTGGGGTGGCCTTTATGAGATATACCACCGCTGCTCCTGCTGGTGTTGCCCGCTCCAAAGAATAGGTGAACTGCGTAAGCTGCGGCACCATCATCCGGAACTGTGGCAAAAGCTGCGGGAGATGGATCAACGAGCCATTGAACAGTTTGGCCATAACCCTTTGGGGCAATTCAAAAAGGACTGGACAGTAGAAAGACTGGAACAGAGATTTGCGGCAGAGGATGCTCAGATCTCTGTTTTTTTGTGCGAGGAAAAGGAGGCCGAAATGAAAAAGAAACAGATAGTGCATGAGGATGAGTCGGTTGAAACGATGTTGAGAGGGACGCCGTCCTCCAATATTCTCGTTTCCTTTGATGGGAAACCGGCGCGTTCTTTGGAGGAGCTGCAAAAAGAACGGAAGCGTAAGAAAAAAGAGCGTGGTGAAGAACGATGACGACCTATCAGAAGCGGAAAGCAAAAAATGATGAATACCGCAGCAGGATCAAACGCTTTACCCTTCAATTTTCCCTTGGCGACGGTGAGGCGCGGGAGTGGTTTGAACAGCAGCCTGAACAGGGTACATATCTCAAGGGCCTTATACTGCGTGACAAAGCTGAACAACTTGGGTACAGAGAGCAGAAGGCTTCACCCCCCCGCAGAGCCGGTGACTATGAAATCATACAGTCCATTCGTATGGGCGGCATGACGATGCTGATCGGCTATAATCCGGGAGATACCACCTACATGACTTGCTATCAGGATTACGACTTTTTGGGCAATGAGCGCTTTTCGGAGGCCATCGGCAGTGAGAGCTATGTTGAGATCATGGACGTGTTCTTGCAGCGCTTGCGGGAGCAGACAGAGAAGGTGAGGACATTTCAGGCGGAACGTGCAATACCTGTAACTGTTTTAGGGCGGGAATATTGCCTGCCATGCTCGGATGAATCCTTGGAAGGAAAACTGGTGATCATCCGCCCTGCCAGCCTTGCACCGGAGTATCGCACTGCGGACTGCCAGCTTGGGTATGCGCTGGGTGGTTTTGGCTGTTCTCCCGGCTCCCGTGGACGTGCAGTTTATTTTGAAGACCTGTTTTCCGGCAAAAGATGCCGGTGGGACAGAACGGATATTCTCGGTATCGCCGACCGTGAAAAGCTGCCTGGTTGGGCCAAAGAAAAAGCGGAAGAGTACGAGCAGCACCGGACTGCGCTGAAAAAGGAACGAGGTGAAGAAAGATGACAGACCGTGAGCCGGTAAATATCATGGGCGTTATCGCCTTTCCAGAGCCGGATAAGAGCAAACGCCGGATTCGCTTTATTGATGCGGAGTACAATACGCTGTTTTATATTCCGGATGGCGCCAGCATCGTCATGACGCGGCTGGATGGCGGCAGCGTGATACGGCTTTGTACCTATATCGACGACTACCACACGGTGGTCGGCAGTAATGTCTATCATATTTGCGAGTTTGCGGAGGCAGCGCAGCGGGCAGGCACGGTGTACGAGCCACTTGATCCAAAGCAGCTGCCTGCGGAGGCTGGCTATTATGAGATATATCAGATCGACAACGTGGCCAAGGTGGACTACGCCTTTATGCGATATGAGAACGCTAAAGGCAAGCTGCGCGCTGCCCATTACCGCAAAGCCTTTGCCGGTGTGTTGGCCCCCAACATGACGCTGGAGGAGTTATATCGGAAGCACAGTGCAGATACGCGGCCTTTCTACCGACAAATGCGCTCTCTATCTGAGAGCGATGTGATCGTGGTCAAGCGCGGCAGCAAGAGAAATGCTTACTATGTGGATGCTGTGGGCTTTCAGGAGGTGCCGAGCTTTTTGAAGGGACTGCAAAGACTGAAAGAACGGGGCGAAGCACGGTAGTTGAAAAACAATACGTCCAACCGCATGGAGAATAAGTCCAAAACGATGTGTGTTTTGGACTTATTAAGAGTATAGGATCATTTCAGGAGGCAATGCTTTGGCAAGTAAATTTCAATTCATTACGGAGTTATATAGCCGCACACTGACAAGACTGACCGGCGATTATGAGAGCTGGACGGGCTTTCTGCGCTCGGCCTGCTATAACTATAAATGCCCATTCGACGAGCAAGTCCTGATCTACGCCCAGCGTCCCAACGCCACGGCGGTGCTGGAGCTGGAGAAGTGGAACCGGCAGTTTGGGCGGTGGGTCAACGCCGGTGCTACCGGCATTGCTGTCATGGATGAAGCCCGCGGCAAAGGGCGTCTGAAGCACTACTTTGACATCACAGACACCCATGCCACACGCATCTCGCGGCCCGTTCCCATCTGGTCGATGGAACCGGCCTACACGGAGCCGGTCATTGAGACGCTGGAGGCCACCTTTGGTACACTGGCCGAAAAGAATAATTTGCCGGATGCCATACTGTCTGCCAGCCGCAATGCCGTGGCGGACAATGTGCCGGACTATTTGCGGGATCTGCTGGACTGCCGGGATGGCAGTATGCTGGAGGAGCTGGACGCGCTGAATGTAGAGGTCACATACAGGCGGGCGCTGGAGAGCAGCGTCGCCTATATGCTGATGACCCATCTTTCACTGCCTGCCATGGCCTACCTGCTGCCGGAGGACTTCGAGGGTATCTATTCCTTTTATACGCCCAGCACCATCAACGCTTTGGGTATCGCCACCAGCGATATTGCGGAGATGGGCCTGCGGGAGATCAGCCGGACGGTGATGCAGGCGCGGCGGGAGCAATTTTTTGCAAAGGATACACAAATCGGCTATGATGCTGTCAAAGAGCAAAACAACGCCGAAAAAGAAAGGAGCGCAGAACATGGAAGTGACCTACAGAGTGCAGGAGGGCTATCGCCTGCCGAACCTGCTGCTGCCGCAGGAGCCGGAGACGCATCTGGGCAAGTACGCGGAGCTGCGGAGACAGTATCTCAAGGCGCACCGCCGAGTGCTGTATACCAACCTCAAGACCAGTGGCCAGCTGGCGGCGCATCTGACGGAGATCGAGGAGACGGCACAGAGGATGGTGACGCAGGCCATGGCGCAGATGGCGAAGGCCGAGGGCGTGACGGAGGAACTGAAAGCCGCCGATCCCCAGCACTGGACGGGGCTGATGAACAGCCTGAAACACAGCGCGGAGGAGATGGTGCTGAGCGACCTGATCTACAGCTAATAAGTGAAGAACCGGCAAGGGCGGGAAGTGATGCACTTCCCGCCCTTGCTGATGACAGGGCTAATTTATATCATGTTGCCGCCTATCATCACTTTGAAAACGGCTTTGATGATAAGCTGGACTATCCCACGTTGGAAGAAGCGGAGGCTGCGGCGCAGGGCTATGTGGCCGGAACGATGGAAGCGGACGGCTTTGCCTATGATGGCGCTGCTGTTTATGACGCCGATACGAACGTATGCCTTCGCGTTTACGGGGACTATCCGGACGAAAAGGCGCAGACACAGGCTGCGATCTATGCAGCGGAGCACGATAGAGATGCAGAGCTCCCGGCGTTTTTGGATGAACACCTCATTGAAGAGATCCTGCTGGACGACGGTGGGCGCAAGCATACGCGGCAGGAGATATTTGCGTATTTCCAAGCCAACAGGGATATTACGACACGCACGGAGTTCCTGAAAAACAGCTACAACGATATATGGGTGGAAGTCCTGGCCGGTGTGGACAAGATTCGGGTGGGCTACCACGCCCAGCAGGACGGGCTCCTGATGTGGGCGGGCAGTTACCTCTCCCGTACATCGGAGTCCGTTTTTTCATGGGGTGTGGTCACAGAAATGACCGAGGGCCTTATTGAGCGGGGCGAGTATAAGATCAAGCTGGGCTTGCAGAATGCACCGGTAATGGCGGATCAGCTTTCCTTCTTCGACATGGGCGGCGGTGCAGCGGTTTATGAGGTGCCGGAACCGCAGCGGACAGGCGACTTGTTCCCTACCCGCCCGGTGCCGCAGGCGGTCATCGATCAGGCACTGTATACGGCGGGCAACAGCCGCAGCAGCGCGGAGCGAATCACGGTGTTCTATATGCGCCAGCGTCCGGAAGCGGAATGTGTTGCATTCCTGCGCCGTGAGTTCGGCACGGAGAACGGACGCGGCATTGAGTATGACGGTCAGAAATACGCCGTGTGGTTTATGGAGGGCGGTATCCATCTGGCGCAGGGCGACAGCATCCGTACCGGCTACAGCCGCACCACGGTGACGTGGGAGCAGGCGTCGGCGCGGATACTGGAGCTGCTGGAGGCGGGAACATACCTTTCAGCGTCAGAGCTGGAGCAGGCGCGGGACAAGGTGCTGTTTGAGATGGGTGACGCCCTGCTGATGACCGCCCGCGATTTGACCCAAGAGGGCCGCGCACAGGGCCTGTTCCCTCAGACGCTGGCCATCCACGACCAGCGCAAGGGCTATCCGGAGCTGGACGAGGATATGGTGGCCTTTGCCAAGAGTGAGGGCGGCCTTGCGGCTTTGGCTGAGGAATACCACGCCTTTCTGAACGCCTATGAGCAGGATCGCAGCACCATGCGTTTTCGACTGTCTGAGTATAGTACACACCGGATCGGCGTGGTGCTGGACGGAATTGACCTGCCGGAGCGCAGCTTTACCGCGCAGCCGGATTTCCTGCGCCGGTGCAAAATGTTCATCACACAGGACGAGATCGACCGTTTCTTTCTGGCAGATGCCACAGAAAGTCGTTTGGGTGTGTACGCATTCTTCTGTCATCCCCACACGAAGGAGGAACAGCAGAAATTCATCAAGAACCGTTTTGGTGAGTACAGCGGCGGCGGGCGCGACGGATATGACTATACGAAAACCTATAAGGGACTGACCTATCAGCGGGAATATGCCGGGAAACAGTATGATGAAGTCAAGCTGACCATCCCCCATGTGGTCAAGGAGTATGAAAGGCTCATCGCGCAGAAGCGCTTCCCCAGCGAAGACGCCATTGCCGCAATTCCACAGTATGAACGGAAGCAGTTGGCCCGGTCAGTGTATTTCGGCTTTTCGGATGCACCGGACGATGTGCCGAGACCATACCCCAAGGGCGCGGATTACTATGACGCCGTTCTCACTATTGAGACGCAGTTGGCAGATCAGGCGAAGGCGGCGGAAATGCTGGAAGCCCTGACTGCCTATCTGGATGGCATGGACGAGGGCGACCGGCACTATGATTCCTGCCAGCGGGCAAAGGAGCAGCTTTCCGAATACGTCAACGGCACGCTCAGCCTGTTCAACCACCGGCATGACCAAGAGTTGCCGGAACCAGAGCAGGAAGAAATACTCACAGAGGAGCCTGCACCTGCGGCAGAACCGGCACAGGAGCAGGAAGCCCCACCGCCAGAGGAACCGACGCAGGCGGCTATGCCGCCTGCGTTTACCTTGCCGAGAAAAAAAGAACGGCTGGAAGCCGCCGCCCCGCTGTTCGCGGGCGGCGTCAACTACCGTATCACCGACGATGCTCTGGGCGCAGCGCCGCCCAGCCAGCGCTATGCCAACAATGTGGCGGCCATCCGGCTCTTAAAGCAGTTGGAGGCGGAGAACCGTCCTGCCACGCCGGAGGAGCAGGAGGTGCTGGCCAAATATGTAGGCTGGGGCGGCCTTGCCGACTGCTTCGACCCGAAGCACAGCCAGTATGAGGAACTGAAAGGGCTGTTGTCCGAAACGGAGTACGCCGCGGCGCGGGAATCCACGCTGACCGCCTTCTACACGCCGCCGGTGGTGATCCGCAGCATCTACGCCGCGCTGGAGCGCATGGGCTTCCGGCAGGGCAACGTGCTGGAGCCTGCCTGCGGCATCGGCCACTTCCTCGGTATGCTGCCGGATAGCATGGCGGAGAGCAAGGTCTACGGCGTGGAGCTGGACGACATCTCCGGGCGTATCGCCCGTCAGCTTTATCCACGCAGCAGCGTTTCTGTTCGCAGCTATGAAAAGATGGACTTCCCCGACAACTTTTTTGACGCGGCGGTGGGCAACGTTCCCTTTGGCCAGTTCAAGGTGCAGGATCGCCGTTATGACCGGCTGAATCTGCCCATCCACGAGTATTTCTTTGCCAAGACGCTGGATAAGGTGAGGCCGGGCGGTGTGGTGGCGTTCGTCACCTCCAGCTACACCATGGACAAGCGCATCGGCAACGTGCGGAAGTATATCGCGCAGCGGGCGGAACTGCTGGGCGCGATCCGCCTGCCCAACGATACCTTCAAGGCGGCAGCGGGTACGGAGGTGGTATCGGACATCCTGTTTCTGCAAAAGCGTGACCGCATGGTGGACATTGAGCCGGAGTGGGTGCAGTTGGGGACGAACGACGACGGTATCACCATGAACCGCTATTTCCTCGACCACCCGGATATGGTGCTGGGCGAGATGAAAATGGTATCGGGACCGTATGGCCCGGAGCCCACCTGTGTGCCGTTTCCGGAGCAGCCGCTGGACAGCCTCCTTGCCAACGCCGTGCAGAATATCCACGGCGAGATCACCACCTATGAACGCGAGGAGGAGTTGGAGGGCGAAGATCAATCCATCGCGGCAGATCCCACCGTCCGCAATTTTTCCTATACGCTGGTGAATGACAAGCTCTATTACCGCGAGGACAGCCGCATGAATCCGGTGGAGGTGTCCAAGACCGCCGAGAGCCGCATCCGCGGTATGATCGGCCTGCGGGATTGTGTGCGGACGCTGCTGGAGTATCAGACAGAGGACTATCCGGATGGCATGATACGCCAGCAGCAAGCAAAGCTGAACGACCTCTATGACCGCTTTACCCACGACTACGGGCTTATCAACTCACGGGGCAACGCCATCGCCTTTGACCAGGATAGCTCCTACTTCCTGCTGTGTTCGCTGGAGGTGCTGGATGAGGAGGGTGGTCTGAAGCGGAAAGCCGACCTGTTCACCAAGCGTACCGTTCGCAGTCACCGGCCTGCCGAGAGGGTGGACACGGCGGTGGAAGCACTGGCCCTGTCCATCGGGGAGAAAGCCCGCGTAGATATGGTGTATATGGGGCAGCTCACCGGCAAGGACGAGGATACCCTGTTCGCGGACTTGCAGGGCGTCGTCTTTCTGAACCCTGATTACGGGGAAAAGGGCGGCGAGAAATATCTGCCCGCCGACGAGTACCTGTCCGGCAATGTGCGGCGGAAGCTGGCGGAGGTGAGGGTAAAAACGGAAACGGAGCCGCAGTACCTTCCCAATGTGGAGGCATTGGAGAAGGTGCAGCCCGTGGACTTGACCGCCAGTGAGATCTCCGTGCGGCTGGGTGCCACATGGCTGAATCCGGAGTATGTCCGGCAGTTCATCTTTGAGACGCTGGACACGCCCCGCCGTGCACGGTGGGATATCAAGGTGCATTACTCCCAGATCACCGGCGAGTGGCGCATCGAGGGCAAGAGCAAGGATAAGAGCAATATCAAGGCGTTCAACACCTACGGCACAGACCGCGCCAGCGCCTACCGGCTGCTGGAGGATGCACTGAATCTCCGCGACATTCGTATCTACGATACCATTGAGGATGCAGACGGACGGGAGCGCCGTGTCCTCAACGCCAAGGAAACCACCCTTGCCGCGCAGAAGCAGCAGCTTATCCGGGATGCGTTCAAGGACTGGATTTGGAAAGACCCGGAGCGCCGCGAAACGCTGGTACGGCAATACAACGAGGAAATGAACAGCACTCGTCCCCGCGAGTATGACGGCAGCCACATCGTTTTCTCTGGGATGAACCCGGAAATTACCCTCCGAGAGCATCAGAAAAACGCCATCGCTCATGTACTGTACGGTGGGAATACGCTGCTGGCACACGAAGTTGGCGCGGGAAAAAGTGCGACACGTTCGTAACTGAAAAGGTTACGCACAAGTCAGCTAACAATAGAAT
>USMI01000046.1 GCA_900555735.1 uncultured Eubacteriales bacterium | reverse complement strand
TGTGCCGGAAAATTTGGATGCAAGGGTAATAACAACGGCTGATTCGCCCGCCTGCTTTGCCTTTTCAAACTCTTCGATAAAGTCGTTCGGGGTTGCCTGACTGGTGGTGGGCAGCACATCACTCTCGACCAGCTTCTCATAGAATGTTCGGTGGTCGATGGTCACGCCGTCGATGTATTCCTCCTGACCGAAATGAACGGTGAGAGGCACCGTATAGACCCGCGCCTTGATCTCGGGAACCAGATCCGCGGTGGAATCTACAATGATCCTTGTTTTCAATTTCTTCAAGCCTCCTGTTTCCCGCTGCTTTGGGCGATTGCGTTCAAGCTTCTGCTGATGGCGGAAAGGCTGCGGTAAAGTGCCGCTCGTTCGTCCTCCGTGAGGGTACGGCTGACCGTATCGAGGACAGCGCCAATCTTCTCCGCGATCCTTTTGCCGACCTCCTGCCCTTTTTCGGTCAAGCGCAGAGGGTTTCTGTACCGTTTGACCCGGTCGGAATCCCGGACGATAAATCCGTTCGTTTCCAGATAGTCCAACGCACGGGAAATGGTCGCCTTATCCTCCTCGCAGTGCTCGCACAGCTCCGCCGAGGTCACGCCATCCAGAGAATATATGTAGTACAGACAGGACACATGGGCGCTTCGCAGATGATAGACGGCCATCTCCTGATTTTTTATCCTCCGTATGTCGCGGCTGATCCGGTTGATCAAAACCGTAAACGTCTCAAATCGCTCCTGCATGGCTGCGCTCCTCTCTCACGAATGCTTTTGTTGAAATCTCAACGGTTAGACTATACCACATGGTTGTTGAAATGTCAACAGAAGAGTTCCGCACAGCCCATACTCTTTGATTGCATCCCACGGCGCGGGGGGTTCGGCGCGGTTTTCGTGTTGTTCATCGAGCAGAAAAGCGGGATGCGAGAATACCGCAAAGCCTCGCCGGATCAATCCGGCAAGACTTTGCTTTTGACCACATAAAATGCCACAGACAGATTTGGGACACATGGGGGGTTGCGAGTCACAAGGTGTCAGGAAAATAATTAGAATTGAGAGGAAACCGCTAAAAACGGCTAAAAAGTGCAGAAAAAATATTGCGGTAGCTCTTTGTCTCTTGCAGCGAAAAGAGAACAGCGCAGCGTCAAGGCGAAAAGCCCGTCCGCTGCGCTGTCCGATGTTCGCTTATGGGGTCATGCCAGCGGCTTTGATGTTTAGCCGTATGTCAGCCGGTCACTTCTTGCAGCGCCAGAGGAAGGTCACGATCTGCGCTCTGGTGCAATCCGCGCCGGGGCTGAATGTGGTGTTGGTGGTTCCCTTGGTGATGTCCTCCTTGGCCGCCCACAGAACCGCATCAGCATAGTAGGCGGTGGACTTCACATCGGCAAAGGGATTGGCCGTACCCGCTGCCGGGGACTTCTCGGAACGCCACAGGAACGCGACGATCTGGGCGCGAGTGCAGGTCATGTTGGGGCTGAACGTGGTGTCGCTGGTGCCCTTGGTGATGTCATTCTCCACCGCCCACAGCACAGCGTCGTAATAATAGCTGCCCACGGGGATGTCGGTAAACGGCATGGCGCGGGTTTCGGGTTCAGGACTGCCTGCCGCGCGCCACAGGAAGGTGGCGATCTGCGCGCGGGTGCAGGGATCGTTGGGGCCGAACAGTCCATTGCCGATGCCGCCGGTGATCCCCTTCTCCTGCGCCCACTTGACCGCCTCGTAGTAGTAAGCGTTCGCAGGAACATCCTTGAAAAGCTGCTCCGGAACCTCCTCAACGAAGCTGGCCTTGATGGTGACCTTGCCGCTGGGCATCTTGAAGGTGTACTTGCCGTTCTTCTCGGTGAGCTTCAGCGCGTCGCCGCTGCGGTCGAGCGCCTTGAGCATTTCGAGCTCGTAGCCCTTGTCGGGCGTCGCGGTGATGGTTACGGTGTCGCCGTGGCTCGCGTTTCTGGGCGAAACGGTGATCGTACCGTTCTTGGTCTTATCCACGGTGATGGAGTAGCTCGGCGAGCTGCTGTCGCTGCTGCCGCCGCCACCGCCTGTCGTACCGCCACCGCCTTCATTGCCGCCTGTGCCGCTATTGCGCAGAATCGTCAGCGTGTAGGTTTTAGCACCGATTCCCACGACAATGTCGGTTGTGCCGCTGTTGGGGATGGCAACGGTTGCGCTGCCGCCGGTGGACAGGGCCTGTCCGTTGATGCTCACGGGCTCTCCGTTTCCAGACACCGCTGTGACTAGCGTAGATGTTGCTCCGCTATCATTTTGCAGCGTATAGGTATAGTTCGTTCCGTTGGCGGTAAAATCGCCGAGCCCCACTGCCAGACCTTCAAAGGTCAGAAGGTCATTACCGGGCACTGCGGCTCGCACCACTACGCGGGTGCCAAGCTGGGAGAAGGTGACGGTTTCCGTCAGGAAGGTTTCCCCGGGGATGACACCGCCAATACGGGGCTTTTTCGTTTCCAGAACGGTCCCGGCAGCATCCAGCAGCGTGGCCACCAGCTCTGCGCTATTCTGAGACTGCAGGGAGTTGTTGCGCAGGGTAATGGCGGCGGTGCTGTGACCGTTGCCGTCGTTCCCCTGTGCCACATCCATCGTCAGCTGCTCTCCGGTGCGGGCCAGTGCGCCGGTCATATGGGCGCTGGCCTCGCTGTCACTGCCGTCATACTCCGGCAGGCGCTGATTGCTTCCCGTTCCACCGATCTGGCCTTCCGCCCACGCCTCGGCGTACAGATAGGTACCCACATTGGGGATCTCGGTTTTGCCAATGGAGTTCATATACCTGCCCAGATCATAGGTCAGGTCCAGTGTAAAGGTTCCCTGATCGATGCGGGCGAGGGCGCTGTTTTCGGAAATGGTGATTTCATTATCGCGAACCGATACGCCGTTTGTGGCACAGGCTACCTCTGCATGTTTGGTATGCAGATCATCCGCATAGAACGCAAGCTTCACCTCGCGGTTCTTTCCGCCGGCCAGCGTGGCGGCAGAGGAATTATAGAGGGTCATGCGCACCGTGCGCTTGCCGGCGCTCTCCGCAATCACTTCCATTTGCGAGATGCCAATGTCGGGATAATCCAGATACACTGTGCCGTTTTCGTTGATGCCGCCGGCGGCGGTGATGGTATAGCTCGGGTCGGTCACGCGGTCCCCCACACGGTGCCAGACGGTAAGGGTGGTGCTTTCATTGGGCAGCAGTGTTCCCGTAAGGGTGGCGGTTTCCCCGCTGCCAAGCGTGACCATTAGGTTTTTCACATCGTTCAGCCCGGTGTTGCGGATGGTAAAGCGAATGGGTGTCAGGCTGTTCAACGCCAGCGTTGCATAATCCACACCGATCTGTTCCACTGCCACCGCATCGGTGACAAAATCAGAGGTAGCGGTATAGAGGATCGTTTGCTCACCCGGAACGGTCACGCCGTTGATTACCTGCGGGTTTCTGTCGTCATACTGGGTGGCCTGAATGGCGGCCTGCACCTGATTGGGGCCGCTGACATAGGCGTCAAAGTGGTCAGCCAGCGTGCGCTTCGGCAGCTCTGCCAGTTTCAATGGTGCGGAGAGCGTGTAGGTATTTGTGTCATGGCGCAGCTTGGCCGCCTTCAAAATGCCGTGATCTACCGCGCCGTCGGCGGCATTGACAGTCTCATTCCAGACGACGGTAAGATCATTGAGGCTGCGATGCCCCCCGCTGAGGGAAGCGAAGCGGAAGTCTCCGCCCACGACGGCGTTGCCGCTGCTGGTCAGGGCAGACAGAGAGCCGGGGAAGCTGTTGGACATGGTGCCGCTGCCGTCCACAGCCAACAGCTGGATATCACTGCTGCCGTCTCGGACACTGTGCCAACCGATGACAAATCGGTCATCCCCGCTGCCGAAGTTGGCTGCAACGACCTGGGGGTTTTCGTCAAGATTGCTGTCACAGGTCGCCAGCATGGCTGTACCGGGATTTCCGTTAGCAGCCACGGTACAATAGGCGATCTCGTAGTCGGAGGTTTCTCCGGTTTCGCTGCGGTCCAGCGAGTAAACCGCCATAGCGGTTCCGTTGGGCAGCATGGCCGCCTGCAACGCCTTCACGCGGCCAGTAGCACCGTTATAAAGCATTTTGGCATCGCTCCAGGTGCGGTTAGTGCTGTCATAGCAACTGTACATGATACAATCTCTGGTCGTGAAGTTCAGCAGGTTGTTGCTGCCCGAAGTGCTCACGGGAGCGGGGGTGTAGACGCTGCGCCAGAACACGATGGCCTTGCCGTCGCCGCCTACTGCCGTGGCTGGGGCCAGATCCGGTGTGCCGTCGTTGGTTAGGCGGGTGGAGGTCCAGGCTGAGCCGTTATAGACGGACGCTACGATCTCCGTGCTGTTCATCAGCAGGTTTTGCTCTTCCAATGTCACGGGATCACCGGCATCTTTACCCGGTAGCTCGGTGCCCATGCGAACCCAAGCCGCCGCCGCGAAGCTGTCAGTGCCGGACAGAGAAACGCTCGTGTCGCCGTAGCCGGAGAACTCTGCGGGATCGTCAATTTTCCTGGAGGTAGTATAGACGCCGCCATTGAGGGTGGAGAAATGCGCCCGGCTTTCGTAAATACTGCTGCTGTTGCCGTCGTTGATGTAGGCCAATACCTTCCCGTCATCGCTGAGCTGTGGATAGGATGTGGGGTTGGCATTGGTCTGGATGCTTTCCAGCCCACTGGGGGAGTTCAGAGAGAACAGCATCATCCGCCGCTGGGGCTGGCCCCAGGTACGGGCATATTGCTCCAGATAGTCCCGGCTTTGGAGCGTCGCACTGCTAGACGTCACCTGCATTCCGCTCTGGGCCGCCGCCATCCGCAGCGAGGCAAGGCTCAGCCCACTGGTGGCGCTATTCCAGTAGTCGTCGATCGTTCCCCAGTCATTAAAAGTCTTGGCGGCTCCAAAGGATCCGGAGGCGATCACCGCCTCGTAGGAGATAAACAGGAAGGTGGCCACAAATTTGATTCCCACTTCGCTTTGGATCCCCAGGGCCTGACCGTTGATCTGGCGCTTTGCCTTGTCGGCAAGATAGGTGCGGGAAAGGAACTTATTCTGACTGTCCACATCCAAATTGCCGAATAGGCCGATCTTCAGCGCCACGACCGAATAGTCAAAGCCAATGCCGCCAAACGCGTGGACATAGGCGTTGATACGCAGCGTGGTCAAAAAGTCATTCACTGCCGTGGCCGTGGGATCGCTCCAGGCAAGCTCTGTGCCCTGTCCCTGCCGGCCGTAGCGCACTGCGGTACGGAAATCCAGCTGAATGGCGCCGCCCAGTTCAAAGGTTGCTGTCAACGGCACGGGGCCAGCCATGGCGTTCACGCTGAAGGTGAAGCCCACGCCAACGCCGGCGGTAAATCCGCCGCCTACGGTGAAAACCTCCCACTCCTTTTTTTCGGCGTTATAGCGGATCTCCGCTTCGTAAAAGCCCTCCAACTGCAAGTTGAGATCCGTGTTGGTGACCTTGCCGGCTATGGAGTTGGCTTTGTATTCCCCCTTGGGATCATAGGTGCCCTTGGCCATCTGGCTCAGGTCCCCGGTACCGGGCACACCCACTTCCAGGTTCTGCGTCAGCACATTCGCGCCCAACGCCACGCCGTCCTCGGAATAGTCCATGTCCTCCATCTCCAGCGTATTGTACCCGGCCCAAATCATGGCACGGAACACGGAGGGATCTTCGCTGGGGGTGATGATCATTTTGAACACGGAAGTGTCCACCGGACCGCTCAGATCACTCAGCCGTCCGGTCAGCACCTTGAGAATGTTACTACCGTCCACTCCACCAAAGTTGACTTGACTCACTCCACTGGATTCCTTCATCGTCGCCAGAATACCGGTGACGCGCTCATCCTCTGTCACCTTGGGCACTCGGGTCAGATCAACGACCCGGAAGGGCATTATTTTCTCCTGCAGCAGGCTGCCGTTCAGGCTCAGCTGCGTTTTCATACCCACATCCTTGCCGTCGGCGATCCATCCAGAGGTGGTCATGGTGGCCTCGGTGAGGGTCAGATCGTTTTCCGCTACGGGGATGGATGAGAAGGGATACTGCTTGGTACTGCTGCTCTGGGCGGCAGGAAGAACGCCGTATTCGTCCGCCAGCTTGAGACTATAATTCTGCGCCTTGGCAATATCCTCGCCCCAGAGGAACATGGTGGTGTGCAGGGTTGCTGTTTTAAAGCTGCTGTTAGGGCCGATCTTTCCGGTCGAGCTGCGGACATCCACCTTCTGACCGTTGGCAAGACCGTAATCAACGCTTTGCGCCACAATGAAGGGTTTGTTTGCCTCCCCCGCCGGCACGCTCTCCAGAGCGACAACGCCCTCTGCGGTGCGCATTACATCGTCCACGCCCAGCTTGCCGTTGACGGTCAGCAGCAGCGGATAGTACCTGTCGCCGTCAATTGCGCTGATCTCCAGAATGTACTCCAGCTGATCCAGAGCGGAAAGCGCCGTGTTGCTGCTCTCGCCCTTTTCGGCCGACCAGAACTGGGTGGAATCCAGATAGACGGTTATATTTCCCGCCGCATCCGTGGTATAGGTGTCGCCGGTGATGCCGCTGACAAGTGCTCCTGCCCTGGAGCCCAGCAGTGCTGTCTCGCAGTAGCCTCCGTTTTTATAAACGCCGCCGCGAACGGTCACCGGCTTGTCCGCCAGCGGATCGCCGCCCGGCGTGATGAGCGTCACAGATGCCCGGGCGACTCGCCGAAGGCTGAAGGTATTCAAGGGATAAAGCTGCAGTTTTGTGGCATCCCGCTCGCCGGAACGCAGATTTTCTTTATAGATGGTGCCCAGATAAATATCCGTGCCGGAGCCGGACCGCAGAGACACCTCACTGGCGATTCCGTTGGGTTCGTAAAGCGCCAGCACGCCTTCACTGTTGGTCGTGACCGTTTTGGACACACCTTTGCCGTCGGTGTATTGCAGCGTAGTTTCCGCTGCAGGCGTCAGCTGGAAGAGATAGAACTTATTTTGCAGCGTTTTCGCTGTCACCTGTACGGCGGCACTCATGCCCGTGGCGGCATGGGTAGCCGTGACGGTTGCGGTGCCGTTGGCCCGGCCGGACAGCGCCATTTTGGTTTCGGGAAGGTAGGAAGCAAAGGAGAAGTTTCTGATGTCCTCATACAGTCCGCCCTGCTTGTAATTGACGGAAATGGCATTGTTGTTGCTGGAGACCCACTCGATGCCGTCTTTAAAGGAGTTCCAACCGTACTTGTCATAGTTGATGCCGATGTACTCGATCAGCCCCAGCTCCTGGCGCAGCTGCAAAATTCCAGCCGTATCGGTGGGCAGATTGCCGCTGACCTTGGAGGTATTGTCCATGGTCAGTGCAGAAATCGTGTTTCCTTCGTCGTCCTGCACCTTCAGTGCGTCGGCATCGTAGACATACAGGGGGAAGGAGTCGGTGCTGGGAGATTCCTCACCAGGATTCTCCACGCTCAAAACCACTTGATAGGTGTCCTTTAGATTGCCGGCTTGCACACTCTGTAATGGCAGGGAGTAACTTCCGGAGGTGCCGGATAGGCGCACACTGTCCACCACTTTGGTGGTGTTGTTGTCCTCTGTGACCCGGGTGATGGTCAGCGTGGGCTGTTGAGAGGCACCGGTAGTGGCATTTTCCACCGACCAGTCGATATTGACGGCGCCGTCGGTATCCTTGAGGTAAATGCTCCGGGGCGGTGTCAGCTTGGCCGTGGCAGGCGGTGCCTGCACGATGATCCAGGCAAGTGCCGACAGGCGGACATTCTCACTCTCGGCGTTGGGGTGCGGCATGGAAACCAATACCGTGTAGGCAGGGGTATTGCCGTTGGAGAGCATGGAGAGCACATTCTCCGGGATCTGCACGCTGTTTTCATCTTTGCCGGCGGTATAAGTCGCAACGGGCTGGAGGCCGCTCAGCGCCGCCTCATCCGCATAGTTGCCCTCATACAGTTCAATCTTGTAATTGAAATCTTTGTCCGGTGCCATCAGCGCGGCGTTGGAACTCCACAGCACGGTGGCGGGCTGATTTTTCCGCGTCACGATGGACGAGCTGCCGGGAATCACCAGTGCCAGGGAATCGCCTGCCGTCACGGTATAGGGCTGTGACGTGCCCTCCACATCATCGGTAGTTTCCTCAGTCCCGTTGTCCGCCGTAAAGGTAAAGGTGACGGTTCCCACCTTGGCTCCTGTGGTGGCAACAAGGCCGGTATCCTCGTTGATGGTGGCAATGTCCCGGTCACTGCTGCTCCATTTACCGGTGGTGTAGCTGGCCTGCTCACCGTTTTCCCCCAAAACCTTGGCCTGAAGCGTGGGGCGAGCGGAATCGGCGAGGGAAATCGTATAGTCGGCGTCATTCGCTTCCGGGACGACGTTCACCGTGTGCACGGAAACTTTCCTTTGCACCGTGAACTGCCGGGTCAGGGGAAGAACATTCACCCAGTTAGGAGCGTCTTTCGTGCCCTCGTTGGCCTGCAGCGTCACCGTGTAGATGCGGGTGACAGCAGCGGGTGCGATTGTGTAGTCGCTAACGGTGAAGGCTTCCTTCTCTGTGTCCAGATAGACCTGCAGATGGATCGGTTCAACCGCGGAGTCGTACCTCAGCTCGAGGCGGAAAGGGGCTTCCTTCGGCTCTGTGCCTTCCGGGGTGTGATAATTGCTGTATACGGTCTTGTAGGCCGGCGCCATGTTGGCCTGCATCATGAACGATGCCTTGCCGTTGGCGTAGTCGGCGGTCAGTGCGGTGGGAGCGTTGCGCATCAAGACGCTCTCCAGCGCAACGCCGGTAATCGGCTCGCTTAGATAGTGTGTGGTATCCAGCGTATGATCGAAAACATCCTTCACGCCGGTCATACCATTGACGGTGACCGTGGTGGCATCCGTATCCTGCACTGGGTACCAGAGCATTGCCGTGACGCCGTAGCTGTTCATGGAAAGCGCATCGGCGCTATACTCTTTGCCGTTGATGGTCACGCGGGCGTTTCTAAGATCCACGAACTCGCTAAAGGTAACGGTGATGGGCACGTGCTGTCCGCTGGCATAGGTTCCCGCCGGGGCCGTGACGCTTTGAATGGTGGGGGCGTCCGTGTCCACCAGCCTGGCGGTGACGTTGCTGTTCTTGGTGGTGGCCCAGGAATTTAGGATTTCGCCCTGTACACTTTTCATATACAGTCGGAAGGGCAGCCAGTACTGCTGATTCCCTCTGTTTTGCGTGGTAGACTGCAGGGAGATGCTGACTGTTTCGCCCTTGTTGATCGTACAGTTCAGCGCTTTTGTTCTGTTGTTGCTGAGCCCCAGAGATTCTTCATTGAACTTGTACTCCGTCAGATAGAACGGGGCATAGGGCTGGTCTTTATACCAGCCATACGGCGCATCGCCAGTATAGGCAGCTTTTTCGGTACTCCAGTTAAACTCGATGCTGGCGTCGATTTGGTATGGCTGATAAAATGGGTCGGAGCCGGCGGGAAGCACCGAGTTGCGAGCGCCATCCAAAATTCTGATGGTATCGCTTAGCGCAACGAAGTCCGGATTTTCGGCACCGCCGCCGACAGTGTATTTATCTGCCAGCAAAGGAATATACATATCCCCCTGTATTGTGGTTGTGCTTTCGTATCTTTCCTCATAGTTCGGCGCGGTCATTGATGTTTGTATTGTGGGGACGCCAACCGTCTTTATTAGCTTGAGCTGACAGTGGTCGGCATAACCGGCGCCGTCATAGAACACCAGATTTTCCGCATCGTAAAATTCAATCATCCCCAGCAGGTCGCCATAGGAATAAGTATTATCGTGCCAGGCTGAGGTTCCTCCTTTGGTTTTAACCTTGACAGTGATTTTACAAGCACCTAAACTGAAAGTCGAGCCTACGTCATAGGTCAGCTTGTAGGACCCGTCGCTTTGCTCGACGACCTCACTCGTCTCGCCTATCGAGACCTCCACACCGGTGATATACTCGCTGAGCTGGCCTTTTTGAATGCGGTAGGAAAAGCCGACCGGTTTTCCGCCGTATACAGTAAAAGTCCCGGATTTCCATTCGTTGTTTGCGAGATCCCCCAGCGTTTGGCTCATCATGCCGCTCATATCCACCGTCTCAACGCCCTCAGGCTTTGAGGCAGAGGCGGAATACTGCAAGCTGATGCCCCGCAGCTCCAACTGCTCCATCAGGCTGTTGAGATTCTCCAGAGCTTCCCCGGTAAACTCCCTGCCGGAGAAATAGGTGTCCTTGATCCGCTGCAGCTCCTGTTCGATTTGGATCATGGTCTTCAAATCGCCCAGCGCCACCGGGGTCCCATCCACATCGGCTATGCGGGTGAGATCCGTGGCGGGATTTTCCAGCAGCTCCATGACAGCCGCCAGTGTCAACACCCGGCCGTCCAGCGTGATGGTTTGATCCACCTTGAAATTGCCGTCTTCATCCAGCAGCCCCAAAGCGTTCAGCATGGAAAGCACCTGGTCGCTGCTGCCGCCAGTCAGGGCGGAGAGCTGCTCCAAAATCGCCTGATTTTTCTCGGGTGTGTTGCCCAGCGAATCGCTCACCGCTGCAAAGGCCGCTGTCGGCAGCAGCGTCAGCACCATGCAGCAGACGAGCAGGATGCTAAGTATTCGTTTCTTCATTGGCTTTTCTCCTCCTGTTCGTGTCGGTTCGGTTTGTCCGTCCTGTCTTTTTTCTGGTTTTCTCTGTTTCTGAGCCGGATGCACAGCGCAGTGATCGCCGCCGCCGCGGCAAAGGAGACGACAGCCACCAGCACATAGCCGCCTGCGTCTTCCCGCAGCAGCATCGCGCCGAACACGCCCCATGCGGCTGTCTGTCCCTGCCCGACGGCCGTACCCGCTGTCTGCATCAGCGCCGCGCACAGCAGCATACACGCTGCGGAGAGGCTTATTGCCTCGCGCCGCTGTCTTCGGCGGGTGTTTTCCCGCACCCGCTGCTTGACGAGTGCGACCCGTCTTGCGGTATCGTACATATCGTTTGAACCTCCTTTCCGGTTTGTCTGGAACTGTGATAAAAACCCTTTCACTTATATAGGTACAAAAAATCGAAAAAACTCTCACCCAAAACGCAAAATTTTTCAAAAAAATTTGAGAGCCGCCAAAAAGCAGCTCTCAGGGAGTAAATATTCGGTTATTTCCTCTGCGATAAGCGGAAAGCGGACAGCTTTCCCGCCGCCACCAGCAGCACCGGCAGGGCGTAGGCGATGTACTGCGCCGCGCCGCCGTAGGCGATGAGCAGATTGTATATGGCATGGAATGTTATCGCCGCGCCCAGCAGCCCGCAGGTACCCGCGACCTTTAGCCACGTCCGCCGCCATGTGTATGCAAGCCCGCCGCCCACGATCAGGCCGCAGAGGACGTGCATGGCTCCCGTGCCGAAGCCCCGGAAGAAGATGAAGGAGAAGCGGTCTGCGCCGTTCTGAATGAGATAGCACACGTTTTCAAAGGTGGCGAAGCTCAGGGCAACCGTGATGGCGGCAGCCTTGATTTTATCGCCCTCCGGCTCGAACACCAGAAGATAGAACATCAGCGGCAGCAGCTTCATCATTTCCTCCACCACCGGCGCAATCTCCGCCGTGGCGGCAAGGGCGTCCGCCTGACACACCGCCGCGAGGAAGGTGTTGATGTAGGCTGAAAGCAGGCACACCCCCATCCCGGCCATGCAGAACAGGAAGAAGCGGAGCTGCCGCCTGCCCATGCACAAAGCGGCCACCAGTAAGGGGGACACCATGCAGAGGAAGATGTTTTCGATGTAGGTCATGCATCCACCGCCTTTCTCGTGGCGGGCAGCAGCCCCAGAATCGCAAGCGTCAGCAGCATATCACACCAGAAGGTGGGGCTTGCGGGAGAAGTATCCGGCCAGAAGCAGCCCGCCGTCCAGAGCAGATATTCCGAACCGGCAAAGCACAGCACGCCGATGTGGAAATACCGCATATTCCGCGCCGTGCCTGTCTGCCCATTGGCGTAGACCAGTCCACGGATGGCGCAGAAGGAGAGCCAAATCATCATGCCGCACCAGATCAGGTTGGAGAGGATGTCCCCGAAGGTGCAATAGA
>USMI01000045.1 GCA_900555735.1 uncultured Eubacteriales bacterium | reverse complement strand
TTCCCGTTTGCCTTGTTTGGGGGCAGTTCCTTCCAACTGTTTTGCTCATCTCTTATCTCCGGATATGTTTCGTGGACCTTTTTGATAAAATGATCCATTTCCGGAAAGAGGGAGACAATGGTAAGCGGCTCGTGCGTCTCCTCGGCGGCGTCATCCCGTCTGCCGCAGGCGGCGAGGGTGGTGAGGGTGCAGGCCAGTGCCAGAATGAGCGCGGTGATCCTTTGCGGTTTCATGAGGTGTCCTTTCTCTGCGTATCAGCGGTGTGGTGCGGTGTTATCGAAGGAGCGCGGCGATCTGTGTCAGCACCCGGTCGTATGCCATGGCGGCTGCGTCGAAAAGTGCGTCGTCGGGAAAGCCGGAGGGAGAACGCAGCGCGTCCGTCAGCCGGGCGGCCGCCTCCGCCAGCTCCTTCAGCCCCAGTGTGGCCGCAACCCCCTTGAGCGTATGAGCGGCCAGAAACGCGCTCTCAGGGTCGCGCTTTTCTCTGGCGTCGGCCAGCGCCGCGTAGGAGGGATCTGCGGGAAATTTCAACAGAAACCGTTCTATCATGCTGTCACACGGTATTCTGCGGAACATTTCGTCATAATCGCCGCCGATGGACTTGTAGAAATCCCTGATCTTCATGCTGTGACTCCTTTCGTCAGATGCGGATGCCGCTGAATCGCGGCGGGAAGGGGTCAATAAGCGGCGGACAGCGCGGCGGCATACGCCATATACGCCTGCCGCACCGGCTTTACGCCCCGCTGCCGGATGGGGATGGTCTCGCCATTGGACAGCAGACACTCTTTGCCGATCTGACGGACGTGATCCATGTTCACCAGAAAGCTCTGGTGGCAGCGGAGGAAGCAGGGGGCGTTCAGCTCCTTTTCGATGGTGTTTAGCGTTTTATAGGCGGTGTGTACGCTGCCGGATATCGTATGGATCATGCACTTGGAATTGGAGCTTTCGATGTATAGAATGTCGCGGTACGCGATCCGTGTCACGGTGGCTCTGTGCCGTATCTGGTAGGTATTGGGGTCCACATGCTCCGTGATCCGGTCCAGAACGGTTTTCAGCCGCTCGTAGCTGATGGGCTTGAGCAGGTATCCGCTGGCGAACACGTCATAGCTTTCGATGGCAAAGTCCGGCGATGCGGTCAGAAACACAAGCTTCCCCCGATAGCCCATGCCGCGCAGCCGGTGAGCCAGCTCATTGCCCATCGTATCCGGCAGGTAAATGTCCAGAAATACGATGTCGAAATCCGCGCCCTCCTCCACATCGTAGAGGAGGTTCATTCCGAATTCATAAGGAACCAGCTCCACAGGGAGTGATCGTTCCGCGGAACAGCGGTTCAGCAAATGCACGACCATATCCCGTTGGAGCTGGTTATCCTCACAGACAGCGATGCGCATGGGTATCAAGATCCTTTCTTCCCAAAAATCAGATTTCACTGCCGGAAGCAGAAGCCAGTGGGGCGGCGCTGCAAAAAAAAAGGGCGGCTGCCGCCGCCATTTCTATCGCAAACTCCGGAATGATGTCCCGTAACAAGATCGTTCGATCGCTACAGTCACTGGGGTCTCCTGCCATGGCTGCGTTTTCGTTTATTCATTCTACACTTATGAGACAAAAAATCAATATAATTTTTTGTTAAAAATTCTCCATGATTCGACAAAATTACTGAAAATACAAGTAAATCAGACAGCAAGCATGCCGTTCCGACACTTTCCTCCTGAGAAAAAATTTGATGAATTCATCGGTTTTTTGCGAATATTCACAGTGAGCATGCACGACCCTTTCCGCTTGCTATAATAGCGGCAGATCACAACCACGGCATAAAACACGAAAGGGATGCACCGATCGGAGACGGTCGATCACAAAATGAAAAGGGAGAATAGCGTATGAAAAACAAGATGAAGGTCGTATTGGCAGACACCGACGAGAGCTTTCGCATGATGCTGCAGCGGATGATCGAAGCCGCAGGGGATTTCAGGGTAGTGGGCAGCGTCGGCAGCGGCGCAGACGCATGGTACGTCATCGAGCGGGAATGTCCGCAGCTGGTCATTATGGACGTGATCCTGCCGGAGCTTGACGGCTTTGGCCTGCTGGACCGGATGGCGGCCATGGCGGCAAGGCCGAGGGCCATACTGGTGTCCGCGTTCTGTCAGGGGCAGGTGGTGAGCCGGGCTATGACGCAGGGAGCGGAATCGTTCCTCCCCAAGCCCTGCGAGGTGAACGAGCTTCTCGGCCAGATGCGTCATGTGGCGCAGCGTGCGGAGGCGGAGGATGCCCGCAATGCCGCGCTGGAGCGTCTCGTTACCCCCGTTATCCATGAGGTGGGTATGCCGGCCCATATCAAGGGCTATCAGTACGTCCGCGAGGCCATCATCCTGACCATCAAGGACGCCACCATGATCAACTCGGTCACAAAGGTTCTGTATCCGACGGTGGCGCGGCGCTACAACACGACCCCGTCGTGTGTCGAGCGCGCCATCCGCCACGCCATCGAGGTGGCTTGGAACCGGGGAGATCTGGAGGTTTTGCAGCGCTTTTTCGGCTATACCATCAGCAACGCCAAGGGAAAGCCCACCAATTCGGAGTTCATCGCCATGATCGCCGACTACCTCAGCCTTCAGGGTGCGGCAAAGCCCGCGTGAGACGGCGGCACCTGACGATGCTGCGGGCGGAGACCGGCATAAATCGTCCTTTTTCTTGGCAAACGGCAAAGCCTGTGCTATAATGGGAGCATCAATTTGATGAGACGAGGATGAGAGAAACATGGCCATCAAACGTAAATTCCCACCAAAGACGGCGACTGTCCATTGCAGCGGCGGCTGTCGCGCCAAGAAAAATGAAAACGGCGAGTTGCTCTGCGCCTATGGCTGCATCGGCTGCGGTGCATGCGTAGCGGCATGCAAATTCGACGCCATCCGCATCAACGATCTGTGCTGCGCCGAAGTGGACGAGGAGAAGTGCATCGGCTGCGGCGCGTGTACCCGCAAGTGTCCCAAGGGGATCATTGCCCTGCGGCGGGAGGCTGACCGTATCGCGGTGCTGTGCTCCAACCGGGACAAGGGCTTCGACCCAGCCACAAAGACCGGCGCAAGGACGGCGTGCGACGTGAGCTGTATCGCCTGCGGCCTGTGCGTGAAAAAGTGTCCTGCCGATGCCATCCATGTGGAGGAGCTCCACGCGGTCATCGACTATGAGCGGTGTCTGAGCTGCGGCGCCTGCGCGGTGGCCTGTCCCCGCCATGTCATCCATGACCGCTTCGGCATCCTGACGGACAGGCGCTGAGCGCGGCGATACCGGTCCAGCGGCAGACAGAATATAGAAATATCCCGCTGTGACGCTGCGCCACAGCGGGATATTTTAACGCACTTACCGCAGCAGCGGCACGCCAACGGCGTGCCGCTGCTGCTTTGTATGTATGGATTTGGGGAGAGAAAAAAGATGGCGTTTGGATTGCCTTATGCGGCGGCGTGAGCGCTGCGGCGGGCGGTGTGCTCCTCGTAGTCCAGCTCCAGCAGACCGGCCTTGCTGGCAGCCCATGCGGACACAACGCCGAACACCACGGGCAGGTAGTAACCGGCCTGACGGATAGGCTCGTCAGCGGCGGTCATCAGGAAAGAGGTGGCAATGACCAGAATCAGGGAAACGATAGCGGTCAGGATGTAGTTATTGATGTTCTTCATGGTAAATTCCTCCTTAAAGAAATGTTTGTGTTTGTATGTGATTTGGGGGTGTTTTCCTTTTGTGCCTGTATAGTAGAATATTTAACAGGAAAAGTAAAGCTATGGAATGTAATAACGGATGTTAGTAACGCTGCTATCAAAAAGCGGTTTAATCTCCGTTTAACATTTTCCCGTAATATGTAATATAATCATATCATTGATACAGGGGAGGGATGGGCATGACCATCAGAAAACGGCTGGCGCGGTCCAACATCGCCATGCTGGTAATACCGATCCTTGCGGCGGCGCTGCTGCTTTTGCTGGGGCTTGGCGCGGCACTGTTGCTGCTGCGGGGGAATCTGATGACGCTGCATGACGCGGTGGAGCAGATAGAGACGGTGCTCCACGGCTTCAAGCTGACGCTGAGCGTCTTTGCCGCCGTTGCGGTACTGCTGATGCTGGCTGCGGTGGCGGAGACCACCGTGCTGACCATGGGGCCGCTGGCGGCGGACACCGCCTGCCACCGTATTACCAAGAACGGCGCGGAAGTGCCGCTGAAAAACAAAGAGTATGAGCTGCTGCTGTTTTTGATGCGCCATCCGGGACAGGTGTTCAGCAGGGAGGACCTGTACGAGATGATCTGGGGGCTGGAATCTCTGGGCGACAACATCACCGTGGCGGTGCATATGAACCGCCTGCGGGAAAAGCTGGAGGATGACCCTTCCCATCCCAAGCTGTTGCAAACGGTGTGGGGCGTGGGCTACCGGCTGACGGTTTAATTCCTGTTTAAAAGTCCTTTATACGCAATTTAACGGTTTCCTCTATCATGGAACTATCCAAGATAGAGGAAACCGTTTTTATGTTTGATGGAGGTATTCATATGCACGAAAGAGTAATGCGGGAGAACTATGCCAAGGCTTATAAGCTGGTGGTGATACTGGCTGTGGTGCTGGCTGCTGACGGCGGCGTGGCTGTATCGCAGCGCCGTCAACGAGGGGATGAACAAGTCCCTGTGGATGATTCTGGGCTTGGTGGGCAATCTTCTGGCGGTGGCCGCGTTCCTTATCGTGCGCGACGCGCCCCGGCGGAAGAAGGCGGCGGTGTGACCATGGGCTTCCTGACACCGTTTCATGGCCTCTGCATGGCGCTGGCGGACAGCGTGCCCGGCGTGTCCGGCGGCACGGTGGCGTTTATTCTGGGGTTCTATGATCGCTTTATCAACGCCCTCCATGACCTGTTCGTTCACTATCCCAGCGATGTTCTGGCTGGAGCGGTGCTGGGCGCGGCCATCGGACTGGCGGTGTACCGCGTCGGGATGCGGTATAAAAATTCCGTGGAATAATGTCCTGAAAACGATCCGGACGAATGTTATACGATACCCGAAAAGTCAAGGCTGCCCCGCGAAGGGGCGGCCTTAACTGCATATATGGGATGCACCATCAGGCGCGGTAGTACATTTTGGCGCAGTATTCCCGCTGGATGGTGATGCGGCCCTCGTCGGTGAGCCAGTCCACAAAGTTGGCAAAGTTCCGCTCGATGATGGAGAACTTGAACTCGTTCTTTGTGCGGATATTCTCCCGCTGGCAGAAAGCGGCGATCCACTGGGCAAAGGTCATGCCGTCCACCAGATCCTCCAGCAGCTCGTCAGCCTTGCGGTAGATGAAGGCGCTGTTGCTGTCTACCAGTGCGTCCAGTGCCGTGTGGTCCGTTATCACCGCCTTGTGGGCGATGATATAGGCGTCATACCGGCTCTGCCGAAGAAATTCCTTGCTTTGCAGGTCGCGGGCGATGAACATGGAGGTGGGCAGCTTGGCGTTGTCGATCTGCTGCTGATCCAGCAGGCAGTCACCCACATAGGCCACGTTGTCCGGCGTCACCACGCCGATATGACCGGCGCTGTGGCCCGGCAGCTGCAAAATGCCGAAGCGCGCGCCGCAGAAGTCCAGCCATTCATCCTCCGGACCGATAATGGTATCCGCCACGAAGCACTCCTCCAGAAGATACTCCCGGCTCTTGCCGTAGGTCAGGGCCACATAGTTGGCCCGGTAGGCGTCGGGGTTCACAGAGATGCCCGCCTCGATGATATGGGCGGCAGCTCTGGCGCCGCAGCGCTGCTGCAGATAGCGGACGTTGCCGCTGTGATCGAAATGTGCGTGGGAGCAGATGACGCCCAGCAGCCGGAAGCCGTTGTCCTCGATCATGGCGGTCAGCCCCGCGCGATCCAGCTTGGCATAGCCGGTGTCGATCAGCACGATATCCTTTTCCGTCACATGATAGATGCCCAGCAGCGCGGTATTGGCCTCCGCCACCCATGTATTTCCCAAAACATGACGCAATTCCATGGCACGCACATCCTTTCTATCCGGCAGTATAACAGCTTTTTCACACCGCCGCAACAAAAGAATCCGGAAATTTTTGATTTTCCCTCTATGCAAACGCAGAGAAATAAGGTAAAATAACAGGGAATAAATAATAGGAGCGTGACACATGGACGAACCGAAATATAAGCGGGTGCTGCTGAAGATCAGCGGCGAGGCGCTGGCCGGGGATAAGCACTTTGGGCTGGACTTCAAGGTGATGGGTCAGGTGGCCGACGTCATCAAGGAGTGCGCCGCCATGGGCGTGGAGATCGGCGTGGTCATCGGCGGCGGCAACTTCTGGCGCGGCGTCAAAAACGGCGAGGGCTATATCGAGCGCTCCCGTGCCGACCATATGGGTATGCTGGCCACCACCATGAACTGCATGGCCATGGCTGACGTGCTGGAGCAGAAGGGCGTGGACGTCCGGGTGCAGACGGCGCTGGAGATCCGCGCTGTGGCCGAGCCCTACATCCGTGCCCGCGCCATCCGCCATCTGGAGAAGGGCCGGGTGGTCATCTTCGGCTGCGGCACCGGCAACCCCTATTTCTCCACCGATACCGCCGCGGTGCTCCGCGCCGCCGAGATCGGCGCCGACGTGATCCTGCTGGCCAAGAATATCGACGGCGTGTACGACAGCGATCCCGCCACCAACGCCGACGCGGTGAAGTTCGACGCCATCACCTATGACGAGGTGCTCAAGCGCCATCTGGCTGTGATGGATTCCACCGCCACCAGCATGTCCATGGACAACCACATTCCCGTGCTGGTGTTCGCCCTGAAGGACCCCTATAACATCGTCCGCGCCATCCGCGGTGAAAAAATCGGAACAATTGTCAAGGAGGACTGAAAGACATGTTGAAGGATGAATACAAAATCTACGAGGAAAAGATGAAGAAGAGCATCGAGTCCGTGGAGAATGACTTTGCCGCCGTCCGCGCCGGCCGGGCCAACGCCTCCGTGCTCAACCGCATCAACGTGGATTACTACGGCACTCCCACCCCGATCCAGCAGATCGCGTCCGTTGGCTCCCCTGATCCCCGCACCCTGCTGATCACCCCGTGGGACGCCAACGCCCTGAAGGGTATCGAAAAGGCCATTCAGGAGTCCGATCTGGGCATCAATCCCCAGAACGACGGCAAGAGCATCCGTCTGGCCTTCCCGCAGCTGACGGAGGAGCGCCGTAAGGATCTGGTCAAGCAGATCCGTAAGTATACCGAGGGCGGCAAGGTGGCCGTGCGCAACATCCGCCGGGACGCTATGGACAACTTCAAGAAGCAGCAGAAGGCCTCCGAGATTACCGAGGACGAGCTGAAGATGGCAGAAAAGGACTTGCAGAAGATGACCGACGACAGCTGCAAGGAATTGGATAAGCTGCTGGAAAACAAGGAAAAGGAACTGATGTCCGTCTGATGGGCCTGTTCCGGAAGAAGCATGCAACGGCGGGACAGGTGGACGTGGGCCGCCTGCCCCGCCACATCGCTATTATTATGGACGGCAACGGTCGTTGGGCAAAGAAGCGTGGGCTTCCGCGCACTGCCGGCCATAAAGTAGGCGCGGAGGTGTTCCGCGATATCGCCACCTACTGCAAAGAGCTGGGTGTCCAGTACCTGACGGTATATGCCTTTTCTACCGAGAACTGGAAGCGTCCCAAGGACGAGGTGGATACCATCATGAGCCTTCTGGAGCAGTATCTGCAGGAGGCCATCGACACCATGGAACGGGATCATATCCGCCTGAAAATTCTGGGCGATACCACGGCGCTGTCTCCCAAGCTGCAGCAAATGATCGCCGAGACCAACGCCATCTCCACCCATTATCAGGGCTTTCAGGCCAACATCTGCCTGAACTACGGCGGCCGGGCCGAGATTTTGCGTGCCGCCCGCCTGTGCGCCGAGAGCGGCGAGGAGTGGACGGAGGAGAACTTCGGCAAGCACCTGTGGTCGGCGGGCATCCCCGACCCGGAGCTGATCATCCGCCCCAGCGGTGAGCTGCGGCTGAGCAACTTCCTGCTGTGGCAGTGCGCGTACAGCGAGTTCTATTTCTGCGACACCCTTTGGCCGGATTTCAAGCGCCGGGATCTGGATCTGGCGATCATTGATTTCCAGCATAGAGACCGCCGTTTCGGCGGCGTGAAGGGGTAGAGATTTCGTAGGGCGGGGTGACCACACCCCGCCGACCGATGATGCGGTGCAGCATCGTTGGTTGCTTCGTAGGGTCGTCCGCCCCTACGAAATCCTATCGTACCCCTCTTCGTATTTTTCCTTTTCCCCAACCCTTACATAACAAGGAGCAACTATGTTACAGAGAATTCTCGTGGCGGTGGTGGGTATCCCGCTGCTGCTGTTCGTTTTGATCATCGCGCCGGACTGGGCCACGGCGGCGCTTTTGTGCGCACTGTGCGCCGTGGGCGCTCATGAACTGCTGGCGGCCGCATGCTCCAAGGATATCACCCGCCGCTGGTGGGGGCTGAGCGCCATCATGGGCGTAACAGTGGTGCTGCGCACCTACCTTGCCGGTATCGGCGAGGACGGCGCAGCCGCGCTGATGACATGGCTGCTGGCGGCGTGGCTGGTGCTGCTGTTCGTCAGCGTGGTGGTGGAATACGGCACGGTCAGAGCATTGGCCTTCCGTGACGTATGCACCATTCTGGTGGCGGGCGTGGCCATCCCCATGGCATTCCAGTGCCTGATGGCGCTGCGGCTGCTGGAGCACGGCGGCGGTCTGGTGATGATCCCGCTGGTGGCGGCCTTCTGCTCCGACTCGGCGGCGCTGTTCGCCGGGATGGCGCTGGGTAAGCACAAGCTGGCGCCCCGTGTCAGCCCCAAGAAAACCGTAGAGGGCGCCGTGGGCGGCCTGCTGGGCGGTATGCTGGGCATGGTCATCTACCGCATCATCTTCTTCCTTGTGACGGAGGTGCAGCTGAATATCGCCTGGTGCCTGCTGCTGGGCCTTGCGGGCGCGGTCATGGGCCAACTGGGCGATCTGAGCTTTTCCGCCATCAAGCGGGAGTGCGGCGTGAAGGACTATGGACGTCTGCTGCCCGGTCACGGCGGCGTGCTGGATCGCTTTGACAGCGTGATCTTTGCCTCGCCGCTGGTGTGGCTCATCATCAAGAGTGTTACCCTGTATTGAGGAAATCATCATGACAAAAACCATTGCCCTGCTGGGCAGTACCGGATCTATCGGGCGGCAGACGCTGGAGGTAGTCCGGGAATTGAAGCTGCGGGTGGTCGCGCTGGCGGCCCACAGCAGCGTGGATCTGATGGAAGCGCAGGCGCGGGAGTTCGGCCCGCGCCTTGCGGTGCTTTATGACAAGGCCGCGGCGGAGGAGCTGCGGCAGCGTCTGCGGGATACGGATATCGAGGTGCTGTCGGGGCCGGAGGGCCTTCTGGCGGCGGCACAGGCGGAGGAGGCCGACACGGTGGTGACCGCCGTGGTGGGCAGCGTAGGACTGGAGCCGACGCTGGCCGCCATCCGCCTTGGGCGGCGTATCGCCCTTGCCAACAAGGAGACACTGGTGTGCGCTGGAGAGCTGGTGATGGCCGCTGCGAAGGAATACGGCGCGGACATCGTGCCGGTGGACAGCGAGCACTCCGCCATTTTCCAATGCCTGCAAGGCTGCGCCGACCGCCGGGAGATCAAGCGGCTGATCCTGACCTGCTCCGGCGGGCCGTTCTTCGGCAAGAGCTACGACGAGCTGGAGACCATGACCCCCGCCCACGCGCTGAAGCATCCCAACTGGAGCATGGGCGCCAAGATTACCATTGACTCCGCCACGCTGATGAACAAGGGGCTGGAGGTCATCGAGGCTATGCGCCTTTACGGGCTGCCTTTGGAACAGGTGGATGCGATGGTGCACCGTCAGAGCGTCATCCACTCGCTGGTGGAGTTCCGGGACGGGGCCGTGCTGGCCCAGCTGGGTACGCCGGACATGAAGCTGCCCATCCGCTACGCCATGACATGGCCGCAGCGGGCGGCATCGCCGGAGGAGCCGCTGGATCTGCTGCGGTGCGGGGCGCTGACCTTTGCTCCCATCGACGGGGATGCCTTCCGCTGCTTTTCCATCGCACGGCAGTGTGCCAGGGAGGGCGGCACCGCCTGCGCTATCATGAACGCCGCCAATGAGGAGGCGGTGTGGGCGTTTTTGAGGGGTGAAAATTCCTTCAACGGCATCCACCGCACGGTGGAAGCGGCGCTGAACAAGGTAACGGTGAAATATCAGCCAAGCCTTGCGGATATACTGGAAGCAGACCGTCTGGCCCGTGAAGCGGCACGGGCGGTACTGTCACGATAAAGGAATTATTGCGTTATGACGACCATTGTCTATCTGTTGGTGGCGATCCTCAGCTTCGGCGTTCTCATTGCCGTGCATGAGCTGGGCCACTTTCTGGCGGCCAAGGCCTTTGGCGTGACCGTCAACGAGTTTTCCATCGGTATGGGGCCTGCGTTGTGGAAAAAGCAGAAAGGGGAGACCCTCTATGCCCTGCGTGCCATCCCCTGCGGCGGCTTCTGCGCCATGGAGGGCGAGGATGAGGATTCCGACGATCCCCATGCCCTGTACCGACAGGGCTTCTGGGCCAAGCTGGTGATCTTCACCGCCGGGGCCTTCATGAACTTCGTCACGGGACTGGTGATCCTGCTGATCCTTTACAGCGGCGCGAAGGCCTTCTATGACCCCACCATCACCGCCTTTGCCGACGGCTGCCCGCTGGAATCCGAAAGCGGCTTGCAGGTGGGCGACAAGCTGTTGTCCATCGACGGCGAGCGGGTGTATATGTACTCCGACGTGAGTCTGCTATTCAGCATGAACCACGACGGCGTATTCGATCTGGTGGTGCAGCGTGACGGCAAAAAGGTCACGCTGAAGGACTTTCCCATGGAAAAGGCGGAGTATCTGGACCAGAACGGCAACCCCTACACCGGCTACGGCCTGCTGTTCGGCGTGAAGGAGGCCACGGTGGGCGACCGCATCGCCAACAGCTGGAACAACGCCATGGACTTCGTGCGGCTGGTGCGGCTGAGCCTGAAGATGCTGGTGACCGGCGAGGCGGGGCTCCGTGACCTCAGCGGCCCGGTGGGCATCGTGTCCACCATGACGGAGGTGGGCGAGTCGGCGGAGACCGTGGGGGCCGCCATCGGCGATATCGCCTATCTGGTGGCGCTGATCGCCGTGAATCTGGCGGTGATGAACCTGCTGCCGCTGCCGGCGCTGGACGGCGGCAAGATATTCTTCCTGCTGGTGAACGCCATCTCCATGGCACTCATCAGGAAGCAGATCCCCCTGAAATACGAAAACTATATCCACTTCGCGGGTCTGGTGCTGCTGCTGGGACTGATGGCGCTGGTGACCTTCAGCGACGTGTGGAAGCTGTTTACCTGAGAGGATGCGAGAAGCAATGAGCAGACAGATGAAGATCGGCGGCGTGACCATCGGCGGCGGGGCGGAGGTGGCTATCCAGTCCATGTGCAACACCCGCACCGAGGATGTGGCCGCCACTGTGGCCCAGATCCTGCGGCTGGAGCGCTCGGGCTGCGAGATCATCCGCGTGGCGGTCCCCACCATGGAGGCGGCCCGCGCCGTCGGGCAGATCAAAAAGGCCATCCACATCCCGCTGGTGGCGGATATCCACTTCGACTATAAGCTGGCGCTCTGCTGTGCCGCCGAGGGTGTGGACAAAATCCGCATCAATCCCGGCAACATCGGCGCTCAGGAGCGGGTGCGGGCCGTGGCGGAGGCCTGCCGGACGCATCATATCCCCATCCGCATCGGCGTCAACGGCGGCTCGCTGGAAAAGCTGCTGCTGGAGAAGTATGGCGGCGTGACGGCACAGGCGCTGGTGGACAGTGCCATGGGTCATGTGCGCCTGCTGAACGACTGCGGCTTTGACGACATCTGCCTGTCGGTGAAATGCTCTCATGTGCCCACCAATATGGCGGCGTATACCATGCTGTCACAGCAGACGGACTATCCCCTGCATCTGGGGGTTACCGAGGCGGGCACGCCGGAGATGGGCGTGCTGAAATCCGCCATCGGCATCGGCGGCCTGCTGTGTCAGGGCATCGGCGACACCATCCGGGTCAGCCTGACCGCCGACCCGGCGGAGGAGATAGTGGCCGCCAAGAGGATATTGCAGGTCACCGGCCTGCGCCGCACGGGGCCGAATCTTATTTCCTGCCCCACCTGCGGCCGGACGAAATATGACATGATCCCCATTGCGCGGGAGGTGGAGCGGCGGCTGCAGGGCTGCACAAAGCCCATCACCGTGGCGGTCATGGGCTGCGCCGTCAACGGCCCCGGCGAGGCCAGAAGCGCTGACGTGGGCATTGCCGGCGGCGACGGCTGGGGCATGATTTTTGAAAAGGGCGTGCAGGTGG
>USMI01000044.1 GCA_900555735.1 uncultured Eubacteriales bacterium | reverse complement strand
GCCAGAGCCAGACCCATCTTCTCAGAACCGGCCTTGGTCTTGGGCTCGATGGCAACGCGGATAACGGGCTCGGGGAACTCCATGCTCTCCAGAATGATGGGATGAGCAGGGTCACACAGGGTGTCACCGGTGGTGGTGTTCTTCAGGCCCACAGCGGCGGCAATGTCGCCGGCGTAGCAGCACTCGATGTCCTTACGATGATTGGCGTGCATCTGCAGGATGCGGCCAATGCGCTCGTTGTTGTCCTTCACGCTGTTGTACACAGTGGTGCCGGCCTCGACAACACCGGAATACACGCGGAAGAAGCACAGCTTACCAACGAAGGGGTCGGTAGCGATCTTGAACGCCAGAGCAGCAAAGGGAGCGTTGTCGTCGGAAGGACGGCTCTCCTCTTCGCCGGTGCGGGGGTTCACGCCCTTGATGTCCTCAATGTCGGTGGGGGCGGGCATGTAATCCACAATGGCATCCAGCAGCTTCTGCACGCCCTTGTTGCGGTAAGAAGTACCGCAGGTAACGGGAACCACGGTGTTGGCGATGGTTTCCTTGCGCAGAGCAGCCTTGATCTCGGCCTTGGTCAGTTCCTGACCGTCCAGGTACTTCTCCATGAGAGCCTCGTCGTTCTCGGCGATGGCTTCGATCATGGCGTCGTGATACTCCTGGGCCTTCTCCTTCATATCCTCGGGGATGTCCTCCACGCGGATATCAACGCCCATGTCATCGTAGTACACATCGGCCTTCATATCGATCAGGTCGATGATGCCCTTGAAGGTCTCCTCACTGCCGATGGGCAGCTGGATGGGCACGGCGTTGCACTTCAGCCGGTCGCGCAGCATGTCCACGCAGCGGTAGAAGTTGGCACCCATGATGTCCATCTTGTTGACGTACACCATACGGGGCACCTTGTAGTTATCAGCCTGACGCCAAACGGTCTCAGACTGAGGCTCAACGCCACCCTTGGCGCACAGAACGGTCACAGAACCGTCCAGAACGCGCAGGCTGCGCTCCACCTCAACGGTGAAGTCCACGTGGCCCGGGGTGTCGATGATGTTGATCCGGTGACGATTCTTCTTGTAGGCCGCGGGATCGTGCTGAGTCTCGGTATGGCTCCAGTAGCAGGTAGTAGCGGCAGAAGTGATGGTGATACCACGCTCCTTCTCCTGCTCCATCCAGTCCATGGTAGACGCACCATCATGGGTCTCACCAATCTTGTGGTTGACGCCAGTGTAGTACAGAATACGCTCGGTGGTGGTGGTCTTACCTGCGTCGATGTGGGCCATGATACCGATATTACGGGTCATTGCAAGAGATACATCTCTCGGCGTAGCCATGGCTTAAACCTCCTCGACAGCGAATCAATAACGATAGTGGGCAAAAGCCTTGTTGGCCTCGGCCATCTTGTGCGTATCCTCGCGCTTCTTGACAGAACCGCCGACACCGTTGGTGGCGTCGATGATCTCAGCAGCCAGACGAGCAGACATGGTCTTCTCGCCACGGGCGCGGCTGTAAGCAGTCAGCCAGCGCAGACCGAGGGTCTGGCGGCGAGCGGGACGGACTTCCATGGGGACCTGATAGGTGGCGCCGCCGACACGGCGGGCCTTGACTTCCAGGCTGGGCATGATGTTTTCCATAGCCTGAGTAAAGACTTCCAGAGGCTCTTTCTCGGTCTTTTCCTTGATGATGTCGAAAGCACCATACACGACCTTCTGAGCCACGCCCTTCTTACCATCCAGCATGATGCTGTTGACCAGCTTGGTCACCAGCACGGAGCCGTACATGGGATCGGGCAGGATCTCTCTTTTGGGAACATTACCTCTTCTGGGCACTATGCTTCCCTCCTTCATAATAATATGATTTCATAGGTACTCAGCAGCGCGCAGTGTGTTGGCTGCTGTACGGCCTGCCAAAGAGGTATATAAAATATAGTACCTTTTCGGCAAAGCTCTTTTTAATTGCTTTTGGTCGATCGCTTATTTCTGCTTGGGACGCTTGGCACCGTACTTGGAACGAGCCTGCATACGACCCTGAACACCCTGAGTGTCGAGGGTACCACGGATGATGTGGTAGCGGACGCCGGGCAGGTCCTTTACACGGCCGCCGCGGATCATGACCACAGAGTGCTCCTGCAGAGAATGACCCACACCGGGGATGTAAGCGGTGACCTCGTAGCCGTTGGTCAAACGGACACGGGCGATCTTACGCAGAGCGGAGTTAGGCTTCTTGGGGGTCGCGGTTCTCACTGCGGTGCAGACGCCACGCTTCTGAGGGGAGGACAGGTTGGTCTCCTTGTTCTTCAGCGTATTCAGGCCCTTCTGCATAGCGGGGGAATTGGACTTGTAGGTAGCCTTTTTCCGGCCCTGCTTGACCAGCTGATTAAAAGTAGGCATGCAATAGGTACTCCTTTCTTCAAAATTGCGGGAATATCTCCCTGTATTTTCCTCGGAATAAAGGAATTTTATTCCGCAAGGAACAAATTTGTCGGGGCATTCAGCCCTCCAGCGCGGCCGCTGCGGCAGTGCCCACGGCGATGGAGCAGGCGCGGCCCAACTGTGCCATGGTGTAATCCGTCACCACGGCGACGCCCGCCGCCTGACACAGTGCCTCCATAGGCTCGGTGAGCCGGGGATCGGCGTCGCAGGCCAGATAGACCTTGCGCACTTTACCGGAAGCCACGGCTCTGCGGACCTGCTTGAGACCCACCACTTTTTCCTTGGCCGCCAGTGCTTCCATGTGCGCTGCTCCCTCCTGCTGATGCGGTATGACAAAGTTCGCGGAGCAATGCCCGCGCAAGTTAGAATTATATCATAGCCGGGAAACAGCGTCAAGTGGATTTGTACCAAAAATTTGTGATTTTCTCCGAAATCCCTCGGTAAAATGTGTGCAGTTCAGAGAATAAATGCCCTCCGGCAGTGCCGGAGGGCATTTGGGATCAGAAACGGAGTATCCTGTCGCTTATTCCACGTTGGCGGCGGCCACCTGATTGGTGAAGATGACCTCCTGCGGGGCGGTCTCCTCCTCCACGGGGTCGGGATCGGGGACCAGTTCCTCGGCCAGTTCGCGGTACGCGCCCAGACCGGCGCCGGCGGGGATCAGCTTGCCGATGATGACGTTCTCCTTCAGGCCCACCAGATGATCCACCTTGCCCTTGATGGCGGCCTCGGTCAGCACCTTGGTGGTCTCCTGGAAGGAAGCGGCGGACAGCCAGGAATCCGTGGCCAGAGACGCCTTGGTAATACCCATCAGCAGCTGGGTGTAGGTGGCCTCCTGCAGAGGCTCGCCGTTTTCGTTGGTCTCGCCCGCGGCATTACGCTGGCGGATCTCGGCGTTGGCATCCTCCACATCCAGAATGTCGGTCATAGCGCCGGACAGCAGGCTGGTGTCGCCGGATTCTTCCACGCGCACCTTGCGCATCATCTGGCGGACGATGACCTCGATGTGCTTATCGTTGATATCCACGCCCTGCTGACGGTACACCTTCAGGACCTCCTGAATGAGGTAGTTGTGAACAGCGGAAGCGCCGCGGATACGCAGAACGTCGTGGGGATTCAGTGCGCCGTCCTGCAGCTGGCGGCCCTTCTCGATGGTCTCGCCATCCTGCACCAGCAAGCCGGTGTGAGGCACCGCGTAGGTGCGGGTGTCGCCGTCGTCGGCGGTGATGATGATGTTCAGCAGGCTGCCCTTGGCGGCCTCCTCGAAGCGGACCTTGCCGCCGATCTCGGCGATGGTGGCCATCTTCTTGGGACGGCGGGCCTCGAACAGCTCCTCAACACGGGGAAGACCCTGCGTGATGTCGCCGCCGGCGACGCCGCCGGTGTGGAAGGTTCGCATGGTCAGCTGGGTACCGGGCTCACCGATGGACTGGGCGGCGATGATGCCGACCGCTTCGCCGGGGGCCACAGGCTTGGAGGTGGCCAAGTTCATGCCGTAGCACTTGGCGCAGATACCGCTGTGGGCCTTGCAGGTCAGCACGGTGCGGATCTCGGCCGTGTGGATATCGAAGGACTCCAGCAGCGCCGCGTCATCCTCGGTCATCATGTGATCCTTGGAGATCAGCACCTCGTCGGTGCCGGGCTTGCAGATGTCGCGGACGGGGAAACGGCCCTTGATACGCTCGGAGAACTTCTCGATGACCTGACCGCCCTCGCTGATCTCGGACACCACGATGCCCTTCTCCACGCCGCAGTCATCCTCGCGGATGATGACATCCTGACAAACATCCACCATGCGGCGGGTCAGGTAACCGGAGTCGGCGGTACGCAGAGCCGTATCGGCCAGACCCTTACGGGCGCCTCGGCTGGAGGTGAAGTATTCCAGCACGGACAGGCCCTCACGGAAGTTGGCCTTGATGGGGATCTCGATGGTCTTACCGGCGGTGTTGGCCATCAGGCCGCGCATACCGGTCAGCTGACGGATCTGCTTCATGGAGCCACGGGCGCCGGAATCCGCCATCATGAAGATGGGGTTGTACTTGTTCATGTTGGCGGTCAGAGCGTCGGTAACGTCGTTGGTGGTCTTTTCCCACTCGCGGACCACCAGCTTGTAGCGCTCCTCGTTGGTGATAAAGCCCATGTTGAACTGATCCTCGATGTCCAGCACGCGCTCCTCGGTCTCTCGGATCAGCTCGTACTTCTTGGCAGGCACCACCATGTCCGCGATGGAGATGGTGATGGAACCGCGGGTGGAGTACTTGTAGCCGGTGGCCTTGATGTTGTCCAGCACCTCGGCGGCGATGGTAAAGCCGAACTTCTTGATGGTGCGGTCAACGATCTTGCCCAGCTGCTTCTTGCCGCAGGTCTCGGTGATCTCGTAATCAAAGAACTTGTCGGTGGGCTGGCCGTTGTCGTCCAGACGCTTGACAAAGCCCAGATCCTGCGGAACGTTGCGGTTGAAGATGATGCGTCCGGCAGTGGCGCGCACCACATGGGACAGCTTCTCGCCATTGAACTCCTTCTCCACGCGGACCCAGACAGGCTGGTGGATGCCGATGATGTGCTCGTTGTAAGCCATCAGCACCTCGTCCTCATCGCGGTAGATGTTCAGGCGGTTGTTGGCCTTCTCCTCGTCGGTCAGCTCGTCGTAGCTCTTGCCGGCCAGCGCGAAGTCGATGCCCTCGGGCCAGTACTCGTCGTTGTCCATCTGGGAAACGCCGTTCTCAAACCGCTCGAAGGTCAGGTAGTAGGAGCCCAGCACCATATCCTGCGTAGGAACGGTAACGGGGCCGCCGTCCTGAGGACGCAGCAGGTTGTTGGCGGACAGCATCAGCAGACGGGCCTCGGCCTGCGCTTCGGCAGACAGAGGAACGTGAATGGCCATCTGGTCGCCGTCGAAGTCGGCGTTGAAGGCGGTGCAGTTCAGGGGGTGCAGCTTCAGGGCGCGGCCCTCCACCAGCACCGGCTCGAAGGCCTGAATACCCAGACGGTGCAGGGTCGGCGCGCGGTTCAGCATGACGGGATGATCCTTGATGATCTCGTCCAGCGCGTCCCACACCTCGGTGCGGCCCTTGTCCACCATCTTCTTGGCGGACTTGATGTTGTTGGCGCTGCCGTCCTCCACCAGCTTCTTCATGATGAAGGGGCGGAACAGCTCCACCGCCATCTCCTTGGGCACGCCGCACTGATAGATCTTCAGCTCGGGGCCCACGCAGATAACGCTTCGGCCGGAGTAGTCCACACGCTTGCCCAGCAGGTTCTGGCGGAAGCGGCCCTGCTTGCCCTTCAGCATATCGGAGAGGGACTTGAGGGCGCGGTTGTTGGCGCCGGTAACAGGGCGGCCGCGGCGGCCGTTGTCGATCAGGGCATCCACCGCCTCCTGCAGCATGCGCTTTTCGTTGCGCACGATGATGTCGGGAGCGTTCAGCTCCATCAGGCGGCGCAGACGGTTGTTGCGGTTGATGACCCGGCGGTACAGATCGTTCAGGTCGGAGGTGGCGAAGCGACCACCGTCCAGCTGCACCATGGGACGCAGCTCAGGCGGGATCACGGGCAGCACGTCAATGACCATCCACTCGGGCTTGTTGCCGGAGATGCGGAAGGCGTCCACCACTTCAAGGCGCTTGACGACGCGGGCCTTCTTCTGGCCGGAGGTGGTCTTCAGCTCGGCGTGGAGCTGCTCGCTGAGCTGCTCCAGATCGATCTGCTGCAGCAGCTCCTTCACGGCCTCGGCGCCCATACCGGCGCGGAAGTCGTCCTCATACTTTTCGCGATAATCGCGGTATTCCTTCTCGGACAGGATCTGGTTCTTCATCAGGGGCGTCTCGCCGGGATCGGTGACGATATAGGCGGCGAAGTACAGCACCTTCTCCAGAATACGGGGGCTGATGTCCAGCAGCAGGCCCATGCGGGAGGGGATGCCCTTGAAGTACCAGATGTGGCTAACGGGGGTGGCCAGTTCAATGTGGCCCATGCGCTCGCGGCGCACCTTGGCACGGGTGACCTCCACGCCGCAGCGGTCGCAGATCTTACCCTTATAGCGGATCTTCTTATACTTACCGCAGTGGCACTCCCAGTCCTTCGTCGGCCCGAAAATGCGCTCGCAGAACAGGCCGTCCCGTTCCGGCTTCAGCGTGCGGTAGTTGATGGTCTCGGGCTTCTTGACCTCGCCGTAGGACCACTCGCGGATCATCTCCGGAGAAGCGATGCCGATCTTGATGGCGTCAAAGGTTGCGTAACTCATTGTTCAGCTCCTCCTCTTTCTCAAAATTCATCATCTTCGTCAACGTCGTTGTAGGAAGCGTCCACTTCCTCGTCGCTGACATAATCGAAGCCTGCGTCGGCCAGCTCATCCTCATCGGCGTAGCGGTTCTGCCGGTCGTTGTCGGCGTCCATGCGGGCCAGATTGAAGGTGTCCATGGCGTCCTCGTCGTCCTTCAGCTCGATCTGGTTGCCGTCCTTATCCAGCACCTGAATATCCAGGCACAGGGACTGCAGCTCCTTCACCAGCACCTTGAAGGATTCCGGCACACCGGGGGTAGGCACGTTGTGGCCCTTGACGATGGACTCGTAGGTGCGGACACGGCCAGTGACATCGTCGGACTTGACGGTCAGGATCTCCTGCAGGGTATAGGCAGCGCCGTAAGCCTCCAGCGCCCACACTTCCATTTCGCCGAAGCGCTGGCCGCCGAACTGGGCCTTGCCGCCCAGAGGCTGCTGGGTGACCAGAGAGTAGGGGCCGGTGGAACGGGCGTGGATCTTATCATCCACCAGATGGTGCAGCTTCAGGAAGTAAACGTAGCCGACGGTGACCTTGTTGTCGAAGCGCTCGCCGGTGCGGCCGTCGTACAGCCAGCTCTTGCCCTCGGGGTCAAGACCGGCCAGCTCCAGCGCTTCGGTAATGTCCTTATCGGTGGCGCCGTCGAAGATGGGGGTGGCCACCTTCCAGCCAAGGGTCTTGGCGGCGTAGCCCAGATGGACCTCCAGCACCTGACCGATGTTCATACGGGAGGGAACGCCCAGCGGGTTCAGCACGATATCCAGCGGGGTACCGTCGGGCAGGAAGGGCATATCCTCCTGCGGCAGCACGCGGGATACAACACCCTTGTTGCCGTGACGGCCGGCCATCTTGTCGCCGGGCTGGATCTTGCGGCGCTGGGCGATATAGACGCGGACCACCTGATTCACGCCCGGCCCCAGCTCGTCGCCGTTCTCGCGGGTAAATACCTTGGTATCGATGACGATGCCGCTCTCGCCGTGAGGCACCTTCAGGGAGGTGTCACGGACCTCGCGGGCCTTCTCGCCGAAGATGGCGCGCAGCAGGCGCTCCTCGGCAGTCAGATCGGTCTCGCCCTTGGGGGTGACCTTACCCACCAGAATGTCGCCGGCGTGGACCTCCGCGCCCACGCGGATGATGCCACGCTCGTCCAGATCCTTCAGAGCGTCCTCGCCCACGTTGGAGATATCGCGGGTGATCTCTTCCGGCCCCAGCTTGGTGTCGCGGGCGTCGATCTCATACTCTTCAATGTGGATGGAGGTGTAGACATCCTCCTTCACCAGACGCTCGTTCAGCAGCACGGCGTCCTCGTAGTTATAGCCCTCCCATGTCATGAAACCCACGAGGATGTTGCGGCCCAGCGCGATCTCGCCCTGCTCGGTGGCGGGGCCGTCGGCCAGCACGCTGGGATCGTCGCCGCCGTGGACGCGCTCGCCCACAGAGACGATCGGCTTCTGGTTGATGCAGGTGCCATGGTTGGAGCGCAGGAACTTGATGAGCTTATAATCCTTGGTCTCACCGCTGTCGTACTTGACGGAGATGCTGGTGGCATCCACCTTGGTGACAACGCCGTCGCCCTCGGCCAGCACAGCCACCTCGGAGTCCAGGCAGATCTTGTGCTCCATACCGGTGCCCACGATGGGGGCCTCCGGCTTCAGCAGAGGCACAGCCTGACGCTGCATGTTGGCGCCCATCAGGGCTCGGTTGGCGTCGTCGTTGGGCAGGAAGGGGATCATGGCGGTAGCGATGGACACCATCATACGGGGGCTCACATCGATGAAGTCCACGTTGGTGCGGTCCACCTCCACGATCTCGTCGCGGTGGCGGCAGGTGATACGGCGGTTGGTAAGGCAGCCGTTCTCGTCCACAGGCTCGGCAGCCTGACCGACGATATACTGATCCTCCACGTCGGCGGTCATATAGGTGATGTCGTTGGAGACCTTGCAGGTCTCATGCTCCACGGCGCGGAAGGGTGCCTCGATAAAGCCGTACTCGTTGACGCGGGCGTAAGTGGCCAGATAGGAGATCAGGCCGATGTTGGGACCTTCAGGGGTCTCGATGGGGCACATACGGCCATAGTGGGAGTAGTGCACGTCTCGGACTTCCATGTTGGCGCGCTCGCGGCTCAGGCCGCCGGGGCCCAGTGCGGACAGACGGCGCTTGTGGGTCAGCTCGGCCAGCGGGTTGGTCTGATCCATGAACTGGCTCAGAGGGCTGGAGCCGAAGAACTCCTTGATGGCGGCGGTAACGGGCCGGATGTTGATCAGGCTCTGGGGGGTGACAATATCCAGATCCTGAATGGTCATGCGCTCGCGGATGACACGCTCCATGCGGCTGAAGCCGATACGGAACTGGTTCTGCAGCAGCTCGCCCACGCAGCGCAGGCGGCGGTTGCCCAGATGGTCGATATCGTCGCGGGTAACAAGGCCGTAGGCCAGCGCGTTCATGTAGTTGATGGACGCGAAGATATCGTCGATGATAATGTGCTTGGGCACCAGCTGGTCGGCGTGCAGCCTGCACTGCTCGATCAGCTCCTCGCCCTGATACTGTCCCAGCAGCTCCTGCAGCACGTCGAAGCGGACGCGCTCCTTGATGCCGCACTCCTTGCGGGGATCGAAGTCCACATAGTGGGACATGTCGCACATGCCGTTGCTGGTGATCTTCAGGATCTTGCCGGTATCCAGCGTGACGACGACTTCCTTCACGCCCACGGTATCCAGCAGCGTGCAGTCGTCAGCAGTCAGCACGCGGCCTTCCTCGAACAGCAGCTCGCCGGTGGCGGGATCGGCCACAGGCTCGTGCAGCATCTGGCCCTTGGCACGGGCCCAGAAGGTCAGCTTCTTGTTGAACTTATAGCGGCCTACGGTGCTCAGATCATAGCGCCGAGGATCGAAGAACAGGTTCTGGATCAGGGTCTGGGCGGAGTCCACCGTGGGAGGCTCGCCGGGACGCAGCTTGCGGTAGATCTCCAGCAGGGCGTCCTCATAGGTCTTGCAGGTATCCTTCTCCAGCGTCACCACGATGCGCTCGTCGTCGCCGAAATGCTCGATGATCTCGGCGTCTGTCTTAAGGCCCAGCGCACGGATCAGGCAGGTGATGGGCAGCTTGCGGTTCTTGTCGATGCGGACCCAGAACACCTCGCTGGTGTCGGTCTCATACTCCAGCCACGCGCCGCGGTAGGGAATCACGGTGCTGGTCAGCAGGGGCAGGTCGGTCTTGAGGTCGATCTCCTTGCCGTAGTAGATGCCGGGGGAGCGGACGATCTGGCTGACCACCACGCGCTCGGCGCCGTTGATGACGAAGGTGCCGGAGTGGGTCATCAGGGGGAAGTCGCCCATGAAGATCTCCTGCTCCTTGATCTCGCCGGTCTCCTTGTTGTGCAGGCGCACCCGCACCTTCATGGGGGCGGCATACGTGGCGTCACGGGCCTTGCACTCCTCCACATCGTACTTGGGCTTCTCGTCCATGGTATAGTCGATGAAGCTCAGCTCCAGATTTCCCGCATAGTCCGAGATCACGTCCACATCGGAAAACACTTCCCGCAGGCCGGTCTCCAGAAACCACTTGTAGGAATCCTTCTGGATCTCCAGCAGGTTGGGCATTGCCACCACTTCTTCGTGGCGGGCAAAGTTCTTGCGCACTGTCTTGCCGTAATACTTGTCCTTGGCCATGTCATCACGCCTTTCTGTTTGTTGTGCCGCCTCCGCCGCTGCCGCCGTTCCCACCGGTGGCAAGCCTTGGCCGCTGTATTTTCAAATTTTCTGAACGGTATTAGCACCGCCATTTTGATACACGCGGGCTTGTTGGCATTTTTGCCGAAAACCACTTGTTTTTCCCTCTTGGCGGTGGTATACTGAGCATATAAAAGGGGATATGTCTCCATCATCTCAATATAAGCGTCTTAGTTTACCATATTTTTGATGGCATGTCAAGATGAAGTACGGGCAGCGGCAAAATATTTTGCCGCTGCCCGTTTGATTTTTTGTACTATGTTTCAGCCGCCCTTCCGTTCCAGCAGTACCACCGTCTCAATATGTGCCGTTCGCGGGAACAGATCCACCGCCGCGGCCCGGACGGCGGTATAGCCGTGCTGGGCGAAGCGCTTCACGTCCCGGCCCAGCGTGGCAGGGTCGCAGGAAACGTAGACGATGCGCTTGGGCTCCATGGTGGCCGCCGCGTCCACCACCTCCGGGGCAAGGCCCTTCCGGGGCGGGTCGACGCAGATCACATCGGGCCGCAGGCCGCGACGGGCCAGCTCCGCCGCTGTCTCCTTGGCATCACCGCAGAAGAACTCCACGTTGTCCACGCCGTTGGCCTTGGCGTTCTGCCATGCGTCATCGATGGCCTCCGGCACGATCTCCGCGCCGATGGCCTGCTTGCAGTGCCGGGCCATGCACAGAGTGATGGTGCCCGCGCCGCAATAGAGGTCCAGCACCGTCTCCTCCCCCGTCAGGGCGGCAAATTCCACCGCCTTGCGGTACAGCACCTCCGCCTGCGCCCGGTTCACCTGATAGAAGGACGGCACGCTGAGCCGGAAGGTCAGGCCCCACAGGGTGTCCCGCAGGGTATCCTCCCCCCAGAGGGTACGGTAGCTGTCGCCCAGTATCACGTTGCCCTTCTTGCGGTTCACGCCCCACACGATGCCCACCGCATTGGGGACGGCCTGACGCAGCAGCGTCACCAGCTCCGGCTCATGAGGTGCGCGCTCGCCGTTGCCCAGCAGGCAGATCAGGCTCTCCCCCGCCCCGTTGGTACGGACATACAGATGCCGCAGCAGGCCACGGCCCGTTTTCTCGTCATAGCAGGGCACCCGGAACTGCCGGATGTACTGCCGCACCGCCTGTGCCGCCGCGTCGGCCTCCGGCCGCTGGATCAGACATTGCTCCACGCCGATGACCTCGTGACTGCGGGCGCGGTAAAAACCCACCGTGCCGTTGGGTGCAATGGGATACTGGCTCTTGTTGCGATAGTGCGCCGTATCCGCCGTGCCCAGAATTTCCTCCACCGCCACAGCGCTGCCGCCGATGCGGCTCAGGGCATCCTGCACCCGCTGCCGCTTGGCGGACAGCTCCTCAGCATAGTCCATATGCCGGAAGTCGCAGCCGCCGCACTTGCCGTAATAGGGGCAGTCCGGCTCCTGCCGGTGTCCGGAGGGCGTGTGGATGGCGGTCACCTTGCCGAAGGCGGCGTGTCTGAGCACCTTCATGATGAGGATGTCGCAGTCCTCACCCCGGATAGCCCGGTGGACAAACACCACCTGCCCGTTGACGCGGGCGATGCCCAGCCCCTCGGAGGAGTAGCCCTCGATGACCACCCGGACGGTCTGATTTTTTTGCAGCGTTTCCATGAAACCTCTTTCTTAAAAATAGGGGAAGCCACCGGCTTCCCCTATTTTTATGTTGCGTTAAAACTCGAACTTCTCCGTGATCTTGCGAATGGCCTCCGCCATAGCGCCAAGGGTCTTGTTGTCCCGGCCCTTGCTGCGGCGCACCAGCGCCTGCAGGGCGTCCATGGCCTGCAGCAGCTTCTGATAGACCACACCGGCCCGGCTGCCCTGACCGTCGAACACGGTCTTCTTGCGCTCCGGCAGGAAGCCCTTGGCCAGATGGGTGCAGGTGATGAGATCGTATTCCTCCGTATACTGGGGCGCGTGGGCATTGAAGCCCATGGCGCTGACGGTCTCGGCAAACAGAGGCGCTACCTCCCGGTCGCCGTGGACGATGAACACATGCTGGGGCTTGGGCTCCTTGAAGTGGGAGATCCAGTCCAGCAGATGATCCCGGTCGGCATGAGAGCTGAGACCTTGGAAATTGACGATCTTGGCCCGGACGGCCACGTCCTCGCCGAACAGCTTTACGCTGGCGGCTCCGTCCAGCAGGGTGCGGCCCAGCGTGCCGGGGGACTGGAAGCCCACGAACACCACGGCGCTGTCGGCACGCCACAGGT
>USMI01000043.1 GCA_900555735.1 uncultured Eubacteriales bacterium | reverse complement strand
TCCAGCATCTTTCCTCACCCTCTTTCATTATACCATCTATGTGAGAAAAAGCCCAACTGTTGCTGGACTTTTTCGACAGACTGAGGCCCGGTGCATATTGCACCGGGCCTTTCTCGTTCAACCGATTTTATTTTTCACTGCGGCGCTTGTAGGATTCGTACTTGGTCTTGGCATCCTCTTCCGCCTCGGCAAACAGGGTCTTGGCGTTCTCGGGGAAGCTCAGCTCCAGAGAAGCGTAACGCACCTCGCCCTTCATGAAGTCGTACAGAGGCATGGTAGGCTCCTTGGAATCCAGCGTAAACTTCTTGGTGCTGGGATCGTAGCGATACAGATTCCAGTAACCGGAAGCGACGGCGTCCTTCATCTCCTGCTGGACATTGTTCATGCCCTTCTTGATGCCGTGGTTGATGCAGGGCGCGTAGCAGATCACCAGAGAGGGACCCTTGTGGGCTTCGGCTTCCTTGATGGCCTTGATGAGCTGATTGGGGTTGGCGCCCATGGAGCACTGGGCCACATAGACGTTGTCATAGGTCATCATCAGCATGCCAAGGTCTTTCTTCTTGGTCTTCTTACCGCTGGCCTGGAACTGTGCCACAGCGCCCACGGGAGTGGCCTTGGAGGACTGTCCGCCGGTGTTGGAGTACACCTCGGTATCCACCAGCAGCACGTTCACATCCTCGCCCATGGCGAAAACGTGATCCAGACCACCGTAGCCGATATCGTAGGCCCAGCCGTCGCCGCCGTACATCCACATGGTCTTCTTGGACAGATCCTTCTTGCGCTTGAGGATCTCGTCCACGATCTTCTGCTCCTCGGCGGAGAACTTGCTGTTCTCCAGCACGGCCACCAGAGCGGCGGTTGCGGGGGTGGAGGCATCCAGATCGTCATAGGTCTCCAGATACTTGGCGATAGCGGCCTTGACCGCCTCGTCCTTGGTGAGGGCATCCAGCTCCTTCACGTAGCCGGTGACGCAGTCACGCAGCTGCTTGACAGCCAGACACATACCATAGGAGAACTCGGCATTGTTCTCAAACAGGGAGTTGGACCATGCCACGCCCTTGCCCTCCTGATTCTTGCAGTAGGGAACGCAGGGCATTGCCGCACCCCAAGCCTGCGTGCAGCCGGTGGCATTGGCAAGATACATCTTGTCGCCGAACAGCTGGGTCAGCAGCTTGATATAGGGGGTCTCGCCGCAGCCGGCGCAGGCGCCGTTGAACTCCACCAGAGGCTGCTTGAACTGGCTGCCCTTCAGGCTAAACTTATCCACCTTGTCACCCTTGATGGGCAGGTTGAACAGATACTCCCAGTTGGTCTGATCCAGAGACACCTCGTGAGTGGGCACCATCTTCAGGGCCTTGCCGCCCTTGGGGCAGGAGGAAACGCAGCTGCCGCAGCTGGTGCAGTCCAGCGTGGACACGCCCATGGCGTACTTCATACCGGCCAGCTGGGGACCCTTGGCGTCCACCATCACCAGACCCTCGGGGGCGTTGGCGGCTTCGGCCTCGTCCAGCAGGAAGGGACGGATCACGGCGTGGGGGCAGACGAAGGAGCACATGTTGCACTGCAGGCACTCGGTGGCATCCCACACAGGCAGGTGGGTGGCGATGCCGCGCTTCTCATAGCGGGAGGTGCCCAGCGGCATGGTACCATCCTCCATGCCCTTGAAGGCGGAGACAGGCAGGTTATCGCCCTTCTGGGCGTTGATGGGCACCAGAATGTTCTTGATGACGTAGGGCAGGTCATCGGCGGCGGGCTTGATGGCGGCACCGGACAGGTTCTTCCACTCGGGCTTTACCTTGACCTCCACCAGCGCGTTGATACCGGCATCCACGGCGGCAATGTTCATGTTGACGATCTTCTCGCCCTTCAGGCCGTAGGTCTTCTTGACGGCGGCCTTCATGTGCTCCACGGCATCCTCAACGGGGATGACGTTGGCCAGCTTGAAGAAGGCGGCCTGCAGCACCATGTTGGAGCGGTTGCCAAGCCCCAGCGCCTGAGACTCCTTGTTGGCGTCGATGATGTAGAACTTGACGTCATTCTCGGCAATGTACTTCAGGATATCGCCGGGGATGTGCTGCTCCAGCTCGTTCTCCGTCCACTCGCAGTTCAGCAGGAAGCTGCCGTGGGGCTTCAGCTCGGAGATGATGTCGTACTTGGTCAGATACGTCTGGTTGTGGCAGGCGATGAAGTCCGCGTTGGAAACGTAATAAGTAGAGCTGATGGGGTGCTTGCCGAAGCGCAGGTGGCTCTTGGTGATACCGAAGGACTTCTTGGTATCATACTCGAAGTACGCCTGACAATACATGTCGGTGGTCTCGCCGATGATCTTGATGGAGTTCTTGTTGGCACCCACGGTACCGTCGGAGCCCAGACCCCAGAACTTGCAGGCGATGGTGCCCTCCGGCTCGGTCAGCAGAGGTGCGCCCACGGGCAGGGACAGATGGGTCACATCGTCCTCGATGCCGATGGTAAAGTGGTTCTTGGGCTCGGACAGCGTCAGGTTGTCGAACACAGCCTTGATCTGGGCAGGGGTGGTGTCCTTGCTGCTGAGGCCGTAGCGGCCGGCATAGATCAGAGGACGGTTGGCATCGTTGATGTAGGCGGCGCAGATATCCTCATACAGAGGCTCGCCGATGGAGCCGGCTTCCTTCACGCGATCCAGAACGGCGATCTTCTTCACCGTCTTGGGCATGGCCGCCAGCAGGTGCTTGGCGGAGAAGGGACGGAACAGGTGCACCTGCAGGAAGCCCACCTTCTCGCCCTTGGCGTTCAGGTAGTTGACGACCTCCTGCGCGCAGCCGGACATGGAGCCCATGGCCACGATAACGCGCTCGGCGTCGGGTGCGCCGTAGTAGTTGAACAGGTGATACTCACGGCCGGTCAGCTTGCTGATCTGGGCCATGTAGTCCTCCACCACGTCGGGCAGATTGGCGTAGTCGGTGTTGTTGGACTCGCGCAGCTGGAAGTAGATATCGGGGTTATCCACCAGAGAACGCATGCGGGGATCCTCGGGGTTCAGGGCGTTGGCGCGGAACTTGGCCAGAGCCTCATAGTCCACCAGCTTGGCGTACTCGTCGTAGTCCAGCACGTCGATCTTCTGGATCTCATGGCTGGTGCGGAAGCCGTCAAAGAAGTGCAGGAAGGGGATGCGGGCCTTGATGGCGCTCAGGTGGGCCACGGCGGCCAGATCGGCGGCCTGCTGGACGCTGCCGCTGGAAAGCAGGGCAAAGCCCGTCTGGCGGCAGTTCATCACGTCGGAGTGATCGCCGAAGATGGAGAACGCATGGGTACCCACAGTACGGGACGCCACATGCAGCACGCCGGGCAGACGCTCGCCGGAGATACGGTGCATGGTGGGGATCATCAGCATCAGGCCCTGAGACGCGGTGAAGCTGGTGGCCAGTGCGCCGGCCTCCAACGCGCCGTGACATGCGCCGCAGGCGCCCGCCTCGGACTGCATCTCCACCAGACGGACAGTCTGTCCAAAAATGTTCTTCTTGCCCTTGGCAGACCACTCATCCGCGTGCTCGGCCATGGGACTGGACGGCGTGATGGGATAGATGGCGGCAACCTCCGAGAAGGCATATGCCACATATGCCGCCGCTTCGTTACCGTCACAGATCTTCATGAGCTTACTCATTTCTCTTTTCCTCCTCTTTATTCCGGGCACATTTCACCGCAAAAACACGGTAAAAACGCACAGATATACAATATTATATGGTAACACGTTTCGGGGGAAAGTCAATTCAGCCGATAGGATTTCTGCGTTTTCCCCGATGAGGGGTAAATTTTTTTGTGAAAAAAGTCAAATCAGATCACCACAGGCGCACCGTCAAAAGTAAGATGTCCGTCCGCTACGGTCACGCTGCCGCCCAGACGGTTCCGGTACGTTCCGTCGGGCAGTTCCACCTTCACGCGGCCCGCGCCATGCTCCAGCAGGTCGAACACGCCCAGCACCTTGCCCTCCGGGCCTTCATAATGGCCCAGCATCAGACCGTCCGTCTCCTCCAGCCAATAGCCGCCGGTGATGGGCAGGGTCTCCTTGATCTCCTTCAGCTTCCGCAGCTGGAGCTGTACGTCCCGGCGCATGTCGCCGTAGTTGCTCTGGTTCTCGAAGAAGTCCACCCGCTCACAGGGCGCGTACTCCATGCCGCTGTACAGCATGGTGGCGCCCCGCTGGAAGTAGAGGAACGCCAGCCAGTTCTCCAGCTGCGTATCGCTGTGCATCCAGCTTGCGCCGCGGGGCGTGTCGTGGTTTTCCAGATACCGGGTCTTCACATAGCTGTTGGGGTAGGTCAGTTCCTGATAGTTCAGGATATTGGCGTACTCCCGCAGGGTCACCTTGCCGGTCAGCACGCCCTCATACCATGGCCACACGTCGTAGTCGTAGCTCATGTCGAATACCTGATGCAGCTCGGTATCCGTGGCGCAGTAGGCGCCCATCTTCCGCATGGCCAGCACATGAGCGCCGTGGACGCTCTCCGCCAGCCAGATACAGCCGGGGCGAACGGTCTCCACCTCGTCATGGGCCTGCTGCCAGAATTCCACCGGCACGGCGCTGGCCACGTCGCAGCGGAAGCCGTCCACGATGGCGGCCCACTGCTTCAAAGTGTCGATCTGATAGCGCCACAGATCGCGGTTGGTATAGTCCAGATCCACGATGTCCCACCAGTCGGCCACCTTGCGGGTGGGCTTTCCCTGCTCGTCCCGCAGGAAGAACTCCGGGTGGGTGGCGGCCAGCACAGAGTCCGGCGAGGTGTGGTTATACACCACATCGATGATGCACTTCATGCCCCGGTCATGGATGGCGTCCACCAGATGGCGCAGATCATCCACGGTACCCATGTCCGGGTTCACAGCCCGGTAGTCCCGGATAGCGTAGGGGCTGCCCATGGTGCCCTTGCGGCCCTCCTCCCCGATGGGGTGGATGGGCATCAGCCACAGGATATCCGCGCCCAGCGCCCGCAGGCGGTCAAGATCGCCCTCCAGAGCGCGGAAGGTGCCCTCCTTCGTGTGTCCGCGAACAAAAATACTGTAAATTACCTGATGTCTCAGCTTCAGATCGGTGTTGTCTGCCATAGAAAGGCCCTCCTTTGTCAAAGCAATTTGTTGCAGTAGTATTATCGCAGCATTGAGAGGAACTCGTCCTCCGTCAGCACGGGGATGTTCAGCTCCTGCGCCTTGCGCAGCTTGCTTCCGGCATTTTCACCAGCCACCACATAAGTGGTTTTCTTGGATACCGAGCCGCTGGCCTTGCCGCCCCGCTGCTCGATCATGGCGGCGGCCTCGTCACGGGTAAATTTCTCCAGCGTGCCGGTCAGCACGAAGGTCTGTCCGGCGAAGCGGTCGTCCACCTTCTCCTGATGGCTGGTCATGTTGACGCCCGCCTCACGGAGCCGGGAGAGCAGATCCTGCGACTGGGGACTTTCCAGCCATTGGCGGATATAGTGGGCGGTGATGGGGCCAACATCGTCGATGGCGGTCAGCTCCTCCTCCGACGCGGCGGAAAGCGCATCGAAGCTTCCGAAGTGGGCGGCCAGCACCTTGGCGGCCTTGTCTCCCACCTGACGGATGCCCAGAGCGCTGATGAGCCGCCACAGGTCGTTCTCCTTGCTCTTTTCGATGGCGGCCACGGCGTTGGCGGCGGACTTTTCACCCATGCGATCCAGCTGGGCGATGTCCTGCACCTGCAAACGGTACAGGTCGGCGGCGGTCTTTACAAGGCCGCCGTCCACCAGCGACTGGATCACCGCCGGGCCTACGCCGTCGATGTCCATGGCGGAGCGGCTGGTGAAATGGGTCAGGTTCCGCAGCAGCTGTGCGGGACACTCGGCACCGGTACAGCGGATGGCCGCGCCGTCCTCATCCCGGCTCACCGGCGCGCCGCACACGGGACATACCTCCGGCAGATAGTAGGGCACAGCGCCCGCCGGACGCTTGTCCTTCACCACCTCCACGATCTCCGGGATGATCTCGCCCGCCTTCTGGACGATGACGGTGTCACCGATGCGGATATCCTTGGACGTGATGAAATCCTGATTGTGCAGCGTGGCGTAGGTGACGGTGGTGCCCGCCAGACGCACCGGCTCCAGCACCGCCTTGGGGGTCAGCACGCCGGTGCGGCCCACCTGCACCACGATATCCTTCAATACCGAGGGCTTCTGCTCCGGCGGGTACTTGTAGGCCACCGCCCAGCGGGGACACTTGGCGGTGCTGCCCAGCACCTCACGCTCCGGCAGACTGTCCAGCTTCACCACCGCGCCGTCGATGTCGAAGGGGAAGGCCATGCGCTCATCCCCCAGCCGGGTGATCTCGGAGAGGATGTCCTCCGCCCTGCCCAGCGGCTTGTGGGGAATGACCTTGAAGCGCTGAGAGGCCAGATACTCCAGCGTCTCGGTATGGGTGGTGAACTCCCGGCCCTCGGCCAGCTGTAAATTGAAGATGGCGATATCCAGCCGCCGCCGGGCGGCGATCTTGGGGTCCAGCTGCCGCAGAGAGCCTGCGGCGGCGTTGCGGGGATTGGCCATCAGGGGCTTGCCCTCGATCTCCCGCCGGGCGTTGATCTCCTCGAACACGCTGCGGGCCATATAGACCTCGCCCCGGACGATAAGATGGGGCAGCTTCTCCGGCAGCGTCATGGGGATGGAGCGGATGGTGCGCAGGTTCTCCGTCACGTCCTCCCCTACCCGGCCGTCGCCGCGGGTGGCGCCGCGGACGAACACGCCGTCCCGATACTCCAGCGCCACGGACAGGCCGTCCACCTTGGGCTCCACGCTGTACAGGGCGTCCGGCAGGTCGGCGGCCACCTTCTCCAGAAAGTCCCGCACCTCCTCGCCGTTGAATACGTCCTGCAGGCTCTCCAGCGGCACCTCGTGCCGCACCTCCTCAAATTGGCTCAGGAGCTTGCCGCCCACCCGCTGGGTGGGGGAATCCGGTGTGATCTCCTCCGGATGCTCCTTCTCCAAGTCCTCCAGCCGCCGCAGCAGGTGGTCGTACTCATAGTCCGACATGGTGGGCGCGTCCAGCACATAGTAGAGATACCCGTTGGCGTTCAGGGTCTCCCGCAGCTGCTTCATTTCTTCACGATAGTCCATGGCGTTTCCTCATTTATCCGTTGTTCATGATATAATCCTCGGCATACTGTTCCGTTTCGTCGGGCGTAGTGCTGAAATAGGTATAGGTGTCCGGCACGCCGCCCACGATCACCGTCTCCGCCACGGCGATCTCGTTGGAGACCCTTGTGGAGGTTTTCATCCCCGGCAGCAGGATGCTCATATACACATCCACGTCCAGAAAGATCTGGTGCCGGGTCTGGTTGATGCCTGCGGCGGTGAACTGGTTGCGGAAGGTAGCGCTGGCGCTGCCTACCGCCTGCATCCGCACATACAGGCTGGGGCCGCGTCCCGCCAGCAGCGCCGAGCCCGTCAGCGTTCCCAGCGGAATCTCCAGCTCGCTGGTGGAGATCTCCGACAATCGGAGCAGTATCTCGTCGGCGATGCGGCCCTGCATGCGGTTTACCTCCGCCACGTTGCTGCGCAGGGCGGTGATATGCCCCGTGTCGTCCTTGTCGAAGATGACGAAATTCTGATAGTCGATCTCACCGTCGGCCACCGCCTCGTTGACGGCGGCGGACACGATGCGGTTGACGGTGTTGGACACCCGCGCCGTGGCCATGCTGGTCATCACCGGCTTCAGGTGCCACAGCAGCGACGCCGCTGCCGCCAGCAGCGCCAACGCCAGCAGCGTCAGCCATATCCCGGCCCGCTGCCGCCCTGTCAGGCGCAGATAGCCCCAACGTCCCACGGCATGCACCTCCCCTCACGGGAAGGGTATGCCGCAGCGGCTTATCCTTATTCCTCCCAGCCGTTGACGATGGCCTTGAAGGTCTTGCCCCGCTCGGCAAAGTTCTTGAACTGGTCAAAGGCGGCGCAGGCGGGCGACAGCGTCACCACATCGCCGGGAACGGCACGGTCGCGGGCGGTCTCCACCGCTTTCTGGAAGGGCGTAACATCCACGATGTCCGGATAGCCGGGGCGATAGCCCTCGGCGTTCTCCACAGCGGCGCGGATCTTGTCGGCGGTAGCGCCGCACAGCACCAGCAGCTTCACATGCTCCACGATCTCGCCGCCCAGGGCGTCAAAGGGGATGTGCTTGTCATAGCCGCCGGCGATCAGGATCACCTTCTCCGGGAAGGAGCGCAGGCCCGCCGTGGTGCGGCTGGGACTGGAAGCGATGGAATCGTTATAGTACCGCACGCCCTTGTAGGTGCGCACCAGCTCGATACGGTGCTCCACCCCGCCGAACTCACGGGCAAAGTCACGGATGGTCTCATCCGGCACCAGACCGTCCACGGCGGCGACGGCCGCCATATAGTTCTCTACATTGTGGACGCCGGGCAGCTTGATGTCGGCGGTGGTCATCACGGTGCGCTCGCCCGCTCCATCGCGGCAGACGATAGCGTCGCCCCGCAGGAACACGCCCTTCTCCGGCTCGCCCTGACGGCTGAAATACACCGCCCGGTCGGGAACGCTCTCACCCTGACGGCGGGTAATGTCGTTATCGAAGTTGAAAATGGTCTTATCGCCCGGCTTCTGGTGGCGGAAGATGTTCTCCTTGGCGGCCACATATTCCGCCATGTCCTTGTGGACGTCCAGATGGTTGGGGGCCAGATTGGTCACCACAGCGATGTGGGGGCTGTAGGGCATGGTCATCAGCTGGAAGCTGGACAGCTCCAGCACCGCGTAGTCGGTGGGGCGCATCTCCCCCGCCTCACACAGCAGAGGATGGCCGATATTGCCGCCCACATGGACGGTGCTGCCCGCCTTCTTCAGAAGCTCGGCGATGATGGTGGTCGTAGTGGTCTTGCCGTCGCTGCCGGTGACGGCGATGATGGTGCAGGGGCACACCCGGAAGAACACCTCCATTTCGGAGGTCAGCTCACTGCCTCCGGCCACGGCCTTTGCCAGCTGCGGCACATCGGGCCGCAGGCCCGGCGTGCGGAAAATAACGTCCTGATCCAGCCCCTCCAGATAGTCCGGGCCTAATTGCAGGCGCGCGCCGAGGCTTTCCAGCTCACCGGCCAGCTCTCCCAGCTGCTCCCGCGTCCGCTTGTCGCAGGCGGTGACGGCAATGCCCTCATCCAGCAGCATGCGGATCAGCGGCTCGTTGCTGACGCCGATGCCCACCACAGCCACGGTCTTATGCTTGATGGAATCCAGATACTCTCGTAATGTCATGGGATAGCCTCCCTTATTGAAATAAAATCTGATATATTATACCGCAATCCGGTGGCGGATTCAATCAGAAACCTCAAAAAATCCCGCCGCGGCTGATGCCGCGGCGGAATAAACGTTTTTACTGCTCGGCGTACCGGGCCAGAAAATGGCGGGTGCGCTCCTGCTGGGGATTGTCGATGACCTCACGGGCCGGCCCCTGCTCCACGATAACGCCGCCGTCCATGAAGATCACCTGATCCGCCACATCACGGGCGAAGGCCATCTCATGGGTGACGATGATCATGGTGGTGTGCTGCTGGGCAAGGCCGCGAATGACCTTCAGCACCTCGCCGGTCAGCTCCGGGTCAAGGGCGGAGGTAGGCTCGTCAAAGCACAGGATGTCCGGCTTCATGGCCAGCGCACGGGCGATGGCCACCCGCTGCTGCTGTCCGCCCGACAGCTGGTGAGGATAGTTCTCCATCCTGTCGGCAAGGCCCATCTTCTCCAGCAGCGCCTTACCCTCCTCCAGAATGACCGCTTCACTTTCGCCGGTCTTTTCCGTTTTCGCCATCAGCTTCCGGGCCAGCACCACGTTTTCCAGCGCCGTATACTGGGGAAACAGGTTGAAGCTCTGGAACACCAGACCGAAGTGCAGCCGCTTTTTGCGGATGTCTGTCTCCCGGCGGGTGGCGGGGTCAGCAGCGTCAAACAGCGTCTTACCCCTCACAGAGATCACGCCCTGATCCGGCGTCTCCAGAAAGTTCAGGCACCGCAGCAGCGTGGTCTTGCCGCTGCCGGAGGAGCCGATGATGCTGAGCGCCTGTCCCTCCTCCAGGGAGAAGCTGATATCCTTCAGCACGGGGGTATCGCCAAAGTGCTTTTCAATGTGCTCCACGTTTAAGATCGCCATGGTGATACCTCCTTACTTAAAGTAGCTGAGCTTGCGCTCGATGTAGTTGAACAGCAGCGTCAGGATGCCCACAAAGGCCAGATAGAACACGCCCGTATAGAACAGCGGCCATGTGATACCCTTGGACTTGATAAAGCTCTCGCCCATCTTGGTCAGCTCCATGATGGCGATGATCCGGGCAAGGGATGTATCCTTCACCAGCGTAATGATCTCGTTGGACATAGGGGGTACGATGCGCTTGACCATTTGCAGCAGCGTGACCTTGAAGAAGATCTGGCTTTTTGTCATACCCAGTACCTGACCGGCCTCCCGCTGTCCTACCGGCACGCCCTCGATGCCGCCCTTGTAGATCACGGCAAAGTAGCAGGCGTAGTTGATCACAAAGGCGATCACGCAGGCCGCCATGCGGCCGTCAGAGAAGTAACCCCAAATGTTATTGTTGAACCACTTGCCGGGCCCGTAGAAAATAATAATCAGCTGCAGCATCAGCGGCGTACCGCGGATGATCCACACGATCACGTTAAACAGCCAGCTGACCGGCTTGCACCGGCTGCGCAGGGCAAAAGCAATGACCAATCCCAGCGGGAGAGAGAACAGCAGCGTCAGGAAAAAGATCTTCAAAAGCTCGCCCATACCCTGAAGCAGCGCGAGGGTGACGGTCGCAAACATGGCAAAACTCCTTTTATGTATCAGTGGGGTCTCTCATTTTTATCGAAAAAGTAACAAAAATCGTCATTTGGAAGCCGCCCAAAGGCAGAGGACGTATCCGCCCTCTGCCATGGGAAATTGTATTATATCACACTTTTTGCCGTCTGGCAACTTACTTGGTGATGACCACCTGTGCATTCTCGCAGTAGGCGTTGGTGCACTCCATAGCTGCCATCACGCCCTCAGTCAGGGTCATGCCGTTCCACACCACGTCGATGTTCTTGCTGTCCAGCTCATTGACCTTCATGTCCCAGTCGATGACCACGAACTCGATCTCAACGCCCAGCTTCTTGGCCACCAGCTTGGCCATGTCGGCGTCAAAGCCGATCCACTCGCCGTTGGCATCCTTGTAATCCATGGGCTCGAACTCGGTGATACCAACGATCAGCTTACCCTTGTCCTGAATGTAGGCCACATCGCTGTCAGACTCGGAAGCAACGAACTCAGAGGCAGCCTGCTCCAACAGAGCTTCCTGCACGCCGTAGGTCTTAGCCAGCTCCACCATGGTGCCGTCAGCATAGGCCTCGGCAAACACGCTGTTGATGTAGGAAGCCAGATCGCTGCCCTTGCGGCAGCCAACGCCGTACAGCTCGGAGGTCAACTTCTGATCGGTGACCTTCAGGTCGGGATAGCTGGTGCCCTCACCCACCATGGCACCAGCCATCAGCAGGTCGATGATGGCGGCATCAGAGGTGCCGGCATCCACTTCCATCAGCGCGTCTGCCTGAGAACCAACGGAGTTGATCTTCCAGCCCTTCTCGGTAGCTACTTCCTCGCCGGCGCTGCCAGCTTCCACGGCGTAGGTCACTTCAGCGGGGGTGTCGCTGTTGTCGTCAGTGTTTGCATCAGGGGCAGCCTGATTACCGCAGGCCACCAGACTCAGCGCCATGACCAGCGCCAGCATCATTGCCAAAAACTTTTTCATGTTACTTTTCTCCTTTTTGTTGGCGCCTTTTGCTTGGCGTCTTTCTTTTGTTTTAGTATGGTATTACTCTATCACTTTATCGCGCTAATGTAAAGTGTGAATGATAACAAAAGCCGCTTGATTTTCAGCAATGTAATTCACAAATCTGACAAGATATCCGCGCTGCGCTAATCTCAGATATCACCCAAACAGATTTCAAGCTTTTGCCGCAAGGACCCTTCGCCATGTGATCGCAGCCATTCCGCTCCATATAGGGCGGGTTCGGACGGAGAAAACGGCGCAGCACTGCTGATGGCAGAAGAGGGCAGTATGCCCCGCCCAGTTATTTGAGCGAAGCGGAATTATACATAAAAAAGGACACCATCCGAATGGATGGTGTCCTTTTTTATGTTGGCGCTACCTATCTTCCCGGGCCGTCTCCAGCCAAGTATTGTGGGCAGAAGCGAGCTTAACTTCCGTGTTCGGGATGGGAACGGGTGGACCCTCGCCCTAATAAGCACCAACTTGTCAGCACAGCAGTGTTCCGTCATGCCGACTCATGTGCAATTGCTTGCACCCTGAAAACCGAACAATGTACTTCATGTGGATGGAGAAGGCTTAGATTGCCTGCACAAATTGTAGGTCAAGCCCTCGGGCTATTAGTACCGGTCAGCTGCATACATTACTGCACTTCCACCTCCGGCCTATCAACCAGATCGTCTCTCTGGGCCCTTACTCCATAATGGATGAGAGATCTCATCTTAGGGAGAGTTTCACGCTTAGATGCTTTCAGCGTTTATCTCGTCCGTACTTAGCTACCCAGCTATGCCCTTGGCAGAACAACTGGTGCACCAGAGGTACGTCCATCCCGGTCCTCTCGTACTAAGGACAGCTCCCTTCAAATCTCTTACGCCCG
>USMI01000042.1 GCA_900555735.1 uncultured Eubacteriales bacterium | reverse complement strand
CTGCACGGTGCGCCGCTTGAAGAAGGGCCAGCGCATCGGCTATGGCGACACCCTGCTGCGCCGGGATACGGACGTAGCTGTCATTGACGCCGGCACGTCCGATGGCGCGTTTGCCTACCGCTACCGCGGCCTTCGCGCCTGCTGGCAGCAGCGCAAGCGCCATGTGCTGCTGGGCGGCGAGAAGGTGCCGCTGCTGGGCGCGCCGGGCATGACCCATACCGTGCTGGATGTCACGGGACGTGACTGCCATGTGGGCGATACCGTCACCATCCCTCACGATCTGGTGCTGACCGGCGACCGTGTTCCCCGCCGCTATATCTGATGCTTCAAGGAGCCGCTGCCATGCCGCAGCGGCTCTTTTTTGCATACAGATCGTATAATGAAGAGAAAAAATTACGATTTGCAATTACAATAAAGGCGTATGACCGGCTTGACAAGGGGCAGTGGCGCGGCTTATAATGTGACCGGAAAGCGCAAGCTGACCATTTGCAACAGGAAAGGCTGCCGAAGGCAGCTTTTTCAAGGAGTGGAAGTTAGCAAAAACTAACCGGCGAAGTGTTTTGCATAAAGAAAGGAGAGATCAGCAATGATCGTTCAAGTGATTTTGGAGGGCCTCGGCCTTGGCGTACTGCTGGTGCTGGTCTGTGCTTTCGGCATCCGCAAGGGCGCGGTGGGGATGGTGCATCTTTACAGCGCCGCGGTGCAGGAGCGCTGCGTGGCGCAGGGCCTGACCACCCATGAGCGGATCAAGCGCAATGCCATCCTATTCAAGCTCTGCTGCCTTCCCGGCTACATCGCCTATGTGCTGGTGTTCGTGTATGCCGTCAACGGAGCGCGGGGCTTTCTGAGCGGCTTCTGGCAGCTGCTGGCGATCCTTTCCGTTATGAACCTGATCGACCGGTTTCTGATAGATGACTGGTGGGTGGGACACACCAAGGCGTGGACGATCCCCGGCACGGAGGATCTGAAGCCCTACATCACGGCGGCGGATAAGCGCAAAAAGTGGGCCTTCGGCACCATCGGCATGGCGGCGATCTCGGCGGTGCTGGCCGGTATCATGGCGCTGATCCTCCGGTAAGGCGGCGTTGCGCGGCTTAACATATAGAAAAACCATCCCGGATCTCCGGCGTGAGCCGAAGGTCTGGGATGGTTCGTTATTCAGCTGCTGTTTATGCTCTCCGGTGTCCGACCCTGCCGCTCCTTCGCGGTATGCTCCTTGTGATATTCCTTCGTTAGCTTCTGATACAGCTTATCCTTCCGGATGTCATACCGTTTGGTGACGATAGGCCGCTGTCCGCGCCGGAATACTACCTCCTGCCCGATCGGCATGTGAAGCACCTCGTCAAGCGGCGCGTTTAGCCGCAGGCTGATGTTCTGCGCCGTTTTCAGATCCATCCCACCCAGATAGATATAGGAATCGCAGTTGTTGATGATGGTGGTGGCGTTCTCGCTGCCGTACATCCCCTCCAGCTGGCTCTCGGATTGCAGCAGCAGCGTGACGGAGATGCCCTTTTCGCGGAAAATACTGATGTACTCGGCAAAGTCCAGCACACGGCCTCCCGTGGCAAAATCGTCACAAAGAACATGGACGGGGACCGGCAGCGTGCCCTCCGGGCAATTCTCCGCGTATTCAAAGAGCTGCTTGAACGCCTGTGCGTAGAACATGTTGACAAAGCAGTGCAGCGAGGGATTCACGGCGCTGGTGGTGATAAACAGAATGGTTTTCTTTTCCGCCAGCTGCTCAAAATCGACGGTATTCTTGTCCCGCATCATGCTTCGCAGCTCAGGCGAGAATATCGTATCAATGCTTGTGTTCAGCATGCCGAAAACGCATCCGGCCGTGTTGACCGGCAGATTTTTGAAGGAGCGCCAGCATGATGCGGCAAAGCATGTGGGATCCTTGGCGGCAACGCGCGCAAACTGCATGTCAAGAGAGGTCCTCACGGTGTTGCCGGTGTCCTTGAGAATAAGCGTGTCGTGCAGATCAAGGACGTCGGCAAAGCTGGCGTGCTCCTTTGTCATGAGCGTGTAGGCAATCTCGGCGGACAGCAGGGAGACCGCGGCCTCATCCCAATAGGGGTCTGCGTTGGTGTTTTCCTTTTGGGGATCCGCTTTAACAACGGATCTGGCGAGGAAGGTGATGTCGGAATAGCTCCCCACATACTTCAGCGGGTCAAAGGAACAGGTGCTTGCCGCCGGCTTGGCAAAGTTCAGATCCAGGATCTGATAGCCCCGCTTTTTGAATAAGGGGATGTATTTTGTCACAATGCGCCTTTTGGTCACGGTGACCATCAGACTTGATGTCTTTGTCTCCAGCAGCCTCGGCTCTGAAATCGACATGGTTTTGCCGCTGCCGCTGCCGCCGCATACGATCACATTATTGTTCAGGCCGGTCTCCTGACAATCGGCGCTGAAGGAGCAGTTCTCGCCCAGAATGATTTTCTCTTTTACCATACGTTACTCCTCCAATAGCATACTGAAGTCCACGATCTGATCACAGAGGCCGAACGCTTTGCTCTCCTCCGGACTGTAATAATGGTCGTAGCTTGTGGCCTTTTCCACCTCCTCCTCGCTTCTTCCGGTATGCTTGGAGAGAAGCTGGTTTATCATTCGTTTCGTCTCCAACAGGCTTTCGGAGATCGATTTGATGGACGAGCTGTTGCCTCCGACCTTGTTTCCCAGCAGCGGCTCATGGAGCATCAGCTCTGCGTGCGGCAGCATATACCGCCCGTGCGTGCCGCAGGCGAACAGGATCGCTCCCATGCTGTATGCGCGGCCGATGCAGAACATCCTGACAGGGGCCTTGCTGCTCTGGATCGCGTCATATATCAGCATCCCGGAGGAGACGCCGCCGCCCGGACTGTTGATCAGGATATCGATGGGCTTTCCGGCGTCCTCCGCGTTGAGAAGCATGATCTTCTTCACGAATTCACAGGCGGACTCCGGCGAGATCTCGCCCTCGATGAATACCTTCCGCTGCGACAGCAGCTTTGCGTCAGCCGATACCTGCGAAATACCATTCGCGCTTTTGATCAGAATTTCCATTATGCGTCCTCATCCTCCGATATATTCCCACAGAACAGATTGAAGAAGGGATCCAGAGCGTCGTCGGAGGAGGGCGTATTGCAGATCGGGGGCGTATAAGGGTCTGGGTCAGGGTCCGTATCAGGGTCCGTATCAGGGTCCGTATCGGGGTCGGTGTCAGGGAAAGTGGGGTCCAGCTTTGCGCGGATGCGGCGGCACTTTTCCTCATGTTCAGCCTCACAGAGTGCGATGGCTTCCGTGGCGGTGCTTCCGGCGAAGATGATCGCCGCGATACCGGAGCCGTAATACCGATAGAGCGCTGCGGTGCAGCGCAAGCAGTTTTTCAGAGCCTCGGGGCTGGGAAGGGAACCTTCGCAGTCAATAAAGCTCCGAAGGCGAATATCGCCGTTCTCATAATCAAGCTCAAAGGTGCCGTTCCGCAGCCCGCGGTTGGCGCGGCAGAAAAATTCCGCCATCTGTGCCATCATTTTCTTGTCGTCGCTGTCAGCGGCGATGGGGCACATTCCATAGACGCCAATATCATCCTCGTTGATGTCAATGATATATCTGAATCTCTGAATCTTGCCACTGACCCGGATGTCGAAGCTGAAGACACCAAGATCTTCGTTAAAATCAAAACCCTGTTTGTCCTCGGTCAGGATCTGCTCCACAGCAGCGGCGATCGCGTCGGAATAGTTGTATTTCTTCATAATAAAACTCTCCTTGTTTATTTTGATTTTTCGTAGATTGTGGGATAAAGCTTGGCGTTTTTGCCCCATGGGCTTTCAGCCACCCATGGTCGCTGTTATCGAACTCTACGCCCCGATAACCGGGCGGTGTGTTTCCTCTGTGAATTAAGTATCTTACAGGCGGCTTGCCGATGAGGAGGGGGGAAAAATAAAAAATATCCCGACATGGCCGATGCTTTTTCGGCCATGCCGGGATATTTCATAATATTCTTTACTTTTCAAAGTCGGGTCTGGCGCTGCCGGAGCGTTTCCCGCCCCGGAGGCTCAGCATGCGATACCCAGCGTGTCCCTTAAGAAATCTACGAGGGAAAACTCCTTCATGCGCTTTTCAAACTGGAAAGGATATTTTGTGCTCAGCCGGATTTTCAGCACGTTCTCGGCGGGCAGGAAGGAGAGGTAAAAATCGTCGCCGATCTCAACGGTGGCCCCCTCGATGTTGTCGCAGGAGAGGATGATATATGTCTCCTGCAACTTTTGCAGGCAGCGCGTGCCTACATCCAGCAGCGATTCCGACTCGCCCGTGGGTACGGTAAAGCCAAAGGTGATGGCGTTGATATTCAGGATCTCAAGCCGTTCATCCAGCAGCTTCATCACCTTATCCCAATCTGGATGAAACACGACGGCCTCCACCTTCGCCTTTTCGCAGATGCTTCCGCTGGTGCTTCCGGATACGCGCTGGCTGGATTCCTCGTACATGCCGTTTTTGTACTTCGGCAGGGGAGCCTGAAAGTCGAAATCCTCCGCGGGAACGAAATTCAACAGGATGCCAAGGGCGGTTTTTCTCAGCTTCTTAAGGACCTGTTCACGATTCTCCTCCAGATCACGGATACCGACCTCTCCATTAAAGGGGCCGACCTCTACGGCGGTGTTTTCAGAAATTTCAAAGGAAACGCTGGCAAGGTCAAAGGCGGCGTTGGAGCGCTCCGTGCCCATTCCCGCAAACTTTTTCGCCAGCTCATTGGCTGCATCAAAAATGGAAAATCGCGCATCGATACAATCAGGATTGGACAAGGCCACCGGAAGCTCCGTGTCATCCAACCTGACGGGAATGATGATCGGCTTATCCCGTTCGATCTTTTCATGCAGCACAAAATCGATCTCTGCGCCTACCCAGCGCGACTGGACGGAGTTCTTGGATACAAAGAGAAGGTACAGATCAGATTCATGGATCCCGCGGAAAATCGCCGTAGTGTAGTTGCCGTTGTAATTCTTTCCGTAGGACAGATCCTTTTCATCCATCCACAGGTCGAACCCCCGCAAAGAGAGCTGAAGTGCGAACTGCTTTACGATCTTGGCGTCCGCATGGGGCTGTAACTGATGAATGCTTTGTGTTTCATACAGCGTCCTCCTGTAAGGTTATTCATTGCTTCCGGATGGAATAGCCCAGCTTGACGATAAGCTTCAAGGTTTCCAGCGCGGTATTGCGGTCATAGGCCTTTTCCTCGTCCGGCAGGTCGCCGTATGCCACCAGCAGAGGCGTCGTCTTTTTCTCGGAATCCTTTGCCGGACCGTATGTCCATCCCTCGGCGATGCGGCCTGCCGCCCAGACATCGTGAACGTTTTCCGCGATCCGCTCCGTCAGCGCCAGTAATTCCGCCGGCAGCACCACGTCGGAGGTGTCGACCGGGATCGGATCATATTGCTTCTTTGTCATAAATGCTCCTTTCGGCATATGTGTTATTGCTCCTCCATCAGGCGGACGAGGGTCTGCCCGATATTGACGATCTGCGCCTCGTCGGAGATCGTCTCGATATGCAGCTGGCTGCCCCGGCTCCGCTGTACCGTATTCAGCTCGTTGGCCGCGGCGTTGGAGCGGGCGTAGGTATTCCCCAGCAGCACCTTTATGGTGCCGATGCCGAACTGGTCGGCGATGCTGTGGAGCTTGTGATAATACTCCCGTTTAAGCGCAACGACCGCCTTGCACTCCACCATGATGCTCCTGAACCCCTTGGTCAGAACAAGATCCAGCTCATTTTTGACGCCGCCCGACTCCCAGCGGAACTCATAGCCGCTGGCGGCGTCGTCAAAGTATCCGGTTTTCAGCACGTCATAATACGCATAGACCGCGAGGATCTCACCGGCGTTTGTCAGGAGCCGCTTGATCCGCGGGGAGGAGTACACAAAGCTCACAAGACGGGGCTCCGCCGTGTTCTGCCTGAGCTGACCGATGAAATGCGCCTTTTCAAGCTGCTGCAATACGCCCAGTGCCGCTGCTTGACGGCCCGTGCTGTCCAAGTCCAGATCGGCGTCTGTGACCGTAAGGCCGTTGCTCCTGATCTCAACGTATTCGGCATCGTATGCCTTGTACCTGCGTACCTCGATCCCGTAGTATGGCAGAAGGATCTGGGGCTGGATGAATACAGCGTGCAGCGGCGGCTCATACACCTCGTTGATGGTCAGCTCCAGTCTGCAGGTATCGCTGGTATGGGGCGAAACATGGGAGCCCTCTTCCGCGATGCCGTATTCCGCCAGCTTCTGGACCAGCATTTTTGCCGTTGTAAAGCAGAATTCCGGCAGGAAATAGGTCAATGCCTTGTATGACGGCGCCGCAGAGGTGCTGACCGCCATTTTGGCCAAGGGCTTCTGGTCGGCCTCGTACTTGGCCAGACACATGCACAGCCTGTTCCAGCTTCCAACGCCGTTTTCAAACGGCTGATCGTCCAGATACTGACCGGTGTAGATCCGCCACAAGGCTTCATAATCCTCCGCGAATTCCGGCAGGTGGAACCGGTTATCTGAGGCGTTCATCAATGCGAACATGTCCCTGATCCGGATGAATGAGGCGTCCCTGACGAAGCTCAAATAGTCGCAGCGGATCCGCTTGGAGAACACCTTGTGCCGCCAATCGAATTCAAAATACGGGATATCCGCGTCGGTGACCTGCCCGATAAACATAGCGTTGTCATAGGCGGAAGGGAAAAGGGGATTGCCGCCGTCGTACAGATCGACCGGATGCTCCCTCAAGTGGGCGAAAAGTCTTGCGGCGGCCTCGGCGTCGTGGGCCGCATCATAGACCGTCACGCTTTCGAGCCAAGCGTTGCCGCCGCGCTTCAAATAGCGCTTGCGCAGCTTCGTCAGCGCGGCGTGAAGCCTTTCGCGCTCCCCGTCCGGCACTTCCCGCAGGCACGCCGCGGCAAATTCAACGCCGCAGTGAACACTGCGCTTTCCCAGATAGTTCAGCACCGCGTCCAGCTTCCGGATCAACAGCTCCAGATCAGAGGCCTTGTTATAGCAGTATAGAAACAGGAGCCTTTCGGGACTCAGCACCGTGGCGGCGGCGACATTGGTGAAGACGGCTTCATTCCGGCCATTCTGATACTTGCCGTCCTCAAAGGCCATTGCGATAGCCGACATATAGCGATAGCTCAAAATGAAGGGGATCTTTTCCACCAGCACCGCGTCATACGCCTTGTAATTGCGGTACAGATTGCTCTCGATAACAGGGAAGAAGGTGCGGGCGATCACGGCCAGCCGCTCGTCAATCTTTGCCCTGACCTCCTCAGGCACGGCGAACAGCGTCTGCTTCAAGGCGTCCTGATAGTAACCGTACTGCCTGCTGTAGCTTTCCACGCCGCTGCGGATGTTCTTCAAAGCGAACTGAAACTGCTTAAAGGCTCTTTCGGCATCCTCGCAGCCTGCCGGGATCAGTTCTTGGATCAGCCGCAGGTCGGAGTCTTGAAGGCTGCTGTCCTGCTTCAGCTGCTGCGCCTGCCTCCGGAAGCATCTGTGCAGCTCCAGCGACATTCGGTCCAGCTCATCCAGACTGCTGTCGATCTCGCCCTCGTTCCACAGCCTATGGTCGTCGGCGGAATACTTCGGGTCGCTGAGAGGTGCGCTTTCAGACCCGCGGATCATACAGGGGTGCGTCCGGTTCGCGGCGTCCTTGACGCTGCCCCGTACCACACAATCTTCAAGGCGGAGCCTGCCCTGTTCGTCTCTGGGCGCGGTCCATCCGTCGGCGGCGCGCTCCAGTACCCATCGCCTGTGCTCAAGGTCGACCATGCGGTCAAATTTCGCTTTTGCCTCCGGCTGTGTAAAGCGCGCCTCCAAAATCTGCTGGGAAAACCGTCTGGCCGCCTCTTCCGGGTCGGTACATTCGATCTGGACACTGTGCAGCTTATATTTGATGGAAAGCGCAAAGGCGAGGGAAGCGGTTCGGTTGTATTTGTCCTGCTCCGCCGTGCTCTCAAAAAACCGTCTGCGTTCCCGCGTCACGTCGATGTTTAAGGAGCTGTTCCATGAAACGTGGGTGTTAAAGGCCATTTCGCCCAGCCCCTGCGCGATAGACGCCACATCCACTGGCGCGTTGACACACACCGGATACAGCCTGTTCTGTGTGTCCGCTTTTCCGGAGCGGACGGTGCTCTGGCTGACGTAGCATACCGGGCAGGCGTGGCCGCTCCCTTCGGAAAATAACTTGGCAATGGCCCTGCTGAGCCGGTCATTCCCCAGAGAAACAAACACATAGTCATATGCGCTCTGCGCCTCGGCAGATCGGAGAAGCGACTGAACGATGTCTCTGTTCAGCTGCGACATTTTCTGCGTAAAACGCAGGGGACCGGTCTCGCCGTGTTCCCCGGCGATGCCGAGGAACTCCAGTGCCGCATACGCCAGCTGCTCCTTTCCCCGCAGGGAACCGTTGACATTCACAAACTCGCTGATCGCGGGCCGGAAGCGCAGATATGCCGCCCTGTCCTCCTCCGGCTCGTCGGAGACGGCGGTGATACGCAGGCCGACCCCGGACATCTGTCCCGCCTGTAAGCAGATGTCGATGAATCGCTGTCCATAGGTGCCGGAGCCGATCACAAGCACATTGATGTGCGCCGCGCCGGTGGCAACAGACTCATACAGCGGATGCTCATAGAGCAGCTTCTGGATCACCACGGTAGGCTCGGATAGTCCCTCTGTACTTTTTTCCACCGGTGTCCAAAGCATTCTGGTCAATCGCTGTCTCGCCTTTTCCAGATCGGCCTTCAATTCCGAGCAGCTTTGATACCGCTTTCTGGGGTCCTTTGCCAGACACCGCTCCAGAATTCCGCACAGTCTGGACATGAGCGCCGCGTCGGAGTTCGTCTCCGAGGCCAGAAACAGCGCAGAGTGCTTCACCAGCTGATCGATGCACGGATAGAAGGCGTCACGATATAGTCCGTCCGGAATATCCTTCACGATCACGATGGCGTTGAACAGCATCGCGCCGATGGAGTAGATGTCGGAGCGGTTATCCGCCCGGCCTCGCAGCACCTCAGGCGCACAGTAGCCCTCTGACCCGGATGCTCTCAGGTATTCGCTGTCAATGGAGCATAGCGTGTTGATGTCAAAAAGAGAGATGTTATTTGGCTTGATCTCGAAATCGCTGTCATACTGTACCAGAAAATTGGACGGCTTGATATCCATGTGCATCAGTCCCGCCGTGTGCAGAGCCTTGATGCAGTCCGTCAGGTTATCCACAACGCACAGAATGTTTTGCAGCCAGCTTTCCGGCTGCTTCGCGGGATCCTTCCGTATCTCGGACAGATAGAGGTCAAAGCCCTTTCCCGGCACGCCCGGAGACCAGATATACACCGTGGGTCTGCGGTGGGCAAGCTCCTCTGTGCCGCAGTTCTGCGCACCTTCACCGGCCATACAGCCGTACAGGACCTCGCCGTGCTGGATATATCCCTTCAGGATCTCATTCTTGGGATTGTCCGCCATGACCTTTCGCAGCAGCCTGTATGTGCTGAGGTAATCCTGACACATTTCGCCGAACTTGCGGACCGTACCGGCACCCGGGACCAGTTGTCCGTTTGCAAGGCGCTCTAGCGAATAATACCACGCCTGATTTCCGACCACAGAATCCACCGGATAAAACTCCTTCAGCTTTCCGGTCTCCACGATCCCGTCCTTTCGCGTTCTTGCCGCCTCATAGCATACCGTGGATCCGCCCTCGCCAATCACAGACTTGATATGATATTCCTCCGGCGCGCTTCCGTCCTCATTTCTGGACAGCAGGATCGAACCAGTGAGATATTTACGTCCCGATTCCTCCATAGCCCTTCTATCTCCTTATCTTTAATCTCTTCTCCGTGTGAATGAAATATAGCTGCAATCATCCTCGTTTTCCAGCAGGGACAGTTGATGATCCAAGCCGTCCGTGTCATAGGAATTCAGCAGGGAAGCAACGCTGCCCTTTTGCAGCTGATCCAGAAAGCCGTCGGAGCACACCAGAATACTGCCTCCCGGCGTCAACATACGCACGGCGACCTCGATGGCCCGGCCGGCGCCGTCTGTGGTGGTCAGGCAGGGTGCGCCGCGATATCTTTTCGGCCGCAGTAAATAGGAAAACCCATTTTCGTCAATGGCGATGACGGCGCTGTCTCCGAGATTGACCAATACCGCCCGCCCCGTATCCTTTTCCAAAAAGACCAATGAGAAGGTGCTTCCGTACTCCCGGATGTCACAGCCGTCCGGCTTGCCGCGCTCCAGAAAATAGAGGATCTGCTCCGTCAGAAGATACGCGATCTTCTCCTTGGGATAATGAAAGAATCCGCTGCCCTCCTGCCTGATGACCTGCGCCATGGCTTCGCATGACAGTCTGGCGCCCTCCAAGCCCCTTTCACACGCGGTGGCCCCGTCGGCCAGCATGACTGCAAGAAAATCCTTTTCCTCTATGCTGTATAAGCAGTCCTGATTCTCCTCATTCCGAGCCGTATGATAAGTGCCGGTTTTACTGAATTTATGAATGGCCATTTGCACGCATCACTCCTTTGCTTTGATCGTAATGATCATAGCAGGAGCGATTTCGCCGAAAAGCGGGGGGAAGCTTACATGTAGCCGTTATTCTCCACCAGATAGAAGTACAGAGCGGTCACAACGTACATGTCAAAGATGTTCTTTTCGCTCAGCGGCTGGTATCGTGCCTCCTCCAGATACGGGTCGATGGTGGCGGCATAGTCCTCGAACACATCGGGAAAGGTGTCAAGGCCGTCCGTGTCGCTCAGCAGGGAGATGTAATAATTGAGGTGAATGGCAATCAGCTCACTCCGGGTAACGCGCTTATCAGACCTTGTCCGGCGGATCAACGCCTCGGTCATAAGCAGCTCGGAGGTGCTGTCGATATCGTAATACAGGGTGGAGACCTTCTTCAGCAGGCGGTCCAGAATATCGTCCTCATATTCACGCTCGCCCAAGTAGAAGCTGTCCCCGTTCCTGCGGATGTCGAAGCCGATATCGATAAGCCCACCGATGGCGGTGGAGAGCTGTGTTCCCACGGAGACGATCCCCCGTTCCTCCATCCGGCGCTGGAGCTTGAACATGGACAGGGGGCTCTGCTCCGCGGACTGCGCCGCCAGAACATGGAGCAGCATCAGCATTCTGTCACGGGCGCTCTTGTTGAACCGGCCGCTGCTGATGTGCGTTCTGTCATCCAAGGCGCGGACTACCTTCAGGAACGCCGTGTCGCCGGCATAGCGTTCCTCCAGCAGCGTTTTGACCTTCCAGTCGAAGGCGGAGTTGTCCGACTGGAACATAATATCATCCTTGATCCCCCTGTTCCGATCCGCCCTCTGGCAGGCATCGAACGGCGGAATATCCAAATACGCCTCATCCAGCCCGCTCATGATCTCCTCGATCAGATCAGAGGCGGTATTTTCCTCGGCGGCCACCATGATCCGGGCAATACCGGCGCTATCCGGCGAGAACACCTGATAGTGCGCCAGAATATAGTCGGCGATCTCCTCGGGAGCCTTGTTGAGCAGCACGTTGACATGAAGCTCCCGGTACACCTCGGTGTGCGTGCCGACAGGCTGCGAGGCGGGCCACCCGTCCTTCTTGGCGCGCTTTACGCAATTCAGAATGACAGCCTCCGCCGCATCGATTTTTTCGCCCGGCGTCATGCTCAGATCCTCCCGGCACAGGAAGTAAAGATAGATCACCTCAACAAAGCTCTTGTAGTTGATCCCCTCGCCGGTAGGCTCCCGCTCCAGCGCGGCCGCCTTTTTCGGGTCGGAATAATCCGAGGACAGCAGCCGCAGGAGATTGTCGTTATAAAAATCCTGAAACAGATTCTTGACAAGATCCCGTTCCGGCGCACATTCCCGGCCCTCCATGGGGACGGTCATTCCGAACATGAAGGCGAAATAGTATAAATATACCTTTGTCTTGCCGTTGACACGGAAGTTTCCCGCCGCCAGATCGCGGCACATTTCGATAAGCTCAAGGTCGATGCTGTCCTTTTTCACGGCGTTCCTCTTGGCCTTTATGGCGTCCTTCTTGGCCTGCTTGTATAACTCGGCGGCCGTTCCGGCCTTAGCCACTTTCGATATGCGTCTGATGGTTTTCAGCTGCGTTCTAAAGTCGCGTTCGATACCGGAGACCAGCTCGGCGAAGCGCTGTCCGCCGTCCGGAATGCCACCGTCCGAAACGCGGCGGTAAAACGCCTGAAGCTGTTCATAGTCATCGCCCGCCCCGCTGCCCAAAGCTTCCGTCAGGGCGGCGCGTGTTTCTTCGGACAATTCGATCGTCTCGAAGGACAGGCTTTCGTCCCTCTGGTATTTGGGGATACGGTCAAGGATCAGCTTGAGGATATCGAGGGCAGTCATTTCAACGGTATCCTGCGCAAAAATAGACGCATCGATCTTGGAAAGAAGACGCCGCGTCCTTTCTTCCTCCGTCTCTGTGGCATAGGAGGCAAGCTCCCCCGGAGTCAGCCGCCGTTTGGCCCAATCCATAATGGAGGCCACATGGAACCGCTTGAAATTACGTCCGCCGCCCGCGACGAATTTCTTCAGGATCGCGACCTCCACAGGGTCGGAAGCGTATTCCGGCGCTAAACGCCGCACGATCCGTGCCATGAAATCGCTCGTCGCAGGGAACTGCGCATACATGTCGTAAAAGGACCGGAGCAATTCGTCCTGAAGCTCGGAGCGCGTCGGGACCTGCTCCAACAGGGTTCTGTCTGCGATCAGCTCCTGCGCGTCGAGCCCCCGCGCAGTACACAGGCGGGAGAGGTCTCTCATCCGGAAGCTTTTGGCATCCTTCGGCGCGTGGTCATAATCGCTGAGCGCCAGCACGATATCCTCCCTGCAATAGTAGCTTTTCAGTTCCGAGAGCTTTCCTTGAAAAATGGATGCCATATTCAGGGTGTATTCAAATGGCTTGTTCGGCATGTCCCTATCCCCCTGCTCTTCAATATATCATTTCTTTTTCGGCCCAATGATTGAGCCGGCTTCGGCTGGTCAATACCGGCGGCGATCACAATGCGAAATACTGTATAAAATTATAACATGCTCAAGGCCTGCAATCAATTCCACCTTGCGACTTTTACAAAAAACTATGCTGGAGCGGCTGACGCGACGAGGGCACACGCAACGGGCAGCAAAAGAGCTCCGGAAGAAACAAAGGCTCCTGCCGAAGCAGAAGCCTTTGTCAAAAAACAGGGTATAAACTCAGCGCTTGGAGAACTGGGGAAAGCGCCGCAGCGCCGCCTGTGGCGGATGCAGCAAGGCGCTTTCAAGGCAGCGCCCCGTCTGGCGGGCACGAATGTGACCGACAGGCGGTTGGCGCAACGAGGGCATGCGCGGCGGGTGGCAAAAAGTTCCGGAAGCCAAATGGCTTCCGGAACTGAGAAGACGCAATATAACGTTTAGCGCTTGGAGAACTGAGGTGCGCGGCGGGCGGCCTTCAGACCGTACTTCTTACGCTCCTTCATACGAGGATCGCGGGTCA
>USMI01000041.1 GCA_900555735.1 uncultured Eubacteriales bacterium | reverse complement strand
ATTCCCGTTTGCCTTGTTTGGGGGCAGTTCCTTCCAACTGTTTTGCTCATCTCTTTTTATAGCAGTGATATATACAAATTAGAATCAACAGTATAACATATTTTGGGGAAATACGCAAATACGGAATAAAGAAAGCGCTAAGACCTTCTGGACCACAAAAGCGGTCGAAGCATAAAAGGTGATTTACTCGGCTTTTCTGGCAAAACGTTGACGGCAGCGGTCGGGATCGAATCCGCTCTGAGAAAGGAACTGTTCGATCAGCAGCAGCGCTGCGCCGACAGCGGGCGCCTGAGGGCCGCAGCGGCCCTGGCGAATGTGAAAGGTCTCTGAGTGAAAAGCGCAGCGTTCCTGCACCATCTGCTCCAACAGGCGCAGGTCCTGCTGGGTAAAGTAAGGCTGAAGATATCCGCCGAAAATGAAGTCACAGTCGATGAGCATGCGGATGCTGTCGATTGCCCGCGCCAGATATGACAGGTACTGATGCCATACCTCCTGACATTGGGGATCCCCGGCGCGCAGATCCCGGAAAAACCGCGGCAAGGTCCGGCCGGCCTGACGTTCCAGCGCATAGGCGGAGCAAAAGGTCTCCAGACAGCCACGCCTGCCGCAGTAGCATTCCGGCCCGTTGGGGTCCATACAGATATGCTCCAGCGTTCCGCTGAAAAACTCCCGGCCCTGATAGACCTTCCGGTTCAGGGTCAGCGCTCCGCCGAAGTAGCGGTTGAGCATCAGGATCACAGCATCCTGCAATTCCGGGTAAAACCACAGCTCGGCAAAGGCGGAGGCTTCCGTATCGTGGATCAGTGAGCAGGGACAATGGATGTACCGCTGAAACATTTCGATCACAAGGTCGCCGCACGGGTAGATCTTGGAATAGGTCACGGCAGTACCGTTAGGGGATATCAGACCCTGCAGGGCGATCTTCACCCCCAGGATATCCTTGGTGGGGACGGGAAGGCTTTCGATGAAACGGTTTACGCTGTCTCCCAATTGGGACATGCACTGCTGATCAAAGGTCAGCAAGCAGGGGTAGCATACCTCCTGCAGGACCGAGCCATACAGGTCGACGGCCACGATGCGCACCTGATCCTTCAGCAACTCCATGCCCACTGTCGCACGGGCCCGTTGATTGAATTGAATGATCTGCGCTTTGCGGCCGCCGGTGGATTCAAATAAGCCGCCGTTGACGATCAGATCGGCGTCAGTCATTTTTTGCAGATTCTGGCTGACGGTGGGCATACTCTGATGCAGCAGAGAGGCAAGAGCCTGCTTGGACGTTTCGCCCTGTACATAGACTTCGGAAAACAGCGCGCGGCAGTTTATAGCCTTCAGGTCACTGCTGGTGATTTTGTTGGTCGACATGGCTGCCTCCTAAATTGTATGGATACTTTTGCAAAAAGGATATGGAAAAGTTGTGGATTCATTATAGCAAGTTTTGAAATTAAACGCAAACAAAACATTTTGTGACCATGCACAAAATGGCATTGGTAAAATCGTGCAAATGCCAGCTTGATTGAGCGGCAATATATATGCTATAATCACTTATAGAAAGTATATTAATAAAAGTGGTTACGAAAAGAGAACGAAATATCCACGCCATTTTGTAGTTTAAGGAGCGATACCTCATGTTGCAGCAGGTCATGACACAACCCGGAAGAGTCGAATTTCGTCAGGTAGAGACACCGGCGGCGGGAGAAGGCCAAATTTTGCTGAAGGTCCTGCGGATCGGTGTGTGCGGAAGTGATATCCATGTATATCACGGCAAGCATCCCTTTACCAGCTATCCGGTGACGCAGGGACATGAGGTGTCCTGCCGCATAGAAGCGCTGGGCCGCGGCGTAAGCGGTTTTTCTGTGGGACAGCTGGTGACGGTGGAGCCGCAGGTGGTTTGCGGCAAATGCTATCCCTGCCGCCATGGCAAGTACAACCTCTGTGAGGAACTGAAAGTAATGGGATTCCAGACAACCGGCATGGCCTCGGAATATTTTGCGGTGGACGCGGCGAAGGTAACGCCTCTGCCGGAGAATATGACCCCGGAAGAAGGCGCTATGGTAGAGCCTGCGGCCGTGGCGGTCCATGCGGTGCGGCGGGCCGACGACCTGACAGGCAGAAGGGTGGCCGTGCTGGGCGCGGGCCCCATCGGCAATCTGGTAGCGCAGGCGGCCCGGGCTGTGGGTGCGGAGACCGTGATGATCACGGATGTGTCGGATTTTCGGCTAGACAAGGCCAGAGAATGCGGCATTGAATGGACATATAATACGCGCACCCGCAATTTTGGTCAGGCCATGCAGGAGGCGCTAGGGCCGGATCGGGCAGATGTGATCTTTGACTGCGCGGGAAATGATACCACCATGGGGCAGGCGATCCAATATGCCCGCAAAGGCAGTACCATCATTTTGGTGGCGGTATATGCCGGCATGGCGCATGTGGATCTGGCGGTGCTCAATGACCATGAGCTGGATCTGAATACCACCATGATGTACCGGCACGAGGATTATATAGAGGCAATTCGCCTGATCGGAGAGAGAAAGATCCACCTGCGGCCGCTGATGAGCAAAGTGTTTCCCTTCCGGGAGTACCAGCAGGCGTATGAGTTCATTGATGCGAACCGGGAAACCAGTATGAAGATCCTGATCAATGTGGAAGCGTAAAAGGAAGTGCTGTGAATGAAGATCATTGCCGATACCCATACTCACACCATTGCCAGCGGAGATGCGCACAGCACGCTTCTGGAGAACATCCATGCCGCCAGAGAACGGGGCCTGAAGTTTTTGTGCGCAACGGAGCATGTGTGCTCCATCCCCAGAGCGGTGCCGCCCTCCTGGTTTCGGAGCCTGTGTGTTATTCCGCGGGAATATGAAGGCGTGGGCATTGCCCGGGGCGTGGAGGCCAATATTCTGGATTATGACGGCAGACTCGATATGCCGGATGACCTGCTGGACTGGCTGGATTGGGTGATTGCATCGCTGCACGATGCGGTGATCCCCCCAGCGGACCGGGCTGCGCATACACGCTGCTGGTTAAAAATAGCGGAAAATCCGCTGGTAGATGTGATCGGACATTGCGGAGATCCCCGGTATGCCTTTGATTTAGACACGGTGCTGCCGGTGTTTCAACAGTACGGGAAGATCGTGGAGATCAATAATCACTCCTTTGAAGGGGGACGTGTGGGCTCACCGGAGGGATGCCGCAAGGTGGCGCTGGGGTGCATGAAATACGGCGTCCCGGTAGTGGTCAGTTCGGACGCCCATTTTGCCGGCTGTGTGGGCAGCTTTTCACATGCGCTGGCAATGCTGGAGAGCATTCATTTCCCGGAGGAGCTGATCCTGAACGCGGATGAAGAACGGTTTGCCCAAGTGCTGCGCCGGAAGCGGACGCAGCCGTAAAACAGGAGAGAGCTATGACGGATGTAACGGCGCTCGGTGAGCTGCTGATTGATTTTACGCCATCGGGCGTATCAGAACATGGCGCGGCATTGTATGCCCGCAACGCCGGCGGAGCGCCGGCCAATGTGCTGGCGATGCTGTCCCGTCTGGGACGCAGCACCCAACTGATCGCGCGGGTGGGACAGGATGCCTTCGGCCGGTTTTTGCGTGACACGCTGGAGCAGTGCGGCGTAGGATGCCGGGGCATTGTGACGGGGCCGGAGGCTACCACTCTGGCATTTGTGCAGCTGGACAAAACAGGAGAACGGTCCTTTGCGTTTCATAGAGGCGCGGATCTGCTTCTTACAGCGGAGCAGGTGCCGGTGGAATTGATAAAACGCAGCAGGTTGTTCCACTTCGGCTCGGTGTCCATGACGGGTGAGCCGGGGCGCGGCGCTACGCTGTTCGCGGCGCGGACTGCCCGCGCGGCGGGCGTGCTTGTCAGCTACGATCCCAATTACCGGCCGTTTTTGTGGCCGGATACCGCTGCGGCAGTGAAGGTCATGGCGCAGGGGCTGGCTTATGCCCGGATCGTAAAGGTGTCTGATGAGGAAGCGCTGCTGCTGACCGGTGAAAGGGAACCGGGTGCGGCGGCCCAGGCGCTGCGGCAACTGGGTCCCGAACTGGTGCTGGTAACTGCCGGCGGCGATGGCGCCTGGTACGCCGGAGAAGGGTTCTCCGGTCATGTGCCGGCCTTCCATGTGCCGGTGGTCGATACCACCGGAGCAGGAGACACCTTCCTGGGTGCATTTCTGCACGCCTTATTGCGGCGTCCCGGCGATCCGCTGCGGGAGCTGGACGAGCCGTTCGTGCGCGGGGCTGTGACATATGCCAGCGCGGCCGGTGCGCTGTGCACTACGGACTATGGAGCAATTGCCGCAATGCCGGCAGAGAAGCAGATCCAAACATTACTGACAGGAGAAGAAGGATGAAAGGCAGCTATTTTCTGGGTGACCGGCGTTTTGCGGTTTGTTCCATTCCGCGTCGGCCTCTTGCACGGGGCGAAGTGCTGATAAAGGTCGCTGCCTGCGGCGTATGCGGCACGGACGTGCATATTTATCATGGGGGAAAAGGCTCTGCGGCGGTTACGCCGCCGGTAGTGCTGGGCCATGAATTTTCCGGCGTGGTCACAGAAGTGGGAGAAGGAGTGAATAGCCTGCGACCCGGCGACCGGGTGGCGGTTGATCCGAACATCTACTGCGGCCGCTGCCATTTCTGCCAGATCGGAAAAAAACAGCTTTGTACCAATTTGCAGGCCTTGGGAGTGACCCGGGACGGCGGCTTTGCAGATCACTGCTATGTACCGCAGGAGCAGTGCCTCCGGCTTAGTGATGAGATCCCGCTGTGGTGGGGCGCGTTGGCGGAGCCGCTGGCCTGCTGCCTGCATGGCATTGACCGGGTGGGGATACATTCCGGCGATACGGTGTGTGTCATTGGCGGCGGCGCAATTGGCCTGCTGATGGTGCAGCTGGCCCGTCTGAAGGGCGCTTCCAAAGTGGTCCTCAGCGAGCCCATCGCACTGCGGCGGGAGATCGGGCTGCAGGTGGGCGCGGATGCCGCGGTCGATCCAATGACGGAGTCGCTGCCTCAGCGGCTGCGGGAGCTGCTGGACAGTGATGGCGCGGATGTGGTGATCGAATGTGTGGGCAATCCTGCCGCATCGGCGCAGGCATTTGAAGCGGCGGACAGGGGCGCTTCCGTACTGCTTTTTGGCGTACCAAAGCCGGAGAGCACCTACACCCTGCGTCTGGAGGACATATATCAGAAGGAGCTGTGCCTGACGGGGTCTATGATCAATCCGGATACACATGGCCGCGCTGTGGCACTGCTGAACAGCGGGCGTCTGCAGATCGCCCCGCTGGTAACGCATACCTATCCCATTGAACAGATGGAGGAGGCGATCCTCAAGCAGATGGAGAACGACTCCATCAAGGTGATCGTCAGAGCGGAGGAAGAAGCATGACAACCGCGGAACTGAAGCAAAAGGATGGCGTGATCCTGGTGGGACACCGGGGCTACGCGGCCCTGTACCCGGAGAATACGATGGTTTCCTATGAGGCGGCGGTCAAGGCCGGTGTAGATATCATTGAGGTAGATGTGACGCTGTCCCGGGACAAGGTGGTGATGATATCCCACGATGACCGTCTGGATCGGGTCTCCAACGGGCATGGGCTGGTGGCCGATTTTACCGCGCAGGAGCTGCAGCGGTTGGACTGCGGTACGAAAGCGGGACAGGCCTTTGCCGGTGAGCCGATGCCGACCTTCGCGCAGGTGATCGAGCTGATGAAGCGATATCCCGAGCTGATGATGGATGTGGATTTCAAGGTCTGTCCGGCGATTTGGGAAACGGTGGAACGCACGATGCCTATGCTGGAGGAGGCGGGACTGCTGGATCGCTGCATCTTTAACAGCTGCGACGGAAATGTTACCCGCTATCTTTCACGGGAACGGGGGTTGCTTACGGTAGGCTGTCCCCATGATTATCCCGGCCGTGCCAATTTTGATCCCGGCCCGGACGGCACTTATGCGCACCTTTGGGCGGTGTGTGTCCCGATAGAGGACTTGACGCCGGAGCGGGCGGATTTTTACCGGGAAAAGGGGATCGTGCTGGCATGCTGCTCGCCGGATACACCGGAGCAATTCCGCTTGACCCGGGCCTGCGGCGTCAAAATGGCCATTTGCGATGACCCAGTATTCTATCGGGATGCGTTATCCCGGGAGAGGGCCGAAGGGCACACTGTGAAAGAATAAACGAACCTGAATATTGACAGGAAATAGGAATTGGAGGAATTGCCGTTATATGCCTGCCGATTTTGTGAAAATCGGGGAAAAACGACCATCTCCGCAAATTGATGTTGTAAAAGAACATTGCGAACGTTATTCTATAACACAAGAAATGTGAATAACAACAAGTTTGCTTGGGAGGTGCGTTTATAATGAACGCGATAGTGAAGGAATTTCCCGGCGAGGAAGGCACCTTTTTCAGAACGGACGTGAAGGAGCCCTCTCCCGGTTATGGGCAGGTAAAGGTCAAGGTCATGGCGGCCTCCATCTGCGGTTCGGATATCCATGCGCTGTACAGCGGACTGATGCAGGACCGATACGCATTTCCGGTCATTATCGGCCATGAAGGGGCCGGTGTGGTGGTGGAAGTAGGAGAAGGCGTTCACTCCATCCGTGTGGGCGACCGGGTCACGGCAGAGACGACGCTGACGGCCTGCCGCACCTGTGAATATTGCCGCCAGGCGCAGACCAATATGTGCGCGGACCGCAAGGGCCTTGGCTCCGCGGCAGATGGTTATTTCGCACAATACTGCATCGTGGCGGAAAATGCCTGCCACAAGCTGGCGGACAATCTGTCCTATGAGGTCGGCTCTTTGGCGGAGCCCTTTGCCTGTGCCGTGCATGCCACCTGCATTCTTACTGATATCAAGCCGGGAGATGTGGTGTTGGTGGTTGGCCCGGGTCCCATCGGCGATCTGGTCGCCATTACCGCAAAGCTCTGCGGCGCGGTGATCGTCATGTCCGGCTTGACAGCCGACGCCGAGCGGATGGCCTTTGCCCGCAGACAGTTTGGTGTCGATCACACGGTGGACTGCCAGACGGAGGATCTGGAAGCGTTTCTCAAGTCCATTACGGACGGCCGGGGTGCGGATTTTGTCTTTGAATGTACCGGCTTCCGCGCGGGCATCCAGTCCGGCCTGAAGATGTGCAAGCGCAAGGGGACCTATGTGGCCGTGGGCATGAATATGGGCGAGATCCCCGTGGATTATTACAACACCATCTACAAGAAGGAGATCACGATCCAGGGAGACAAATCGACCAGCGCCATTACTTGGGTGCGCGCGATGCGTATCCTTAACAGCGGCCAGGTGGATCTGACCCCGCTGATCACCCACCGGATCCCCATGTCCCAGTGGAAGCAGGGCTATGAGTTGTGCCGGACCGGAAAGGCAATGAAAGTCGTTATGCTTCCGCAGGAGGATGTACAATAAATCAGGGCTATTCACCGAGGATCCCGGCAGGATCCACGGGAATGCAAATAAGAAAGCAAATAAGGAGGAAACACATGAAGAAGGTCATGAGCCTGCTACTGGTTGCGATCATGGTCCTTTCTCTGGCTGCCTGCGGCCAGAAGGACAACAATGAGGTCAACAACAGCGACAAGCCCTATGCGGGCATCACGCTGCGCTTTGTCGCCGTGAACCACTCCTGGACGACTGCGATGGAACCCATTATCGCGGAGTTTGAAGAGGAGACCGGCGCCAAGGTCGAACTGGAGGGTTATTCCGAGGATAACCTGCTGAGCAAGCTGAACGTTGAGTTCGGCGCCAAGTCCACGACGATGGATGTTGTGATGGTGCGTCCCCCGCTGGATTGCGGCACCTTCATCGGCAACGGCTGGCTGGAGAATCTGGACAGCTACATTGTGGCTGACACGGAATTCGCCTATGACGATGTGAACGCCGCGGCCTCTCAGCCCTGCATCAAGGATGGCAGCGTCTACGGTATCCCCGTTGTCACCGAGGTTGAGATGCTCTACTACCGCAAGGACATTCTGGAGCAGCACAATCTGGCTGTTCCCACCACCTTTGAAGAGCTGCTGAATGCAGTCAAGGTCTGCACCGATAAGGACAACGAGCTGTATGGCTTCGCCGCCCGCGGCGCCCTGTCTCCCTCCGTGACGCAGTGCGCAGGCTTCGTGTTCTCTAACGGCGCCGACTGGGTCAGCGACGATCTGAAGACCTGTACCATTACCGATCCCAGCACCATCGAAGCGATCTCTCTGTACGGCAACCTGCTGGGCAATTACGGCCCTCCGGGCATCCTGAACATGAGTTGGTCTGAGGTCATGACGCTGTTCGCTCAGGGCAAGGTCGTGTTTGCGACCGAGGCCTCCGCTGTTGCCTCTGTGGTGACGGATCCCGAGTCCTCTCTGGTGTACGACAAGGTCGGCTTTGCCAAGTTCCCCAGCGCTAAGGCCGGTCAGGACCCCGTTCCCTATAACATTTCTGCTTGGGCGCTGGGCGTGAACGCCAACTCCGAGCATAAGGATGCCGCTTGGGCGCTGGTTTCCAAGCTGACCGGCAAGGATGCGCAGGCCGCTGCTCAGACTGCCGGTGTGTCCTCCGCCCGCGCTTCCTCCTGGGCCAACGCTCAGGCAACGGATTTGATGCCTCAGGAGTTGCTGGACCTGGTTGCCGAGTGCAGTACCATCGGCCGCGGCTACAACTTTGTGGCCTTTGGTCAGAACGTGCAGGAAGCCCGCAATCTGGTTGGCTCTGTTGTTACCGCGTCCATCGAGAGCGGTGGTGATTCCGATAAGGTGATGGCTGCTGCCGAGGCCATCAAGGGCGATTTCCAGACCATTCTGGACAATCAGTAACTTACTTACACAGCGGAATACTTCCCGGCGGCTCACAATGGGCCGCCGGGAGGTTCCGGTTTTCGGATGCTTTTCCCACGGCTGCGGAAGAGCAAAAATTATCTTGATCTGTGTGGCTGCAAGGAGACCTCCCATCCGCAAACTGGCAGAAAGGGGCGCTGACAATGAACGAAACCCATAAGCTCTCGAAATTCCTTAACCGCAACCAGAAAAGGGTCTACATGGCACCATGCATCATCTTCCTGATCTGCATGGTGGTATTTCCTCTGCTGTATACGCTGCGGCTGAGCTTTTATGATTGGAGCATGTCCTCCGTTACGGAGCCCGAATTCATTGGCCTGGAAAATTATTTCAAGCTCTTTAAGGATCAATACTTCATTTCCTCTATCAAGATCACATTGATATACAGTATCGTAGCGCTGGTGATCGAGGTGGTGTTTGGCATCGTGCTGGCGCTGATGCTGAACCGCAAGAAACTGTTCATGCGCAATGTCCACAAGACCGTGATGCTGATCCCCATGACGATGACCCCTGTGGCCGTGGGTATGATCTGGAAGCTTATCATGGACCCGTCCATCGGTCTGTTCAACTATGCCCTCAAGGCGATGGGCTTTTCCCCGCTGGAGTGGCTGTCCGGCTCCACCACGGTGATCGGCTCGCTGATCATCATTGACGTGTGGCAGTGGACACCGATGATCTCGCTGATCATCCTGGCGGGACTGAGCGGCATTTCGTCTGATATTTATGAGGCGGCCACCATAGACGGTGCCAATTTCTTGCAGAAGACGTTTCATATTACCCTGCCGCTGACAATGAATACCATTCTGGTGGCCGCGATGCTGCGGCTGATCGACGTGCTGAAAACCTTTGACATTATCTATTCTACGACTCAGGGTGGGCCGTCGTTCCATTCCCAGACCATTAATATTTATTCCTACATGTATGGATTCCAGTATTATAAATACGGATATTCCGCGGCGTCCATGATGATCTTCCTGCTGCTGGTGGGTGTTGTAATCGGTGTCGTTATGTATATCCGCACAAAGGTGGTGGTCGAACGATGAAAACAACGATGAGTCCCCAGCGGGCAAAGCGCGGAACGCAGAGCGTCCTGTATTACCTGTTTCTGGCGGCGATCATTCTTGTGACGATCTTTCCGTTTGTGTTCATGGTGCTGGCCTCCTTCAAGACGACGGTGGAGATACAGGACCCCAGCAAGTTCCTGAATTTCAACTTCATTCTCAGCAACTATGCGGAAGTATTCGAGCGCTACAGCTTCGGAAAGCCCATCTGGAACAGCTTTTTTGTGGCGTTTATGACCACGGTGGTGTCTCTGATCATCGGCCTCCCGGCGGCATACGCCATTTCCAAGTACCGGCTGCACCGCACCAGCGGCACCATCCTGTTTACCCGCATGATCCCCGGCATTTGCTTCCTGCTGCCCTGGTTCCAGGTATTTGCGGCGCTGGGACTGACGGACACCTATTTTTCGCTGATCCTGGCATATATGCTGGTGGCGGTGCCTTTCATCATCTGGATCATGGTGCCCCACTTTGAGAACTTGCCCAAGGACCTGGAGCAGGCGGCTATGATCGACGGCTGCACCGCCAACCAGATCTTTTTCCGGGTGATGCTTCCGCTGGTCACGCCCGGTCTGATCACGGCGGCGCTGATGAGCTTTATCTATTCCTGGAACAACTTCCTGTTTGCCCTGGTGCTCTCCGGCTACAATACCAAAACGCTTCCCATGGCGGTGTTCAACTTTATCGGCTATGCCAAGATCTCCTGGGGCCCGTTGATGGCGGCAGCGACCATCATTACGGGACCGGTGGTGCTGATCTCGCTGATCATGCAGAAATATGTGGTTTCCGGTATGACTGCCGGCGCCGTGAAGGGATAAACGAGTATGGACGTAAAAATCGGCTATTCGGAGCTGATCCTGCTGGATCACCCGGTAGAGGAGAATGTGGCGCGGCTGGCGGAAGCAGGCGCGGACTCTGTCGAATTGATGATGGATGCCTCCGGCTGGGATAGTCTGGGAGAAGATTACGGCCCTCTGGCAGACCGCCTGCGGGCCACAGGGATTACCTTTACGGTGCATCCGGCCGCATGGGATGTGAATCTGACGGCGGAAATGCATATCCTGCGGGAGGCCGCTTACCGGCATCACCAGCAGGCACTGGCGTTTGCGGCCCGCTTGGGGGCGGAGCAAATGGTGCTGCATCCCGGATACAGCACATTTAACAAGGAGCGTGCCAGAGAGCTGGCGCACCGGGCGGTATGCGACCTTGTGCAGCAGGCGGCTGCCTGCGGTGTGCGCCTGGCCTTTGAAAACATTGCCGGTCCGGCGGCGGCACTCTATACGCAGGAGGCGTTTTGCCATGCGCTGGATGAGACAGGCCCGTCGGTAGGCTATCTGTTGGATATCGGCCACGCCAATATGAACGGCTGGAACATTCCGGAGGTGATCCGGACGCTGGGCGACCGGCTGCTGGGACTGCATCTGCACGATAATCTTGGTGTGGATGACGATCATCTGCCGGTGGGTCAGGGCTCGATCCAGTGGACCCCCATCTGGACGGCTGCGGCGGAAAGCTGTACTGACGCATGCCATTGGATCTTGGAGTATGCGCCCGGCACACCTCTGCACTGGCTGACGCAGACACGGGAGAGCATCCGCCGGGTCATGGAGCAATATTAAGCAAAGGCGCAGGGACCTTCGGATGAACCGGAGGTCTCTGCCTGCTTATCGGAATAAACGTTTAAAGGAAGGGAGTATGCCCTATGTTGACAGGCTTGACCAGCTTTTTGCCGGAGGATCAGCTGACGATATATGACAATCTGGAATTTCTGATCCGGATCATCTTGTCCGGTGTTTTGGGGATATTGATCGGACTGGAGCGGACCAAGCGCCAGAAGGAAGCGGGTATCCGCACGCACTGCATCATTGCCTGTTCGGCCGCGGTGTTCATGATCGTGTCCAAATATGCGTTTGTGGACGGCATGGCGGAGGGAGTGCGCGGCGCCGATCAGGCCCGCATTGCGGCGCAGGTGGTCAGCGGCATCTCCTTTCTTGGTGCAGGCGTGATCTTCAAGCATGGCAATGCGACCATTCGCGGCTTGACGACGGCCGCCGGTATGTGGGCTACCTCTGCCGTCGGTCTGGCCATCGGCGCGGGGATGTATTGGGTGGGCCTGTTTGAGACAGCGGCGATCGTGGGAAGCCAGCTGTTTCTGCATCGTTTTCCTGTGGGAAATGATGCCATGACCCAGCAGACGGTGATCGTCTGGATGGAGGACAGCACAGCTTACCATGCCGCGCTGGAGGAGCTGCTGGCCAGCCATCAGGGACAGGTCATGGAAAGTACCGTCCAGCGTGTGGATAAAAGCGTCCGTTTGAATCTGACGGTGCGGCTGGAGGAGCCCTTTACCCATGCGGAGGCGATGGCGTTTTTCTCCGCGCATCCGAGCGTGGAAAAAATAGAGGTATGACCGCCTTTCACCGTGAAGGAGAGCGGGATCGAGCCGCGGAAGGGAGAAAAGAATGGCTTTTCCTGTGATTTTTGATATGGATGGGTTGATGTTTGATACGGAACGTCTGCGCATGCAGGCGTGGGACTATGCCGGCCAGCGGGCAGGGATCGGCCCGGCGGGATATATGGTCCTGCGAACACTGGGGATGAGCCCGGAGCGCTCCCGGCAGGAGTGGCAGCAAGCCTTCGGTCAACAATACTGTCCGGAGCGGCTGCAGGCATATAAAAAGGAGTTTTACTGCCTGTGGCGTAAGGAGCATCATGTACCGGTCATGAAGGGACTGCTGCCGCTGCTGCAAATGCTTCAGGCGCAGCAGCGGCCGTTGGCCGTGGCATCCTCCTCGGTGGAGGAAGAGGTGCGCTGGAATCTGAAGGACGCCGGTGTGGAGACGTTTTTCTCTGCGGTAGTCGCCGGGGATATGGTCGCCCGCTCAAAGCCTGCACCGGATATCTATTTGGAGGCGTGCAGCCGGTTGGGTGCAGAGCCTTCCGTATGCTGGGCGCTGGAGGATTCGGCAAACGGCGTCCGCGCTGCATACAGCGCCGGCTGCCGATGTATACTGGTGCCGGATCTGCAGCCGGCCACGGAGGAAACAACAGCTATGGCCGTAGCTGTGTGCCGTGATCTTTCTCAAGCGCGGACATTTCTGGCGAATATGCCCTGAGTGCGGCTTCTCGCTTCAGACAATGACTGAAACGCAATAAAGAAGGCCCTCCGGCATCGCCGGAGGGCCTTCTTCTGCATCATCATCTTGACTTTCTTCCAATGTGGGACTACAATATGTGGTATCTGAGTAGGGGAGGGGAACCATATGGACATTCACGGTCTGCAAAAGCTGACGCTGCTGGATTTTCCCGGCCATGTGGCCTGTACGGTGTTTCTGGCGGGGTGCGATTTCCGCTGCCCCTTCTGCCACAACGGCGGTCTGGTGCTGGGCGGCATGGAGCCGGTCATGGATGACGCCGGACTGTTGGATTTCCTTCGCAAGCGGCAGGGCCTGCTGGACGGCGTGGCCGTCACCGGTGGCGAGCCGCTGCTGCGGTCAGGGCTGCCGCCGCTGCTGCGTGCCGTCAAGGACTTGGGCTACGCCGTGAAGCTGGACACCAACGGCAGCCATCCCGCCGCCCTGCG
>USMI01000040.1 GCA_900555735.1 uncultured Eubacteriales bacterium | reverse complement strand
TTGCCGTTTCTGAAATCACCGGCGGTAATAGTTGCCATATTGATATTCCTCCCATGTGATGAGGGAATATCAACATTCCCTCGAATAAAATAATTCTGGCCGCAAAAAGCCTTATCTATTTTACATGATGCTGTATGGTTTGGCAAGGGCTTTGCCGTATTTTTTACCCAAAAACCAAAATTATTTCGTCACAGCACGATCAGTTCCTTGGGCGCCTTGGTGATGACCTCCGCGCCATCCTTACGCAGCACCATCACATCCTCGATGCGGACGCCAAACCTTCCGGGCAGATAGATGCCCGGCTCGGCGCTGACCACGGCGTTTTCCGGCATGGGCTTATCGTTGCTGGGCGCGGCGTTGGGTGCTTCGTGGATGTCGATGCCCAGACTGTGGCCGAAGCTGTGGCCGAAATAGGGGCCGTAGCCCGCGTCCTCGATGACCTTACGGGAAGCGGCGTCGATGGCCGCGCCGGTGACGCCCGCCTTGGCGGCGGCGATACCGGCCAACTGGGCCTCCAGCACGATGTGATAGACCTTCTTCATCTCCTCGCCGGGTTCGCCCAGCGCCACGGTGCGGGTCATGTCGCTGCAATAGCCCTTATACACGCAGCCGAAGTCCATGGTGATGAAGTCACCCTGCTGCACCTTGCGCATGCCGGGCACGGCATGGGGCATGGAGCCGTTGGGGCCGGAGGCAATGATGGTATCAAAGGAGGTCTTTTCCGCTCCGGCGGACACCATCAGATAGTTCAGGCGGGCAGCGATCTCCTTTTCGGTCATGCCGGGACGGATCTCCCTGCAGATCTGCTCCAGCGCACCCTCGGCGATCCGCTGGGCGGCGATCATGTTCTTGATCTCCTCGTCGTCCTTGCTGCCCCGCAGCTGGGTCATCACCGCGGTGGCAGGCACCAGCGTGCAGTGCAGCTTCTCCGTATAGGCGGTATGGGTGGCCACGGTCATGACCTCCTCCTCAAAGCCCACCTTCTGGGCGCCGGACTCGGCCAGCGCCTTGTTGATGAGGTCGGTGAAGGGATTGGCCCGGCTGGTCTCCCAGATGACGGCAGCGTCACCGATGGCCTTACCCGCCGCCTCGGTATAGCGGCTGTCGGTGAAGTACCAGCTGCCCTTGCGGGTCACCACCGCCACGCCCTCACCCATAAAGCCGGTGGCGTAATAGCAGTTGGATTCGCCGGTCAGCAGCATGGCGTCCAGCTCACCCAGATGGGCCGCAATGTGTTCCAGATGGTTCATGATGATTCCTCCTATGTCACATTATTTATGTTGTTCTTTTTCACGAGCCAGCTTCTTGAAGGGCGCCTGCATGGCGTGCAGCACCTTCTGCCACGGTGTCACCGCGCCGCCTGCCGGCTCCACCATCAGTGCGGCGGCGCCCGCCAGATTGGCCGCCAGCATATCTGTCAGCAGCTTGTCGCCCAGCATGGCGGTCTCCTCCGCGGTAACGCCCGCCTTGGCCATGGCCCGGCGCAGTCCCTTGGTGGAGGGCTTCTGGGCATGGCCCACATAGTCGATGCCCAGCGCATGGCAGAAATCGTCCACCCGCTTACTGCTGCGGTTGTTGGACAGGATCATCACCGTGATCCCGGCGGCCTTCAGACCGTCGATCCACGCCTTTACACCCTCCGGCGGCGTTTTCACCGACTTGGGCGCCAGCGTATAGTCCAGATCGCACAGCAGGAGCCGCACGCCCTTTTCCCGCAGCAGCTCCGGCGTCACGTTGTCATAGGCCGCCAGCAAACGGTCAGGCCGCAAAGAAAGCCGCATGATCTTCCGTCCTCTCTCATAGAATCAGATACAGTATAGCAGTCTTTACCGAAAAAAACAAGGGGGCGGGGTCATGCAGTTCTATCTGGCGGCAGGCGCGGGCGACACGCTGCCGCGAGGCCATTTCCGTCCGGTGCGGGCTGTCTACCGTCTGGGGCCGCGGCTGCTGTCGGCACTGGGAAACGCCCTGGCGCAGGGCGGACTGATGCTGATAGGTGACAGTCAGGAGTGCGGCAGCGACGATGTGCTGGCGCGGGATATCCTGCGGGAGTGTCTGCGCCGCAGCTACGACGGCATCGTGCTGGACTGGCACCACAGCGGCACGGAGCACGGCGGGCTGACCGCCAGAGTGGACCGGCTGTGCGGCCAATACGGCCGCCGTCTGTTCGTGCCGGAACAATACGCCGCCCACGCGCCGCAGGCCACCGTGCTGGTAAACACCGCCGTGACCGGCGGCACGCTGAAAAGCTGTCTGGACGACGCCGTCCGGCACTTCGGCTCCGCCCGTATCGCGCTGGATCTGGAGCGGCTGCGGCTGGACTTCACCCTGCCCCATTCCGCCGGGCTGCGCCGGGCGCTGTCGCTTACCGAGCTGCGGCGGCTGCGGGAGGGAAAGGCGCTCTATCTCTCGGAGGAGCTATGCGCCCGCTATTTTACCTACCGTGCCGGAAACGACAACCACTATGTGCTGTTCGACGATGCCCAGACTCTGCGCAGGAAGGCAGCCATGGCGGAAAATATGGGCATCCGCGAGGCGTTTTTCATGCTGCCAGAGGTCGCGGACATCGCCGGCGAGCTGCTGGTATAAGAAAAGCTCCCTTGAAAAGGGAGCTTTTCTTATTCGTAGCTGTCCATATATTCGCCGTCCACATACAGCTGCACGGCGGAGACGCCCTCCAGCGACCGCAGGGAGTACATGACGCCCAGCAGCATCTGCTGCGCGTCATCGTCATCCATTCCCTCCAAGCCGGCGGAAAGCGCGTTCAGCTGGCATACGCCGTCCTCCACCCGTGCCGTCAGGCCGGTAAAGCCCTCCGGCAGCAGCGGCTGCAGGCCCTCCACCGACGGGCCGTCCGCCAGCGCCGAGAGCACCACATCCGCCGCCGACTGGCCCTCATACTGGGTCAGCAGCCGTTCCTCCGCCGTCAGCACGCCGTCGGCGTCTGGGAAGTACAGCTGTGCCGTCAGCGTCCGCACCACATCGTCCATGCTGGTCAGCAGCACGTCGCCGGCCAGAAACATGTTGCTGTCACGGTAGGCCAGCTCCTGCCCATTCACGGTGATATGCACGGCGTAGATGCCCTCCAGCTGGGTCAGCGACAGCGCCACGCAGTAGTCCGCGATGGTCAGCGCCATGCCGCTGAGCTGGCCGTAGCTTCCGGCAAAGTCCACCCACGCGGTGCCGCCCTTCATGTCCACCGAGCGCAGCGTCGTACCGGTGGGGATGGGCGTTTTGAAGCCCTTCTCCTGACACTCGCCCATCAGCAGGGCCAGCACTGTTTCCGACTGCGCCGTCTTGTCACCCGCCGGCAGCGCGTCCCAGTCCACGGTCACATGGTCGATGGCGTCGCCGCCCCGGTGGGTGTCCAGCGCCGCGGGATAGTACAGCCGCAGGCCGTCCTTTTCCCCGGCGCTCTGCGCCACGGCGCAGCCTGCCAGCAGGCAGAGGCTCAGCATCAGCGCCACGATGCTCCGCAGTCGTTTCATGCCTCCTCACCGCCTTCCTGCGCACGGGGCAGCCGGACGGTGAACACCGTGCCGCCGCCCTTTCTGGCCCCGGCGGTGATCTGACCGCCACGGCTCTCCACCGTGTCCTTTACGATGGACAGGCCCAGTCCCGTGCCGCCGATGGCGCGGGAGCGCATCTTGTCCACCCGGTAGAACCGCTCGAAAATATGGGGCAGGTCATCCTCTGGGATGCCGATGCCGTTATCCTCCACCGTCAGCACCACCCAGTCGCCGTCCACCCGGGCGGCGGCATGGACGAAGCCGTCTGTGCCGGAATATTTGATGCCGTTGTCCATCAGGTTATAGAGGATCTGATGGACATCGTCCTCGGTGGCCAGCGCCACCGTATCCGGCTCCGCTTCATAGGTCAGGGTAACGCCCTTTTCCTTGGCCAGAATGGCCAGCATGCGGGCCACCCGCTCCAATACCGGCGCCACCTCCACCGGTACCACAGGCTGTACCGCGCCGCTGTCCAGCCGCGTCAGACGCAGCAGGTTCTCCGTGATGCGGGTCAGGCGCTCGGCCTCGCGGCCGATGTCGCCCACGAACTCGCGGGTGGTGTCGGGGTCCATGTCGCCGGTCTGCAAAATAGAGTCCGTCAGCAGCCGGATACCGGCCAGCGGCGTTTTCAGCTCGTGGCTGGCGTCGGACACGAACCGGCGGCGGGCATCCTCCGTGGTTTGCAGGCGATCCGTCAGGCTGTTGAACTCCGCCGCGATCTGGCCGATCTCGTCCCCGCCCTTCACGGCGGCACGGTGGCTGTACGCGCCCTCACGCACCTTGCGGATGGCCGACAGCAGGTCGGTGATCTGCGCCGTCAGTACACGGCTCAGCAGGATCGACAGCAGGATAACCCCCAGTGCGATCAGCACGGAGATCTTCATCAGATTGGACTGGAAGCTTTTCAGAATGTCCGCCTGCTCCGTATCGTACTCATAGGCGTATACCGCGCCAACGATCTGGTTGTGGTACACCACCGGCGAGGCCATGCGGCTGAGAAACGCGGCGGAATCATAATAGCAGTAAAAGGCGTCGTTGCCCTCCAGCGCCTGCACGATCTCCGTATAGAAGGCGTACAGACCCACCGCGCCGTTCTCCTCGCGGGTGTCGTACAGGATGCGGCCCGCCGTGTCGGTCACCAGCACACGGGACGCGCCCGTCTCCCGCACGGAGCTGAGGGCGCGGGTCACATTCTCCTCGTCCAGCTGCTTCAGGCCGCCCAGCGACGCTTCGATGATCTTTACGGCGCTTTTCATGGAGGTCTCCTTGGACTTGAACACCATGTTCTGGGATTGCAGCAGCGGATAGGTGTTCAGCAGCACCAGCACCGCGGCGATCACCAGAATGTAGCTGACGCCGAATTTAAATTGTAGGCTGGTTTTCCCCCTGAAAATAGTAACCCACTCCCCACTTGGTCATGATATACACCGGCTCGGCCGGTACGCGCTCCAGCTTTTCCCGCAGACGGCGCACATGCACGTCCACCGTGCGGTAATCTCCGGCGTAGGAATAGCCCCACACCAGATCCATCAGGCTCTCCCGGCTGTATACCCGCCGGGGATTCTTCATCAGCAGTTCCAGAAGATCGTACTCCTTGGCGGTCAGGTCGATGGTCTTGCCATCCCGGATGGCCACCCGCTGCTGGGTGTCCAGACTCAGGTCGCCTACCGTCAGCAGCGTCCGGTTCATCTCCGTCCGGCCCGCGCTGCGCTTCAAGAGCGCCCGGATGCGGGCCTTCAGCTCCAGAATGTTGAAGGGCTTGGTCACATAGTCGTCCGCGCCGCAGGCAAAGCCCATCAGCTTGTCGGCATCCTCGCTGCGGGCCGTCAGCATGATGATGGGCACGTCGGAAAACTCCCGGATCTTCATGCAGGCCTCGGTGCCCGACAGCACCGGCATCATCAGATCGAGAATAATCAGGTCGAAATTCTCCTTCTTCGCCAGCTCCACGGCGGCTTCGCCATCGTAGGCGGCAGTGACCTCATAGCCCTCGTTGGCCAGATTGAACGTAATGCCCTTTACCAGCAGCTTCTCGTCGTCCACCACTAATATCTTCATGGCGTCACCTCCTGAAAAAATGTTTACAATTGGCACTCGCCTCCCCGTTGACGGCGGCGGGTATCTCGTTTATAATAATGAGTTGAACACTGATCGCGGAGCCTGTGCGCTCCCTGCTCTGACATACATTACTCACCTCATTATAGCACATATGGAGAAAAAGTCATTATGAAATTCCGCCGTTTTTGCACCGTTTTTCTGCTGCTGGCCCTGCTGCTGACCCAGCTGCCCGTGGCTGCCTATGCCACGGATACCGAGGACACTTCGGATACCGAAGTGGTCGACATCCATCTGGAGGCCAAGGCCGCCCTTCTGGTAGACGGCGCCACCGGGACGGTGCTGCTGGATCAGGACGCCCATACCAAGCAGTATCCTGCCAGCATCACCAAGGTGATGACGGCCCTGCTGGTATTCGAGGCCATCGAGCGCGGCGAACTGCGGCTCAGCGACCCCATCACCGCCAGCGCCAACAGCGTGGCGGGACTGCCGGACGACGCCAGCACCGCCGATATCGTGGCGGGCGAAACGCTGACGGTGGAGCAGCTGCTGTACTGTCTGCTGGTGGTATCCGCCAACGAGGTGGGCAACATTCTGGCCGAGGCCGTCAGCGGCAGCGTCACCGCCTTCGTGGCGGATATGAACCAACGGGCGCAGGAGTTGGGCTGCGAGAACACCCATTTTGTCAACACCTCCGGCCTGCCGGACAACGAGCACTATACCACCGCGTGGGACATCTACCTGTTCACTAAAGAGGCCATGAAGTACGACGAGTTCATGACCATCTGCAACACCAAGGCCTATGAGGTGCCCGCCACCAACAAGAGCGACGCACGCGAGCTGCACAGCACCAACTACCTGATCTCCAACTGGCGCGCCACCGGATATCTTTACGACGGCGCACAGGGCATCAAGACCGGCTCCACCGACTCGGCGGGTTACTGTCTGGTGTCCTCCGCCATCAGAAGCGGACGGCAGCTGATCTCCGTGGTGCTGGGCGCCAGAATGATGCAAGACGAGAACGGCGACATGAAGGTGGGCAGCTTCACCGAGACCAGCCGCCTGTTTGACTGGGGCTTTAAATATTTCGTCACAAAAACCGTGCTGACCGCGGAGGAGATCATTCAGGAGGTTCCGGTGGCTCTCAGCAAAGAGACCGCGCAGATCGCCGTCCATCCCGCCTACACCGCCGAAGCGGTACTTCCCATCAATGTGACGCCAGAGATCCTCCAGCGTACCATCACCCTGCATGAGGACGTAGTGGACGCGCCGGTGACGGCAGGACAGGAGCTTGGCACCATCACGCTCAGCTATGACGGCGTGGATTATGTGACCGTGCCGCTGCTGGCCGTGGCCGATGTGAATGCCAGCCGCTTCCTGATCGTCAAGCACGCCTTGAAGGAGTTCTTCTCCCGCACCATTGTCAAGATACTGCTGGTGGTGCTGGTGATCCTTGTGGTGCTGATCGTCCTGTTCGGCAAGACCTTTATGCGCCGCCGCCGTTACGGCAGCAATCGCAGCCGCCGCACGCGCCATCGCAGCTACCGCGGCCGCCGCTTCCGGTAAGCGCCCATGACCATTCTCTATCAGGACAAATATCTTGTGGTGGCCGTCAAGCCGGTGGGTGTACTGTCGGAGGACGATTCCAAGGCCGCCTGTATGCCGGCGCTGCTGCGGGAGCACTACCGTGCACTGGGCGAAAAGGACTATATCGCCACCGTACACCGGCTGGACCGCGTCACCGGCGGCGTGATGGTGTTCTCCCGCCGTAAAGAGGTCACCGGAAAGCTTACCGCCGCCGTGGCCGCCCATGAGATCACCAAGGAATATCTGGCCGTTCTGCGGGGTCATCCGGAGAAGGACGCCGATACGCTGACCGATCTGCTGTTCCGCGACGCGCAGCATAACAAGAGCTATGTGGTGCAGCGGATGCGCAAGGGCGTCCGCGAGGCCACGCTGGACTATACGGTGCTGGAAACGACCGACGAGCTGACGCTGGTAAAGGTGCGGCTCCATACCGGACGCACCCATCAGATCCGGGTGCAGTTCTCCCACCGTGGTCTCCCCCTGCTGGGCGACATTCGCTACGGCAGCAAGGCGGACTGCTCCGCCGCGCTGTGGTCGTATCATCTGGCCTTCACCCACCCCGTCACCGGCCAGCCGGTGGATGTGACCTGTCCGCCGCCGAACGTCTACCCGTGGGACAGCTTCCCCGCGTTGGCGCAATAAGACAACAAAACATCAGCCCAAGCACCGCATGGTGCTTGGGCTGATGTTTTTATTTATATGTATGCCTTACTCCAGCTCCATCAGCAGCTCCTTGGCCTTGACGGGCTGGCCCTCCTTCACCCGGACGGACTTGACCGTTCCGGCGGTGCGGGCGGTGATGGCGGTCTCCATCTTCATGGCCTCGATAACGGCCAGCACCTGATCCTTCTCCACATGGTCGCCCTGCTTCACGCACAGCTTGGACACCATGCCAGGGATGGACGTGCCCACCTGCAGGGGATCGGACTCGTCGGCCAGCGTGGCCTGCCGGGTCTGCTCGGAAGCGTGGGGGTCGCGGACGGTGACCTCGCGGCGCATGCCGTTCAGTTCGAACTGGACGTTGATGGTGCCGTCGCTGTTGTGGTCGCCCAAGCCCAGATACTTGATGACCAGCGTCTTGCCGTCCTCGATGTTGATCTTGTTGGTCTCGCCCAGGGCCATGCCGTTGAAGAACACATGGCTGCCCATGCGGGTGATGTAACCGTACTCCCTCCGGTGGCGGCAGAAGTCCTCGTATACCTTGGGATACATGGCGTAGGAGATGAGATCCTTCTTTTCCGGGTTCTCGTGGAACTGCTCCACCTCATGCTGGAGCTGATCGAAGTCCACGGGAGCCAGCAGCTTGCCGGGACGGCAGGTGATAGGCTCCTCGCCCTTGAGGACGACCTTTTGCAAGTCTTTCGGGAAGCCCCACGCGGGCTGGCCCATCATACCCTTGAAGTAGGACACCACGGAATCGGGGAAGGCCAGGGCCTCGCCCCGCTGGACGATGTTCTCCGGCGTCAGGTCGTTCTGCACCATGAAGATGGCCAGATCGCCCACCACCTTGGAGGAGGGCGTCACCTTCACGGGATCGCCCAGCATGTCGTTGACGGTCTTGTACATCTCCTTGACCTCCTCGAACCGGTCGCCGAGGCCCAGAGACTCCACCTGCGGGCGGAGGTTGGTGTACTGACCGCCGGGGATCTCATAGCGGTAGATGTCAGTGGTGGAGGACTTCAGGCCGTGGTCAAAGCTCTCGTACCGCAGACGCACGTCGGCCCAGTAGTTGCTCAGCTCCTGCACACGGCGCAGGTCAAGGCCGGTGTCACGCTCGGTGCCGTGGAGGGCGGCCACCACAGCGTCCAGCGAGGGCTGGCTGGTAAGGCCCGCCATAGGCGCACAGGCCACGTCCACCACATCCACGCCGGCCTCGGCGGCCATCAGCAGGGCCGCCACCTGATTGCCGGTGGTATCGTGGGTGTGCAGGTGGATAGGCAGGCCTACCTCCTGCTTCAGGGTGGACACCAGCTTCTTGGCGGCGTAGGGCTTCAGCAGGCCGGACATATCCTTGATGGCCAGCATGTGGGCGCCCCGCTTCTCCAGTTCCTTGGCAAGGTCGACGTAGTATTTCAGGGTGTACTTGTCCTTGGTCTCGTCCAGAATATCGCCGGTGTAGCACATGGTAGCCTCCAGCAGCTTGTTCTGGCGGAGGACCTCCTCCATGGCCACCTCCATGCCCGGCACCCAGTTCAGGGAGTCGAACACGCGGAACACATCGATGCCCCGCTGGGCGGCCTCCTCCACGAAGGCGCGGACAAGGTTGTCGGGATAGTTGGCGTAGCCCACCAGATTGGAGCCCCGCAGCAGCATCTGGAAGGGGATGTTGGGGATCTTCTCCCGCAGCAGACGCAGACGCTCCCACGGGGATTCATGCAGGAAGCGATAGGCCACGTCGAACGTAGCGCCGCCCCACATCTCCAGCGAGAAGCAATCACGCAGGATGTCGGCCATGCCGTCGGCGCCCTTCACCATATCGCGGGTACGCATACGGGTGGACAGCAGGCTCTGGTGGGCGTCACGCATGGTGGTGTCGGTCAGCAGCAGCTTCTTCTGATCCAGCACCCACTGCTTGACGGCCTCGGGGCCTTTCTCATCCAGCAGCTGTTTCAGGCCGGGGCCAAGAGGCTTCTTGGCCTCGGGGAAACGGGGGATATCGTACTGGTGGCGCTCGGCGTTGGGGTTGGCCACCTGAATCTCAGAGATATACCGCAGCACGCGGGTGGCACGGTCACGGGAATCCATGATCTCAAACAGCTCCGGCGTCTCGTCGATGAACTTGGTGTGGCACTGGCCGCTGACGAAGGTGGGGTGGGCCAGCACATTGGTGACGAAGGGGATGTTGGTCTTGACGCCGCGGACGCGCACCTCGTTGATGGCGCGGGCCGCCTTACGGCAGACGGCGGGGAAGCTGCGATCCCAGCTGGTGACTTTCACCAGCAGAGAGTCATAGTAGGGGGAGATGATGGTGCCCACGCCCACGTTGCCGCCGTCCAGACGGACGCCGAAGCCGCCGGGAGAGTGATAGGCGGTGATCTTGCCGTTATCGGGGGCGAAGTTGTTGGAGGGATCCTCGGTGGTGACGCGGCACTGGATGGCGTAGCCGTCGAAATGGACATTCTCCTGCTTCGTCAGGCCGATCTCCGGGCAGCTGAGGGGATAGCCCGCCGCCACCAGCAGCTGGGCGCGGACGATATCCACGCCGGTGATCATCTCGGTAACGGTATGCTCCACCTGAATACGGGGGTTCATCTCGATAAAGTAGTGGTGGCCGGACTTGTCCACCAGGAACTCCACCGTACCGGCGCTGACGTAGTTGACGGACTTGGCGATCTTCACCGCGTCCTGACGTAGGGCCTCCACCGTCTCCTTGGGAACGGACCAGGCAGGGGCGTACTCCACCACCTTCTGATACCGGCGCTGGAGGGAGCAGTCACGCTCACCCAGATGGTAGACGTTGCCGTATTTATCGGCAAGGATCTGCACCTCGATGTGCTTGGGCTCCACCAGATACTTCTCGATAAAGATATCGCCGCAGCCGAAGGACTTCTCCGCCTCGCTGTGCACCAGCTCATAGGCGGTCTTGACCTCCTCGGGTTTGTCGCAGCGGCGCATGCCGCGGCCGCCGCCGCCGGCAGCAGCCTTCAGGATGATGGGGAAGCCGAAGCTGACGGCCTTGGCCAGCGCGTCGTCGGCGTCCTTCAGGGGCTCGGTGCAGCCGGGAATGATGGGCACGCCGCATTTGACGGCGATCTCCTTGGCGCTGAGCTTGTCACCCATCTTGGCCAGCACGTCGGAGGACGGGCCCACGAACAGGATGCCGTTATCCTCGCAGGCGCGGGCAAAGTCGGCGTTCTCGGACAGGAAGCCATAGCCGGGGTGGATGGCGGTGACGCCCCGGCGCTTGGCAAGGCCGATGATGCCGGGAATGTCCAGATACGCGCCCAGCGGTGACTTTTTCTCGCCCACCAGATAGGCTTCGTCCGCCTTGGTGCGGAACAGTGAATAGGTATCTTCGTTGGAATAGATGGCTACGGTGTGGAGTCCCAGATCGTAGCAGGCGCGGAAAATGCGCACCGCGATCTCACCGCGGTTGGCCACCAGCACCTTCTTGAGTTGTGTGATCTGCTGCATGCGGTTCTCCCTTCTGCCGCCTTCTGCGGCTTTTAAATTTTATGGATAATTATACACCCATTTTTCCGCCGCGCCAGATGGAAAAATAGCCAAAATATTGTTAAGCACCGCTTGTAAAAGTGTCATTTTCATAAGTAGCGGTTTTAACAGAAACTTAGCTGCCGCATATGACGGCGGCATCACATTGCCGCAGTTTTCCGCGGTTTACAAGGAAATATCTTCCAAAAGTTTGAAAATAATGACAAAATCCAGCTGTTTCCCCGTAAAAACAGCTGGATTTTCCATGCAAATTTTCAATAGAAGTGATAGAGCGCGTCTATGTATTCAAATACTCCGCCGCATAATTGGGCAGGTCTACAATGACGTGCCGTCCAGAATAAACTGCCGGAAGTGCCGCACCGCCGGAGACTGGAATGCCCGGTCGTCGCTGACCATGTAGAAGTTCCTCTCCCACACCGGACGGACGATCTGGATGATCTTCACCTCCAGCCGCAGCAGCATCTCCATATAGGGCACAACGGCGATGCCGAAACCATGGGCCACCAGTCCGGCGATCACCTGATCCTCCTCCGTCTCATAGGCGATATGGGGCTGCCCGCCGATCTGGTCGAAAAGCCCGTCGATCACATCCCGCAGACCGCTGCCCTTACTGAAATAGACCTGCGGATAAGGCAGCGTGTCGGCCAGATCCACCGTGTGCAGCCGGGCCAGCGGATGGTTCCGGGGCACGATCAGCACCATATCCTGCTTCTCCACGGGAATGGAGGTCAGCCCCATCTCCGGCGCAGGCCGGGAGGAAAACACCAGATCGTACTGGTGGGCCAGCAGGCCCTCCAGCAGTTGGCTGGTAACGCCGGTATGGAAGGTGAAGCGGATGTTCTTCTCCGGATTGGCCTCCAGAAAGCGGGAGGCCAGCCCCGGCACGAAATCCACGCCCAGCGTCCGCAGCAGGCCCAGACGGATCACACCCTCGCCGCTGCCCACCCTGCGCAGGGCATCCACCCCCTCGTCCAGCGTGGCCAGTGTCTGCTGGGCACAGGTCAGGAACTGCTCTCCGAAATGGGTCAGTGCCACGTTCCGACCCCGCTTTTCAAACAGCGGCACACCCAACTCGCCCTCCATCTGGGCGATGGCGTGGCTCAGACTGGGCTGCGTGATGCACAGCTGCTCTGCCGCGTGGGTATAGTGCTGGGTATGGGCCAATTCTACAAAGTACCGCAAATGCAACAAATTCATATCGTCGTTCCTCCGTTTCCCTGCACCAAGTATACAGCAAATCATAAAAGAAATCTATGGTTTTTATGGAAAAAATTGATTTGTTAATTCTTTGGCATTGCGGTACAGTGGAGCCAGACAACAAAAGCCGCCGCGTAAGACGGCAAAAAGGAGGCATCAAGCATGCATCTCTCAGGAACTACGGTCATGCTGGGGCTGATGGGTACTCCGGTAGAGCACTCCAAATCCCCGGCCATGTATAACCACTGCTTCGCCAAATACGGCCTCGACTGGGCGTATCTGGCCTTCAACGTAACGCCGGAGCAGGCGGGTGCGGCGGTACAGGCCATCCGTACACTGAATATGCGGGGCGCCAACGTGACCATGCCCTGCAAGAGCGCGGTGATCCCGTATCTGGACAAACTGTCCCCTGAGGCGCAGGCCATCGGCGCGGTGAACGTCATCGTCAACGACGGCGGCGTCCTGACCGGCTACAACACCGACGGCATGGACTACGCGCTGGCGGACGGTTCCACCGGCTCCCTGCGGGGCTATGACAACATCGTACTGGCCATGGGCTCCCGCTCCAACACCGCCCTGAAGGAGACCGCCGAGAAGGTGGCCGGTCAGGTGCTGGTGATCGGCGAGGCCGCCAAGGCCCCCGGCAATGCGGTGCTGACCACCGGCGACGCGCTGGAGGCCGCACTGAAAATCTAAAACACGCTGCTGACAAAGCGGCCAAAGTGCCGTCCCGATGGGACGGCACTTTTCGTACAGGCATATCCTTTTGCGCAAATTTGTACACTTGGCTTATTTTGTCTATGGCATCCGCCCGCGGAACCTGCTAAAATACAGGCATAATACGGGAAAGATATCTGACATTTCTCCTTTCCCGTGTTGAAAAACGTGACATTAGCAATTTAAATAGAATATTCTGTAAAAGACATTGCAAATTGCAAGATCTGTATTATATAATAGTTGGCAATAATAGGAATAACTGTAAAATTCAAGAGATGAGCAAAACAGGCAGAAGGAGCAGCCCCCAAACAAGGCAAACGGGAATCAAAAGAGCTTGGGGCATCTCAAGGGCGCA
>USMI01000039.1 GCA_900555735.1 uncultured Eubacteriales bacterium | reverse complement strand
ACTGCTACTGTACGGCCTATGATCTGGATGTCCAGCGGCAGAACATGGCGCGGGACAAGCCGCTGGTCGGTCGCACGACCTACGCCAACGGCGACACGCAGGAATTTACGAGTGCGGACGAGTTCCTCCGCTGCGTGCGTGAGGAGTTGTCGTACCGCCCCACCACCGGCTTCCACTACGAAGTGCTGACGAACGATCCCGCTGTCCGCAAGGCGGTGGACGATATGGCCTACGACTTCTATGGCGAGGAGAATCCCCGCCAGTTAGATGACTACCAAAATCCGCCCGAACCGGGCATGACTTTCGGAGGTATGTGAACATGGACAGAAAAATGGTGGAATTCATCAAGGAGCAATATCCGCCCGGAACCCGCATCCGGCTCAACAGTATGGACGATCCCTACGCGCCCATCGTGCCCGGTACAGAGGGTGAGGTGGACTTCGTGGATGACATCGGCCAGCTCCATATGAAATGGGACAACGGCAGGACGCTGGCGCTTGCCCCCGGCGAGGACAGCTTCTCCGTGCTGCCGCCGAAGCTGACCACGCTGAAGCTGTATATGCCCCTGACCGCTGACCTCTTTGCGCCGAACGAATACGGCGATATGGATGAATACAGTGAGCTGCTGGAGGGCCACGAACTACGGGGCTATCAGGATCAGATCACGGCGGCACTGGTCAAAAATCGGATGCCGGAGGAAACGGAACGCGGCCTCATGCACTGGTACGATGTGGCCGACAGCATCGACAGAAAGGTACATTCCGCCGTATTCACCGTGGAAAGCCGGGATCGGCAGCTCTGGGGTGTGGCGGAGTGCCGCGTTGCCGGAGGACTGAGCACAGCAGAGATGGACACCCTGAAAGATTTTATCACCGGGCAGGCGTCGGACGGCTGGGGCGAGAGCTTTGAGCAGCAAGAGATCCGCGTGGATGGTGGAAGCGAGTTATATATCCACTTCTGGAACTCGGATCAGTGGAGCATTCAGACGGAGCAAGAGCTGTTTGCTCCCAAGCTGGCGGAAGGTCTGCCGGAGCTGTGCTTCTCTATCCTGGCATCTACCGGCGCACTCATCTGCATCAAGCGCGGTGAGAGCGGCTATTATCCCAGTGACTGGTCTACAGATGATCCCGCGCAGAACCGGGAACTGGCCGATTACAACAATGAGCGCCTCGGCGTGACGCAGGCGCAGCGGCTTGCCATGGAATGCGGCAGCATACACGGCTGGAATGTTCCTGGCGCAAACCCTGCCAGCTATGAGCAGGACGCTCCGCAGATGGGAGGGATGACCCTTGGATAAGAATATCTTTGGCGTGTATCTGGCAAAGGAGGGTGTGCCGAACAACGAGGCGTATGCAAAACTCGACCTGCCCGCTTCCCCGTGGGCGCTGTGGGACGCGATGGACAAGGTGCGATTGCAGGAGGGCGAAACGCTGTATCTGGAAATCGACGAGTATTACAGGTTCGATGCACTTGCGCCCCATTTGGCAGGGCTGGATATCAGCCTCAATGAGTTGAATGACCTCGCCGGAGAGTTGGCAAGGTTGGATACGATACAGGGCATCGCCTATCGGGGGCTGCTGGAGATGGCAGTGCAGGAAAAGGTACAGTCCAACGGCGGTATCATCACTATGCAGGAGCTGCGGGATCTGGCGGTCAGCGCCAGTGCGGACTGCTGCCATGTGGTGGATGCTGCGGACGATGCGCAGCTTGGGCGCTTTTATGCGGAAAACGACTTCATGCCGGAACTGGAGGGGATATCGGATGCGGTATTTGACATGCTGGACTTCGCAAGGATCGGCAAGGCGCTCCGCACCGGCGAGGGCGGCGTTTATGTGGGCGGGTGCTATGTGGTGCGGGACGGCGGTCTGCTGACAGCGCCGCCTTGCCCCAAGGAGCTGCCGGAAAAGCCGGGGTATCTCTTCCAGCTGACCTTCGGCCTGCACCCGGATTATCGAGACGACCGCACGGTAACACTGAATCTCCCCGCCTCGGGAAAAGAGTTGGAGGAAGCGCAGGAGCGGCTTGGTACACTGCAATGGGAAAATACTGCCGTGCTCGACTACGATGGCATCATCCCCAATGCGGCAACGTTTGCTGATCTGCCCACAGAAATGGAAGCCTTCAATGAGTTTGCCAAAGCGGTGAAGAATATCCCTGCCCGACAGGTACAGCTCCCAAAACTGAAAGCACTGCTGGAGCAGTTTGAGGTACAGGACATCGGAACGGCTATCCTTCTGGCGGAGCGCATGGACGAATACATCCTTACGCCGGAGATCAGCTCACCGCAAGAGACAGCCGTAGACCAGCTGCGCTTTCTGCTGGACGATGCCGCGGCAGAGCAGTTGATTCCCCATGTAAATCTCTTCGCCTACGGAAACGAGGTGATCCGGCATGACAACGCCGCGCTGACACCCTACGGCCTGCTGCATCGCGCAGATCATCAGCCGATGCTGTCTCCATCGCAGGAAAAACAGATGGATATGGGGGGTCCGGCATGAGCGGCAACGTCAGTGCCAGAGGGCCTCCCTATTTTGTTTCCACCGTTTCGCGTCTTTCCGTTGACTTGCGGGCAGTTGTGTGATAGTTGTTTGTGCTACCAAAACACAAAGGAGGATGGCACAGATGAAAAAGATCACAGTATTACTAATGAGTATCCTGCTGCTCCTGTCTGCCTGCGGGCAGGCACCGATTGTAGCAGAAACCGAGACAATCCCGCAAGTGACGCAGGAACAAAAGGAAGCGCCGATGATTCCAGCAAAGGCGGAGGCAGTGGACGAAAGCACAGAAGCCGGGGACAATGCGATCGCGGCAAAGCCTGCCGAGCAAATGGATGCGCCAAAGGGTGCGGATAAGGCAGTCGAAAAGCAGCCTGCATCCGCCGAAGCGGGGCGGCCTGCTGTGTCTGAAGCGCCAGCGGCATCCAAGTCAGAGGCCAAATCAGACCCTGCACCTACACTTACACCAGCGCCCAAACCCGAACCTGCTCCGACACCTGAACCTACGCCTATGCCTACGCCCGAGCCTGACCCTGCGCCGCCTGTGGCCAGCGGGGACATCTACTCCGTGGCGGAGGCGGTGCAGGCGGGCAACGAATACGCGCAAGCGCAGTATGGTGTGACCATCGACACCACCATGACGACTGCCGATTCCAGCTACTTCCCCGGCACGGCGGACAGCGTGGCGTGGTTGGCGGCCAACGGCGGGCAGGAGGCGCTGAACCGTGCGGCGCGGGGCAACGTGGAAGCCACTTTTGACTACCTTGCAGCCATGGACGGCGCGGACACGGTCAGCGCCTACGCACGGTTCAACTGCACCGTGCGCTACAACGCGGCATCGGACGAGTATATCGTGGTGGTGCTGTACGGATAAAATTGAATACCCACCAGAGGGCCGACAGCGAAAGCTGCCGGCCTTTTGCGTTGGGAGAAAGGACATTGCATGAAGAAAACCATTCCAAAGCTGCTGACACTGGTGTGCCTGCTGGCGGCGCTCATGGGGCTGTCCATCGTGACGGCCCACGCCGAGACCGTCACCGGCACCATCAGCGGCGGCAACGAGTATCGCTACCACGAGGACAAGACGCCGGTGTCCCAATGGGGTGCATTTACCAGCACGAAGCTGAAATATTTCACGCGGGACGATACCGGCGCAACAGTGCCCGCCTATTGCATGGAGCCGGCTGTGCGTTCGCCCCAGGGCGACGCCGAATACTCCTCCGTCAGCTGGAGCGGGCTGAGCTGGAACCAGCGGTACGCCGTGACGCTGGCCATGGCCTACGGCTATGGCGGCAACTACGGCTTCGATATGCACCCGGACTGTGCGCAGCTTGCGACGCAGGCCATCATCTGGGAGTTCGTCTGCGGCTACCGCGGCACGACGTACCCCTACACGCTGTATGACACCACCTGCAAGGAGCTGTTTCACTATGCCGGCGACGATGTGGCGGTGGCGTATGACATCATCATCGACCGCATCATGCAGCACGGCACGATCCCCAGCTTTGCGGTGCGGTATCGCAATCAGCTTTCGGACAGCAATGCTATCCAACTGAAGTGGGACGGCAGCCAGTACACCGGGACGGCCACCGACACCAACGGCGTGCTGTCGCAGTATCGTTTTCGCACCAACATCAGCGGTGTGACCATCAGCCAGCGGCGCAACGTGCTGACGGTCACGGCCACCAAGGAGGCCGGAGCGCAGCTGAACGGCTGCGTCAGCAGCGATTACGGCTACTCGCTGGACGTGGAGGGCACGGAGTCCGTGTTGCTGGAGCCCAGCAACGGCAGCAATTATCAGGCCTGCGCCGCGCTGACCACCCTGCCCGACCCCGTGTGGGCGTATGTGCATTTTAAGGTCAACATCGTGGAGGAGAAGGGTTCTCTCACCATCAACAAAGTGGACGCCGATACTGGTGCAGCACTTTCAGGCGTCACCTACCGCCTGTTTGATGCCAGCGGCAATAAAGTGGCCGATGTGACCACCGGTGCGGACGGCAGGGCGGTATTCAGCGACCTGCCGCTGGGCAGCTATTCCTATCAGGAGATCAGCGCGCCGGAGGGCTATGTGGTGGACAGCACCAGATACACAGTCACCATCTCCACGGCGGCGCTGCATATCACCGAGCAGCGTACCAACGCGCTGGCCAAGGGCAGCATCGAGATCCTGAAGGTAGACGCCGAAACCAGACAGCCGCTGGCCGGTGTGGTGTACCGGCTTTTTGACGCCAACAGCAGCAAGATCGCGGATGGCACCACTGACGGTAACGGCAAGGTGACCTTCTCCGGCCTGAAGCCCGGAAAGTACGCTTATCAGGAGATCAGCACTGTAAGCGGCTATCTGCTGGACAACACCAGGTACGAATTCAGCCTGACCAGCGAAAATCTCCATGTAAAGGTCACACGCGAGAACATGCCTACCAAGGGCAGTCTGACCATCCGCAAAATCGACGCCACAGGCGGGCCGCTTGCCGGGGCGGAGTTGTTGCTGGAGATGTCCACAGACGGTCAAAGCTGGGCAGAAATCGGCAAGTCCACCACTGACAGCACCGGCGCAGCCAAGTGGGACAATCTCAAGCTTGGGGTGAAGTACCGCGTCACCGAGGTCAAAGCACCCGCAGGCTATACCCTGCTGCCCGAGCCGGTATCGGTGGATGCACTGACGGCGGACGCGCCGGACATTACCGTGACCCTCTGCAACAATGCGGACTTTGTGCTGCCGTTTACGGGCGGTCGTGGCTTCGCTGCACCCATCCTGTTTGCGGCACTCATGCTGGGCATAGGTGTTTATTTTTGCAAAAAATCTGAATTCAAGAAGGAGAACAACTGAACATGAAAAAGATCCATCGCGTAGTGGCGCTGCTGCTGTCGGCGCTTATGGTCATCGGCCTGATGACCACGGCGTTCGCCGCAACAGATTCTGCGCCTACCATCGACCCCGGCAAGAAAGCGTCCCTGAACATCTATAAGTACGACATCACCATGGCCAGCAAGGACGGCGCGTGGGACGCGGAATCCTATGTCAGCACCGGCCTGCATGACGATGCCGTTATCGACAAGCTGGCAAAATACGCCGTGCAGGGCGTGGAGTTTACCTACCTCCGCGTGGCCGACATCGCCATGAATAATGAGGTGGTGGACGGCCAGCGTCAGGTGGGCGTGCTGTACGGCTTTGACGGAGCGGACGCCGTGCTGTCCGCCATCGGCGTGACCGCCGCAGATGCCCACAAGAGCGAAAACGGCAAAAACTACTACACTTCCGATTTGCTGAACAACAAGCTGTCCGCTGCGCTGTCCGCCAATGCTACCGTCGTCAAGAACGCGCTGGAAGCTGCGGTCAAGAATGGCACGGCCATGACTGAGACGGACGCTGCCGGTCACACCTCCGCTTCTGATATGGAGCAGGGTCTGTATCTGGTGGTGGAGACCCGCGTTCCCGAGAATGTCACCAGCACCTGCAACCCCTTCTTCGTCAGCTTGCCCATGACTACCGTGGACGGCGCTGCGTGGAACTACGATGTGACCGTGTACCCTAAGAACCAGACCGGCAACCCCACGCTGGACAAGACCGTGCGCGAGGCTAAGAACAGCACCGGCAAGAACAACGGCAGCCTGACCGACATTGGGGATGGCTACGCCCATACTGCCACCGCTTCCGTGGGCGATGTGGTGGACTACCAGATCATCAGCACCCTGCCCACTATCACCTCCAAGGCCACCAGCCTGAGCGAGTATACTTACGTCGATACCATGTCCAAGGGCATCCGCTACAATAAGCAGGATGTGGTCATCGAGTTCTTTAAGGACACCGGCTGTACCGATAAGATCACCACTTGGGACGAAACCTCCAGCAAATTCACCGTGGTCTACGACGATACCGCCAACACTATGACCATCCGCATGACCGAGGCTGGTCTGACCGAGATCAACGAAGCGACCACCGTGTATACCGACAGCGTGAAGCGCGGCTACTCCGACTGCACCATGCGCATCACCTACGCCGCCACCCTGACTGCCGACGCACAGATGGGCGACAAGGACAACCCCAACGAGGTCGTGCTGACTTGGAAGCGCACCAACACTACCTATTTTGACACGCTGAATGATTGCTGCCATGTCTACACCTACGGCATCGACGTTCTCAAGCAGTTCAGCGACAACGGCGGCAAGGTGCAGAACGTCAAGTTCCTGCTGCACAACGACACCGACGATGTGTATGTCATTGCCGACCTGAAGGACGGCGTGTACTACGCCAAGGGTTTCGCCGCCAAGAAAGCGGACGCCACCACCTTCGTCCCCAACGTGCAGGGTCATGTGGTGGTGAAGGGGCTGGAGGATGACACTTACTCCCTGACTGAGACTGCCACGGATAAGGGCTACATTCTCCTCAAGGAAGCGGTCAAGATCGTCATCACCACCAAGGAAAACGGCGCTTGTGAGCAGTGCGGCGCCAAGCTGCCGACCGCCACTGGCACCGTCAACGGCAAGGCCGTCAGCATGACGGAGGGCAACGCCATCGTGCCGCTGACGGTCATCAATAACCCTGGCTTTGATCTGCCCAAGACCGGCGGCTACGGCACTTGGATGTTCACCATCGGCGGCGTGGCCCTGCTGGGTGCTGCGGCGTTTATCGCGGTGAAGTCCCGCAAGCGTAACGAGCAGTGAAGCGCTGGCTGTTGGCGGCGGCTTGCGGCGTTGCTGCGCTGGGGCTGCTGCTCTATCCGTTAATCAGCGAGGCAGTCAATGCCAAATACCACTCTGACATCGAAACCGCCTACACCGCCGCTATTGAAGAAACCGACAAAGCCGAGCTGACTGCACAGCGTGAAGCCGCAGAGCAGTACAACGCCATGCTGTCCGGCGCGGCCATCACGGAGGGAGGGGCTTCGGCCCCTCCCTTGGCGTATGCCCAGCAGCTCACGGTGGGCGGTGTCATGTGCTATGTGGAAATTCCGAAAATCGGCGTGTACCTGCCGGTGGAACATGGCACGAGCGCCGACACGCTGGAAAAGTCGGTTGGCCATGTGGTAGGTACATCCCTGCCAGTGGGCGGCGCAAGCACCCACGCGGTGCTGTCCGCCCACAGCGGCATGGCAAGTTCCAAGCTGTTTTCGGACATTGACCAGCTTGCAGAGGGCGACACGTTTTACATCCATGTGCTGGGCGATACGTTGGCATATCAGGTGGACAATATCGCTACTGTACTGCCGACAGACACCAGCCTGCTGCAAATCGAGGACGGCAAGGACTTGGTGACGCTGGTGACCTGCACGCCGTTTGGCGTCAACACTCACCGGCTGCTGGTGCGGGGCCACCGTGTGCCGTACACGCCGGAGCAGGAAGCGGAAGCTGCCGAAACACAGAAAGCCGCGTCCTCGTGGATGCGGCACTATCTGACAGGCTTGGCTATCGGCATTGGCGCGGCGGCAGTGGTCGGCGGCGGGTATTTCATCGTAAAACGGAGGAAGCACCATGCGTAAGAAATCGTTGCTGCTGGCGGCACTGTTGGCTGCGGCTGGCGTCTGCGTTCTGCTGTGGCCGGTGTTCACTGGGCACAGACTGCAAGCCGACACGGATGAAGCGGTGCAGAGTTTTCTTGAAGAACGCAAGCCAAATCCGTATCCCGAGCTGCTGGCGGCCTTGCAAGCCTATAACCAGCGCATCTATGCCGAAAAGCAATCCAACCTCACCAGCTTGGAAGCCTGTGAGGAGCCTGCCGCTGACCTCACCGCCTACGGCGTCGAGGATGATATCATCGGCGTGTTGGAGATCCCGGCCATGGACTTGACCATGCCGGTCTACTTGGGCGCATCGGACGAACATCTTGCCCTCGGTGCAGCGGTGTTAGGCAGCACGTCAGCGCCCATTGGCGGCGACAACACCAACTGCGTCATTGCCGGACACCGTGGCTGGCGCGGCGCGGACTACTTCCGTCACATCGACCGCCTGCAGGTGGGCGATACCGTGCAGCTCACCAACCTGTGGGAAACGCTGACCTACACCGTAACGGGCATTCAGGTCATCCAGCCCCACGAGGCGGAGAAGATCAAGATCCAGCCAAACCGCGACCTGCTGACCCTGCTGACCTGCCACCCCTATGCTTCGGGTGGGCGACAGCGGTATGTGGTGGTGTGTGAAAGACTACAAGATTAAGGAGAAAAACACTATGAAAAAAGCGATTTGCATTATCGCGGCAGTAATTGCCGCCGCTGTATTTTTTGCGGCAAGGCGTACCCGACCTTGCGGCCGCAGAGAGTGCCGCCGCTGACAGACAAACAACGATAACAAAGGGACCGCTTACCGAAAAGGGACAGCGATCCCTCTTTTTGCGCCCTTTTCGGTGAGCGGCCGCCGGAAAGGAGCATGACAGTGACAAACGAAACCATCGCCAGATATCTGGAGAACGGATATAAGGGGCGAAAAAACGCCGTTAGCAGCCGGGAGCTGGAACGGACGCTGGCCATCAGCGGCAACGAGCTGCGGAAGCGGGTAAATCGCCTGCGCCGGGATACCGTTCCCATCGCGGCAGACCAGCGGGGCTACTATTACGCGGAGACCGCCGCCGAAGTCTATGACACCATCCGCACCTTGGAGAAGATGCGCAAGGGACTGGACGCCGCCATCAGCGGCTTGGAGCGTGCGCTGGAGAAATTTGGGGAATGAAGGAGCGCACGAAAAAGCTCATCCCATGGGTGGGCGGCAAGGCGCAGCTCATGTGGGCCATTCAGATGCTGCTGCCCACCCGCTATCAAACGCTGGTGGATGTGTTCGGCGGCAGCGGCATCATCACGCTGAACACCGCCGTGCCGAAGGGCTGCCTGCAGATCTACAACGACCTGAACCACGACCTGTATAACCTGTTTTTCTGCGTGAAGTACCGCCCGCTGGAGCTGGTGCGGGAATTGGAATTTCTCCCCGTCAATGCCCATGATGAGTTTGATGTGCTGCTGCGGTTCCTCCAGGGTGAGGACTTCACCGCGGAGTATATGCAGAAGCAGCTGGAGCTGGCGGAGGTCATGCTCCCGGCATCGCAGGCGGCGGAGGTCAAGGGGCTGCTGCTGAAGCGCGCGGCGCTGGGAGATGTGCGCCGCGCGGCGGCGTTCTATAAATTGCAGCGTTACAGTTATAACGGCAGCGGCGGCAGCTATGGCACGGCATCCTGCGACATCCGGCGCTTTTTCCACGAGATCTGGGAGTGTTCCCGCCGATTGAAGGATGTGGCGCTGGAAAACCGTGATTTTGAGAGCATCATCGCCGCCCGCAACGATCCTCAGACTGTGATCTACTGCGACCCGCCCTACTATGAGGCGGAGTGCTACACGGTGGAGTTTCCCCGCAGTGACCACCAGCGGCTCCATGACGCGCTGGCGGCGCATAAAGGATTCGCCATGGTGTCCTATAACAACTGCGCATATATCCGCGAGCTGTACGATGACTTCTTTATCTACGAGGTGGAGCGCCCCAACAGCCAGTCCAAGAAGAAAAACGATACCTACGCGGAATACATCATGACCAACTACGATCCCCGGAGCTTCGCACCGCAGATGACGCTCTTTGACGATTATGACAGCAACGGAAAAGCCTGCCGGTTGGTGCATATCCCCCACCGGCCTTTACATGAAATAGGAGGACAATGAACATGAAAAACGAAATGACACTGGATCAGCGCGGGCTGACCATCCCCGCGGAAGAACTGGCAGAGCACGGCTTGGACGGCGCAGACCTGTCCGCGCAGATGACGCGAAGCCTGATCCTGCTGATGCCCCAGAAGATGACGGCGAAGCAGATGGTGGACGCGCTGGCGGGGCTGTGCGAAGCGGCCTCGCAGCTTGTGGAGGTGCTGACGGCTGTGTGCCATGCGCCGTGTATCGCGGAATGCGACAGGGATGACGAGGATTTCGACTTGGATGCGGTGCCGGACGATGTGCTGATCCTGCTGCTGAACTGCGGCTGCTGTCCGGCACAGCTTGCGCACCATCTGGCGGAGGGAGATGTGATCTATGCCGTTGAATGAGGGGATGTATCCCTACACCGCCAAGGAAGCGCGGGGACGGGGCGAGCTGGAGCTGTGGCGCGCCAATTTCCGCGCCAACTGCGCCTGCGCCGGGGCCATAGAGCTGGCGATTCGGCGGGATTTTGACGGGATGCACCTGAAGGACGGCTGCGCCAAAAGCGTTATCGACCAATACGGCTACAAACGGGTGGGCTTCGTGCTGGCCAATACCCTGCAGGAGCATGCCTATGACGGGCGGTATCACGAGGTCAACAAGCAGTGGAGCCGGAGGATATTCATCCCCTCCGACGGCGGACACCGCCTGACCTTCGTGGTGAACAGCCATCCCGCCGTGCTGGACGGCTTTGTCAGCGACTACCGCGGAGAGCTGGCGCGGCTGCACCTGTTTGGCACGGAGCATTGCCTGCCAGATACCGGAGAGCAGGACTTCACCGGCAAGGTGCTGGTGCTGTCACCGGACACACTGCGGGAGGACTGCTGGCAGCCGGAGAACCAGCTCTGGCTGGCCCATAGCGGCTTTGGCTGTCTGCCCCACGCCCGTGGGAGGTCTGTACTCTGCACCTGTCTCGTGGATGGCGAAACGACCCGCTGGAATCGCAGTGAGTTCGTAGGCGTTATCCGGGACGAGTGCATTCCGGATTGGGCGGCAGAGAAGCTGGCGCAGCTGCGGCAGGAGCAGACGGAGATGACACAGGAAATGACGATGTGAAGGAGGAATGACGATGAAAACGGTAAAGCGCGCCGCAGTGCTGCTGGGTGTAACAGCGCTGCTGTGCTGGCTGTTCTCCGTGGCGGCCTATGCCACCGGCACCGGCGATGTGGCCAGCGCGGTGGAGGGTACATGGCAGACGGCATCCGGGCAGATCAAGACGGTGGTGAACAACGTGGTATTCCCTGCCATCGACCTGATCCTGGCGGTGTTTTTCTTTGTGAAGGTGGGTACAAGCTATTTTGACTATCGGAAAACAGGACAGTTTGAATGGACGGCTCCCGCCATCCTGTTCGCCTGTCTGGTATTCACCCTCACCGCGCCGCTGTATGTGTGGGACATTGTAGGGGTGTGAGGTGATAACCTTCTACGAACAGGAGCTTCGGAAAATCGTTGGGAGCTACTATCCCGATGCCACCTATGTGGACAGAGCCTGCTATGTGCGTCTGGGTGAGATGAACCGGGCAAAGATCCAATTCGTCACAGGCATGATCGGCAGTCAGTACAATGCCCTGCAGATCACGATCCTCAACCGCAGCGAGGGACAGGTGGACACCCTGCGCCTTCGCTTCTCAGACCTGCTGGGGCTGAAGATGACCGCCAATCAAAACTTTCGAAACGGCGTGGAGCCGCACATCTGGGATAACTCCGGGAAGGTGGACTGGTATGTGTATCATCCCACCCGGCAGGACTACGAGAAACTCTCCGATGCGGTGTCGGATTATCTGGAGGTGTTTCAGGATATGGACCAGTCTGCCGACCAAGCGTGGGAACAGACGATATGAAGAAGAAAGTGCGAAACACAAGGTTTGACAGCTTCTCTTGACGCACGGGAATAATTCGTTTATAATAAAGGCATAATTAAGTAATGAGAGGAGCTGAGTAAAATGATGATTCGTTCGGCAACTTCCCTGCGCAACGGGTATGACGAAATGGTTCGGCTGGCGAAGGAAAAACAGGAGCCTATCTATTTGACACGGAACGGCGACGGCGAGATGGTTTTTGTCCCGATGGATCTCTGGGAGAAGCGGGAGAAAGAGCTTGACCTTCTGTATATGCTGCTGCAGCGGGAACAATCCCGATTGGCGGGAGCAAAAACCTCCTCTATGGACGATATGGAGCGCCTGACGCAGGAGGTCTTGGATGCGGATTGAATGGCTGTATGAAGCGAAACTGGAATACAGGGATTTGCTGCTGTATCATAAAAACACAGTCGGTACGCAATCTGCGGAAAAATTTGCCAAAATGATATTGTCTTCGGTAAGGAAGCTGGAAACCTTTCCCCAGTTAGGCGTTTTAAAAGAGACCCAACTGCTGGGACGGTATGGCTTTCGGGCATTATTCATTGGGAAGTATGTCTGTATCTACCGCATTGTGGAGGAATCTGTATTGATTTACCATATTGCCGATGCCAGAACCAACTATATGTACCATATTTTCGGCATCAAGGGAGAACATAACAATTAAATATCCACTGGAAAGCACTCTGCTGCGGCAGGGTGCTTTTTTAGTTGCGGGAGGTGAAGTAAAATATTTATCTGGGATTTTGTAGCCGAAACGGTTCTGGGCCAGATCGTGGACTGGTTCTACGGTCAGATCGTGGGCTTTCTCGGCAACTTTTTCGCGGAGATGGGCAGCATGGGCGCAGAGCTTTTTGACATGAGCTGGGTGCAGAGCGTGGTGCTGTTCTTCTCCTATTTGGGCTGGGCGCTGTACGCCATAGGGCTGGTGGTGTCCTGCTTCGAGACCGGCGTGGAATACTCCACAGGACGGGGCAATGTAAAAGAGACGGCTTTGAACGCCATGAAAGGCTTTCTGGCCGTCTCCCTTTTTACCCAGGTGCCGGTGAAGCTGTACGCGCTGGCGGTGTCGCTGCAGGCGGATCTGACCGCAGGCATCACCGGCTATGGCGCACGCAGCATAGGAGATGTGGCAAAGGAAGCACTGGTAGACTTTGACGCCGTGGAGAGCCTGACGGCAGGCGCGTCTATCGCACTGCGGGGCTTCGGGCCGGTGACCAGCGGACTGATGGTTATCTTCTGCCTTGCACTTATGGCCTACGCGGTCATCAAGGTGTTCTTCGCTAATCTCAAGCGCGGCGGCATCCTGCTCATCCAAATCGCCGTGGGGAGCCTGTATATGTTCAGCGTACCGCGAGGCTATGGGGACGGCTTCATCCAGTGGTGCAAGCAGGTCATCGGCCTATGCCTGACGGCATTTTTGCAGGCGACCATCCTTGTGGCAGGGTTGATGGTATTCAAGGATCATGCCCTGCTGGGGCTTGGCTTGATGCTCTCGGCCGGAGAGATCCCCCGTATCGCAGGGGCATTTGGCTTGGACACCACCACAAAAGCCAACATCATGTCTGCCGTGTATACCGCCCAAAGTGCGGTGAATATGACCCGCACGGTGGTGGCGGCGGTAAAATGAATAGTGAGTGTGTGCTGACGATGGGGAGCCTATTTGATGGCATCGGCGGGTTTCCTTTGGCTGCCATCCGCAGCGGCATTACGCCGGTGTGGGCATCGGAGATCGAAGCCTTCCCTATCGAGGTCACAAAGCTGCGATTTCCCTACA
>USMI01000038.1 GCA_900555735.1 uncultured Eubacteriales bacterium | reverse complement strand
CCCGCCAGCTTCATCTCCTCGCGGAAGATGGCGTCGGCATCCCGCAGGATGGCCAACTTTTCCTCGATATTGGTCAAATTAAGAGGGTAATTTTGACGCCGGAGCTTTTCAACGATGCTGTTCACGGACTTGATCCTTGTTTTTATTGTTTCAATCGGATTCCGGTCATATTGGAGTGACAGTTCCTCGTTCAGTACATTGAACTTTGTTGATACCTCCATCATGGCGCAGCGTTGATTCCACCGCGCTGAAGACGTGGACCTATGACGCCGGAAAGAACCTCGTTACCTTCGGGGCTCAGTCGGCCACCGTCACCTACGTTCAGCCTGACTGCGAAAAGGTGGAAAAGCCCGAACAGACCATGCAGGACGGCATCTGGTACGGCCGCGATGACGGCAAGACCACCGCGGTGAAGATCACCGTGAAGAACAACGCCGTCACCAAGACCGAGGTCCTTTCCGGCGAAAGCTCCGGCGAGGCCTACGAAGCCGCTCTTGCCAAGGCCAAGTATAAGGCCATCTACGGCGACTTCTCCCACTATGAGCAGGCCGATCCCTCCCGCTTCGCAGGCGGCTCCGGCACCGAGAAAGACCCTTACCGCATCGCGAACGAAGCCCAGCTGCGCTACCTTGCCGAGTCCATCAACGCGGACGTGGACTGGAAGGGCGTCTGCTTCAAGCAGACCGCCGACATCAAGCTCACCGGCGGCGACTGGCTGCCCATCGGCTGGTCCCTCAACGGCGAGGTCAACGGCAAGAAGACCCTCATCTGCGCCTATCACTTCCGCGGCAGCTATGACGGCGGCGACCACACCATCACCGGTATGACCATCGGCTCCGCCAAGGCTCCCGCCGACTGCATGACCACCGGTCTCTTCGGCCTTACCTCCGGCTCTCTCAGCACCAACGACCTGCCCACCGGGAACGATCGGGTCGTCCGCCTGAAGAACATCCACCTGCGCGATATCGACGTGCATGTGGTCACCCGCTATGAGACCTTCGCCGGCGGCCTTGTGGGCAGCGGCCAGAACGGCATCTACAACGACAACTGCTCCGTCACCGGCGTCATCGACTCCACCACCACCGAGAGCTTCTGCCGCGTCGGCGGTCTGGCCGCCAGCGTTCTGCGCGGCGCTGTCACCAACTGCTGGACGGACGTGGATGTCTCCGGCGTCACCGACACCAACAATGTCTACGCCGGCGCGCTCTACGGCATGGATAACCGTGTGACCACCGTCAACTGCTATACCCTCGGCGATGTCACCGGTTTCTCCACCAACCCCAGCAAGGTCTATCTGGGCGGTCTGGCCGGTCAGGGCGGCGGCATCCATCTCAACTGCTACTCCGCCGGTGATGTGGTCTCCCGGCAGGTGACCGGCGACGTGGGTATCCTCAACGGCCGCTCTGCCGGTATCTCTGTCCAGTACAACAGCTACTTCAATACCGACGCGCTCCTCAAGCAGGGCGACACTGTTATCGCTCCCGCCAAGGCCGTCGGCACCATCACCACCAACGCCACCGAGATCAACGTGGTGAGCAAGACGGCGGCGGAGCTGAAGAGCGAGGCATTTGCGGCTCAGCTCAACAGCAACATCACCGCCTCCAGCCTCAATGCGGCCATTGACGAGATCCTCAAGGCCCTCTCCGGTCAGGATGGCCGCGGCTTTACCCAGCAGAACTATTACGAGGGCAACAAGATTCTCTCCTGGACCGTGAAGAACAACACCGTCGTATTCGGCACCGCATCCACCGACAACACCACCGATGGCTCCACTGGCGGTTCCACCGGCGGCACTGCCGGTAAGGACGTGAAGTCCGGCAACACCGGCGACAGCAGCAATCTCCCGCTGTGGAGCGCCCTGCTGCTGGCCAGCACTGTTACCCTGACCGGCACCGTCCTCTATAAGAGAAAACGCGCAAGATAACGGCCCCATCATGTCTTAAGGGACAACAAACAGCGCAGCTTCCGGGCAAACACCCGGAAGCTGCGCTGTCACTTTTGTGCGGCAAGACCGCATGATGGCTATTGACATCTGCGTGGAGTGCTGCTAAAATTAAAACGTTCAATGCAGAACGTACATTTCAAAACGAATGTTTTCATATAATAAGGAGCGTTCATATGCCGCCGAAACCGAAATTCACAAAAGATGAGATCGTGCAGGCCGCGCTGGGAGTCGTCTCCCGGAGGGGCGTTGAGGCGCTGACCGCAAAAGAGCTGGGCGACGCGCTTGGCAGCTCTGCCCGCCCTATTTTCACGGCATTCAACAGCATGAAAGAGGTGCAGGACGAGGTGCGTGCCGCCGCCATGCGCCGGTTCGAGAGCTATGCGGAGCAGAGACTGCCCGATATGCCGCTGTTCAAGCAGGTGGGCATGCAGATGGTCTTATTCGGCGTAAGAGAGCCGAAGCTGTATCAGCTTCTTTTTATGCAGGAGAATCGAAACGCCGTCAGCTTTGACGACGTATTCGGTGAACTTGACCCTACGGCAGAGACCTGTATCCGGTCGATCCAAGAAGAACACCACATGACCGATGCGGAAGCAAAGCTGCTTTTTGAAAATGTATGGATCTATACGTTCGGAATCGGCGCTTTGTGTGCGACCCGAATGTGCCAGTTTTCGGAAAGAAAGCTCGGCGAAATGCTGTCTACCGAGTTTCAGGCCATGCTGCTGTTCGTGAAAACCAATGCAGAGGGAAAGTCATGATAAAAATATATGCAAGGAGGAAATGAAGCACTATGGAAGATTTTAAGTTTTCAACACTGGAGTACAAGCGCCCCGATCTGGAGACACGCCGCGCAAAACTGGTTGCATGGAAAGCCGCGGTCGAACACGCGGAGAGCTACGAAGCGCTGCGCCAGTTGATTTTTGAGGTCGACCGCGCGAATTGCGAGCTGTTCACGCAGTATTCCATCGCACACATCCGCCACACGCTGGACACACGGGACGAGTTTTATGAAGCGGAGATCCATTATCTGCAGGACACGCTGCCCACGCTCAGCGGCGATGAGGTGGCGCTCAATGAGGCCATTGCTTCCAGTCCCTTCCGCCCGGATATCGAGCGGGAGTTCGGCAAGCAGTATTTTGTCTCCATGGAGCGGCAGAAGAAGATGTTCTGCGAGGCCAACATTCCGCTGCGCCAGCAGGAAAGCCGCCTGACCAACGAGTATCAGAAGATCATGGCAACGGCCGAGATCCCGTTCGACGGCAAGACCCTGAATCTTTACGGTGTGCAGAAGTATTTCGAGCACCCTGACCGCGCGATGCGTGCCGCCGCCGTCAAGGCGTATGGAAAGTTCTATGAGGATAATGAGACGCGGCTGGAGGAGATCTGGAGCGAGCTGATCCGTATCCGCAACCAGATGGGCAGGAATCTCGGCTATGAGAACTATATCCCCGTCGGGTATCTGGAGCAGGGCCGCACGGACTACGGTGAAAAGGAGGTCGCGGCCTTCCGTGAGCAGGTGCGCACCGTCCTTGTGCCGCTGTGCCAGAAGCTTTACGACGCGCAGGCCAAGCGTCTCGGCATCGACCATGTCATGTGGCACGATGAAAAGATGGTGTTTCCGGACGGCAACGCCGAGCCTGCGGGCGACGACGCCTTCATGGTCAGGGCCGCGCAGAAGATGTACCACGAGATCAGCCCGGAGACCGGCGAATTTATCGATTTCATGATCGACCACGAGCTGATGGATCTGCAGAACAAGCCGGGCAAGGCCTCCACGGGCTATATGACCAGCCTGCCCAGCCTGAAAGCGCCCTTTGTGTTTTCCTGCTTCAACCACACCATCTTTGATATGCAGGTGCTGACCCATGAGTTGGGTCACGCTTTCGCGGGCTATATGGCCATGCGCAGCCAGCCGATCTCCGACTATTACAGCGAGTCCACCGACATCGCGGAGATCCATTCCATGGCCATGGAGCAGTTCGCCTATCCCTATGCCGAGTGGTTCTTCGGCGATCAGGCGGACAAGTTCCGCTTCGCGCATTTGCAGGAGGCGCTGACCTTTGTGCCCTTCGGCGTGGCGGTGGACGAGTTCCAGCACATCTGCTACGCCAACCCCGAGCTGACGCCCAAGGAGCGGACGTATCAGTGGCATCTGCTGGAGGAGAAGTATATGCCGTGGCGCCGCTACGAAAACGACGCCTTCATGGAGCGCGGCGGCTACTGGTATCACAAGCTGCACATCTACCTCTATCCCTTCTACTACATCAACTATACGCTCACCACCATGGGCGCGATGGAGTTCAAGAAGAAGTATGCCGAGAACAAACAGACCGCGTGGGAGGACTATCTCAAGCTCTGCAAGACCGGCGGCAGCCGCAGCTATCTGGAAACGCTGCGCTATGCAGATCTGGCCAACCCCTTCGAGGAGGGCTCCGTCCGGCGGGCCTGCGGCTATGCGGAGAAGATCCTGCTTGAGCAGGTCGCAGCGCAGGCGCGGCAGGCGTAACGCAGCCTTTCAGAAGGAGTAAGAAGCCTTGAAGGCAGCATTTATTACGCCGGAAGGACATGCCGGCTTTTTGGCAAAGAAGCTGTTTGACGACATGGGGAAGATCCATTGGGGCACCATTGCTTATATCGAGAAGGGCGGCGGAGGCCCGGAAAACAACCACACCCATAGCGACGATCATATTTTTATCGTTGTGGATGGCGAGGTCAGGATCGTTTCCGGTGATACGGAAATGATCGTAGGAAAAAACCAGTCTGTCTTTGTGGAGGGGATGAAGCCTCATTCGATCTGGAACAACGGCGATAAGACCGCCGTGGTCATCAAGATCTCTACGGAACGGAACAGCTGAATCCGCAAGAGGCCATAAGAAAAAGAGGATGCATGATGCACCCTCTTTTTCTATCTCTCAAACACGGTCTTGCCGTTATATGTCAGCTTGCAGACGGTCTCCGGCTCGATAGGCTCGTCGAACTCTGTCAGGAACATGCAGCTGTCCTCGTTCTGCGCTGCAATATAACCCCAATTGCTGGGAATAAGATCGCCGTTTGCGTCAAATATCTCGAATCTCCAGGTATCGGCGGTGGAATCCACAAAGCCGTCGAAATACACCGCCATAGACAGCTTGGAGCACTCGATCTTTTTCGCGAGGATCGTCTCACCTGCATAGGACAGGGGAACATTCTCTGCCAGCACCTCGCTCTGCACAGTGACGGGTGTTTCGTCCAGCGTGACCTTCCAGTGCCCCGGAAGCACAGTGGTAAAGATATACTTTCCGCCCCAGTGCAGCTCAAGGTAGGGCAGCGCCTCCTTGTCAACGGGTACGGTTCTCCAGAAATACCGCCAGTCGGTATCCGTCGCATCGGGATCAAATTCAGAGGGCTGGCTGAAATGAACGCCAGAGTCCGGATAGATGACCGTATTTGTCCGTGTGTCGAGGAAGTACCAGTAATTTCCCCAATCTGCTGACCATTCGTCCGAGTTTACCGGCCCTTTCATGACCAGCTGGAGTTTACCATCCTCCCAACCGGCGTTGCAGATGGATGCGTTGCAGGGCAGCTGTATATCCGCGTTGCCTGGCTGCCACCGATACCGCGATGTTCCATTGCGGAAGCGCTCCAGACACTGGGGCAGCTTGGCGTTCTCTCCGGCGTTTTCCACCATTTCCTCCACATCGAAGTCTATCGTCACATCGTCAAACCATCTTTTTTCCTGCCAGTTGGAGATATCTATCACAAGGCCGTTGGCGCTGTCGCCCGGCTGCCAGTCGGCGTGTACGACACCCTCCAATTCGTTTTCTGGTACGCCCTCCTTCCGCTCCAGAAAATACGACACATAAGCGCCGGACATCATCTTACCGGGAAAATAGAGCTCAAAGCCGGAAAAGTTACCCTTCTGATCCAGAACCGCCCCCTCGTTGGCCTTCACGGAATAGAGAAGATATAGGGTTCGCTCGTCAGAGATCACCTTTTCTATCTTGATCTGCATTTCCTCCGTAGGCACGGTCTGCTGCTCCGGCTGCTGCTGTTGGGAGACCACCGGAACCTCGTCTTCGTCTCCGATGACGGTCTGGCTGGGGGAAAAGATATCGCGCCAGGACAGCGGGAGCCTGCTGATGGCAAAGGCGGTCACAGACAGGCACAATAGCGCCAGCACCGCCGCACACGCAGCGGATAATTTGGGAAAGTGAGTGTTTTTCTTCCGGCCTGCTTTTGTGCGGCCATAGTCAAGGGCCTCTTCCAGATACGCTGTATCTATGTCTCCGATGGCGGAAACCAGCTTATCGGTTTTGTGATCCATCATAGAGATACCTCCTTCAGATATTGATGTAGCTTCCTGCGGAGCCTGCTGAGACGAACAGATGCATTATGCTCGGTAATGCCGAATGTGTCCGCGATCTCTGACAGGGGATCCGCAAACCAGTAGCGCCTGACGAACATGATCCGGTCGTCCCGGCTCAGGGCAGAAAGGAACGTATTGATCTGCGCGGACAGCTCGCTTACGGCAAGCTGCTCATCCAGAGAGTTGTCCGGGATACATGCCTCCAATTCAGACAGGGAGACCTCGAACCGGCTGCCCCGCTTCAACGCGGAATTAGCCCGGAGCTTCTTCAAGGAATGGTTGCGGACGATGCGGCAGAGATAGGCGCGCAGCGGGTCGGGGGATTGGGGCGGAATACTGTTCCATGCGCCGAGATAGGCGTCGTTCACACATTCCTCCGCGTCCTGAGGGTCGTTCAGAATATTGTCCGCGACCTTGAAGCACAGGTCGCCGTACTTCCGGGACAATTCCGTGATAGCCTGTTCCGAGCGCTCAAAAAACAGGCGTATGATCTGTCTGTCATCCATCGGGCTGTGCATCCTCCTTTCCGCCTATATACATCAACTACCCTTTTCGCGGGAGATATCACACCGGAGTGTAAATTTTTCCATTATTTTATCAGAACCGGCAGGGAAAAGGCAAAGCCCTGATGAAATTCGCGCGATTTGCCGGACAGTATGATATACTGGATCAAGAAGCCGACGGCATACTGTGATAAAATAGCAAGGAATGTCGAGAGAAATACCGCCCGATACGGTAGAATGTTCCCGTAAGGAGTTGAAATGCGCATGAAAGAACAGATATTGGCCGTCCAGCGGATGCAGGACTACATTGAAAAGAACCGGACGGGAGAGATCAGCCTGTCCGATCTGGCCCGTGCATCGCTGTTTTCTCCGTGGTATGCCTACCGGCTGTTCCGGGACTGTCTGGGGCTGACGCCCACGGAGTACATCCGGAAATACCGGCTCACGCAAGCGGCCAGACAGCTGCAAGCGGGGAATGTCAAGGTCATTGACGCGGCCTACGATGCGGGCTTTACCAATGCGGATACCTTCACGCGGGCTTTCTACCGGGAGTTCGGGCTGAATCCCAGCGACTATATGAAGCATCCGGTGCCGGTCGCGTTTTTCATTCCTTACGGCGCGAAATACCGTGAACTGAGAAAGGAGAACATCGACGTGTCCAACATTCAACCGATTTTTATTCAGGTCGTCCGCAAGCCGGAACGCCTGTGTATCATCAAGCGTGGCCGGCGGGCGGAGGACTATTTTCCCTACTGCGAGGAGGTAAGCTGCGATGTATGGGGCATCCTCATGAGCATGAGGTCCCTCTGCGGAGAGCCGGTCGCCATGTGGCTGCCGCCTGCGTACAGGAAGCCCGATACCTCCACCTATGTACAGGGCGTGGAGGTGGAGACCGACTACATGGGCATCATTCCCGAGAGCTTTGATACCATCCGCCTGCCCGAAGCCGAATACCTGATGTTTCAGGGCCAGCCCTTCCGGGAGGAGGATTACTGCGAAGCCATCCGCACCGCGCAGACGGCCATGAACGGCTATGACCCGTCCGTCATCGGCTACCGCTGGGACGACGGGAATCCCCGCATCCAGCTGGAGCCCCGCGGTCAGCGCGGGTATATTGAGCTGCGGGCCGTCAGGAGGATCAAGAAATGAGTGAGGCCATTTTTGTCGAAGGGCTGACCAAAGCCTATCACGGCAAAACCGTGGTGGATCATCTGGACCTCTCGGTGCCAAGCGGTACGGTGTTCGGATTGCTGGGCGCCAACGGCGCGGGAAAAAGCACCACCATCGAATGGATGCTGGGCACAAAACAGGCCGACAGCGGAGCGATCCGCCTGCTGGGCCAAGACCCGAGAAAGCACCGCCGCACACTTTTTCAGCGTATCGGCGTGCAGTTTCAGGAGGGCGACTACCATAGAGAGATCAAGGTTTCCGAGCTTTGCGAGGAAACCGCGAGTTTGTACCAAAATCCGGCTGACTGGCGGGAGTTGTGCAGGCAGTTCGGTATCGGTGATAAGGAGAATACAGCAGTCAAGAGCCTTTCCGGCGGCGAACGCCAGCGGCTTTTTATCGTGCTGGCGCTGATCCCTCAGCCGGAGCTGGTGTTCCTTGACGAGCTGACCACCGGCCTTGACGCCAAAGCCCGACGCAGCGTGTGGAAAACGCTGGAGGGCTTGAAAGAACAGGGCCTTACGATCTTCCTGACTTCTCACTTTATGGATGAAGTGGAGACACTGTGCGACGAGATATGCATTCTGAAAAGGGGCATTTCCGTTTTCCGCGGCACTGTGGCGCAGGCAAAGGCCCAATGCGGCTGCGAACGCTTCGAGGACGCCTATTTGCAGCTGGCGGATGAGGAGGTGGATGCATGAAACGCTTTTTTACTTTCCTGAAAACGGAGCTGAAGCTGAGCCTGCGGGACATGAACATGCCCATCTTCGCCGTCATCATGCCGCTGGTGATCTTCCTTATCCTCGGCATCATCTACGGCACAAAGCCTGCCTATGACGGCGCAGATTATACATTTCTGGAGCGGACCTTCGGTGCGGCCTGTGCGATCGCCATTTGCGTCGGCGGCCTGATGGGCTTGCCGCAGGCGGTATCCGGCCTGCGGGAGCTAAAGAGCCTCAAGCGCTTCCGCGTGACGCCAATCCGCCCGGTATTCGTTCTGGGCGTCGAGCTGTCCATGTATATCGTCTACTGTATCGTGTCACTGATAACATTGTCCGCGGCGTCGCTTTTGTGGGGCGTGCGGCTGCGCGGCTCGCTGCTGGGATTCCTCGGCAGTTGGGCGCTTACCATGCTCTCGACCCTGTCCGTCGGCATGCTGGTGGGCGGCGTGGCGAAGGACACCAAGCAGGCCAGCGTCATTGCGTCGATCCTCTATTTCCCCATGCTGATCTTTTCCGGCACGACGCTGCCCATCGAGGTCATGCCGTCGGCAATGCGGAAGATCGTCAGCGTATTTCCGCTGACACAGGGCATCGCAATGATGAAAAACACCTTTCTGGGAATCAGCACGGGAAATGTTTGGCTGCCGACCTGCGTGATGCTGGGGCTTACCGCTCTCTGCGCCGTTCTCGCTGTCCGCTTCTTCCGCTGGGAGTAAAGGCGTTCTGCCGTTTCATCAGTTGCTGGCCGGAGAATAGCCCTTGCTTTTTATGGTGTGTTGATGTACCATTGATTAACAAGGGAAAACACGCCTGACAGCGTGTCTTTCCGGCGCTTTTTGCCCTTGTCAATCAATGGTAAAGTATAAGCGTCTGCAAACAGAGGAAAGCCATCAACACGAAGGAGAAATTTGATGAACGAGAATTGGAAGTTTTCCGATATTCCCTATACCAGTCCGGATGTGGATGCCCTTCAGGCACGGTATGACCAGCTGACCCGCCGGGCCAGAGCTGCCGCCTGTCCGGAGGAGCTGCTGAACGTGGTTCGGGAGCGGGACGCCCTCCAGCAGGAGGTGGCCCTGTGGCAGAGCATCGCGACCATACGCGCGTTCCACGACGTGACTGACGAATTTTACCAGACGGAGCTTCAGGAGACCCTCCCCCGGCTGGAGACGCTGGACAGCCAGTCCCTGTCTGTGGCCATTGCGGAAAGCCCCTATGCCGCGGCGGTGGACGAGGCCTTCGGGCCGCAGCTGCGCCGCCTGCTGACGCTGGATCACCGGCTCCATACCGGCGGAAAGGAGCAGCAGGCCCGCATCTCCCAGCTTACCGCCCAATACCAGCAGCTGGCGGCTTCCACCAGATATCCGGTGCAGGGCGAGACCCTCAGCGGTGGTCAGCTGCGCGCCGCCATGGCCAGCCCGGACCGGGAACGCCGCCGGGCCGCCTACGATGCCCAGCAGCAGACGGTGCTGGAAAATGCCGAAACCATGGAAAAGCTCCTGCGGGAGCTGGTCCATACCCGGAATCAGCTGGCCCGTGAAAACGGCTTTGACAATTTTGCCGACTACGGCGATCTCTGCATGCAGCGTCTGGGCTATGGCCGGACGGAACTGGACGAGTTCTGCCGTCAGGTGCAGACCCACATTACCCCGCTGTACCTGCGGCTGCAGGAGGAGCAGCGCCGGCGTCTGGGTGTGGATGTGCTGAGACCCTATGACCGGGCGCTGGTGTTCCCGGAGGGCAACGCCGTGCCGGTGGCGGCGGAGGAGCTGTCCAAGGCAGCCTACCGGATGTACCACGCGCTCAGCCCCGAGGCCGGGGAATTTTTCGACGAGATGGTCCGTCACGACCTGCTGGACGTGACAGGCTCTCCCAATAAAATTTCCGGTATGGGCTTCTGCGATATGCTGGGCGCGCCCTACCGGATGCCCTTCGTCTTTGCCAACTGCGACGGCACCGCCGATGACATCACCGTATACACCCACGAGCTGGGCCACGGGCTTCAGGGATATCTGTCCATCCGCAGCCAGCCGGTAACGGACTATGCGGGGCTGAGCCCCGATCTGGCGGAGGTCCATTCCAAGACCATGGAGCTGCTGAGCCAGCCCTATGCGCCGGATTTTTTCGGTGACCATGCCGCCCAGTTCCTGACGGAGCATCGCTATGACTTCATCAAGGAGCTGTGCGCCTTCTGCTCCATCCACACCTTCGAGACGTGGCTGTATGAGCATCCGGATGCGTCGCTGGAGGAGTGGGCGGCGGAGTTCGACCGGGTCGAGAAGTCCTTCGGCCGGGCCCAGAACAACGAGCTGTGGCATCAGCAGGTGCTCTCCGGCTGCGATCTGTTCACCAACATGGCCCTTTATATGTTCCCCCGCTATGTGGTCAGTTACGCGCTGGCCATCGTCTGCGCCCAGCAGCTGAAGGCCGCCTATGACGCCGACCCGGCGGAGGGCTGGACCAAGTACCACGCCCTGTGCGCATCCGGCGGCAGCAAGCCCTATGCCCAGACGCTGGCGGACGCCGGACTGGCTATGCCCTACGCGCCCGATGTGGTGGAGGGCCTGGCCCATGAGCTGGCCCAGCAGTTCTGGGGCTGAAACATTTTCTGCTTCCACGATTTATAACAAAATTCCCGTCTCGAGCCACAGTGAACTGCACCCCATTTGTTAGACAGTATGATATACTATCTAACAAGTGGGGTGTTTTGCTATGCCAAAAGGAGTACCAAACAAACGATATACGCCGGAGTTCAAGAGAATGGTTGTAGAAACCATGAAAAAAGAACATCTGAGTATCTATGCAGCGATGCAGGAATTTGGAATTAACGACCATAAAATTATAGAGCGCTGGGAACGCATTTATTTGGAAGAAGGACCGGAAGGGTTAGCCATCGAACGGCGTGGCCGCAGCAGTAAGGGTCGTCCTTTCCGGCACGGAACAGATTTCTCGCAAGATTACAGCCCAGCACGCCTGCGCCGAATACTAAAATTTTCATAGGAAAGCCTCCTGTTTTGAAAAACGATTTTGGTTTCCGATGGTTAGAATATGCTAACCGCTGCGCTTTGAAAAAGCCGCGTGAGCGGCAGATGACGGACAGGCATCCGTCGGAGATCAACGTATTATAGCACGCGGAAATTCGTTTTTCAAGACAGAGCCTGCGCTACAGAGTCTGCGATACGGGGCGGATTATTGCGGCCCAGCCGTACTCTGCCCGGCGCACAGGCGCACCTGTGTGCCGAGCAGGGGGTTATGCTTGATCCGGCGCGTGTACCGTCTCCAGCAGGATCGTTTCCAGAGCGCTGATGTCGATGGGCTTGGAAATGTGAGCGTTCATGCCCGCGTCAAGGCAGTCCTGCACATCCTCCACGAAGGCGTTTGCCGTCATGGCGATGATGGGGATGGTCCGTCCCAGCGGATTATTGCCGCGCCGTATGGCACGGGCGGCCTCCAGCCCGTTCGTGACCGGCATCTGCACGTCCATCAGGATCGCCTGATAGTCGCCGCTGCGGACATTGGCGAAGGCCTCCACCAGCTGCGCGCCGTCGGGATAGATGTCGCACGCGGCGCCGTACAGCGCCATTAACGCGGTCAGAATCTCCGCGTTCAGGCTGTTGTCCTCAGCGCACAGGAAGCGCATGCCGTTGAGGACGGAGACGTTTCCGCTCTCGCGGGCAACACGGGTGTTGCGCAGTTGGTCAATGGCGTCCGCCAGCTGGGACAGGAAAAACGGCCTTGCCAGCATGCCGTCTGCGCCGTCAGGCCGAAAGCCGTGGGACGCCTGCACATGATCCGTGCAGAGGATCAGAAGCTTCCGTTCCGCCGCGCTCCGCAGGGTATCCGCGAGAGCGGGCAGCTCTTCGCTGCCGGAGCAGCCGGACAGCAGAACGACGTCCGCCTTCTGCTGCTTCAGTACCTGCGCCGCCTCATGCACATCTCTGCACACGAATACGTCAGACCCGGACGCGCGGGTCATGACCCGCAGATTGTCCGCCAGCAGGGGATCGTCCGTGATTAGGAGGATGCCGGAAGCGTCCACATGGCATGTGGTGCTGCGGTCAATGGGCAGGGAGAGGGTGACCTCGAACCGGCTGCCCCTGTTCGGTTCGCTTTCCACGGTGATCTGCCCGCCCATCAGGTCAACGATGTTTTTCGTGATGGCCATGCCCAGACCGGTGCCCTGTACCTTGTTGGTGGTGGAGCTTTCCGCGCGGGTGAAGGGGTCGAAAATGTGGGTCAGAAATTCCGGTGTCATGCCGCAGCCGTTGTCGGTGACAACGATGCTGATGGCGGCCTGACCGGGGATGGCGCAGGGAAGCTCGGCGATGTCAAGGCGGATCGTGCCGCCATAGGGCGTATATTTTACCGCGTTGGACAGCAGATTGACCAGTATCTGCCCCAGACGCATGCTGTCGCCAACGAGAAATTCGTGCGCCACATCATGGGTGCGGATCATGAAGTTCTGCGCCTTTTCCGCCGCACGGGGACGGATGATGCTGTCGATCTGACCGACCTGCTCGGCAAGGCTTACCGGCTCTCTGACAATGCGGATCTTTCCCGCCTCGATCTTGCTCATGTCCAGCACATCGTTGATGAGGGCCAGCATATGCTGGCCGGAGGCGTGAGCCTTGCGGATATAATCGCGCATTTTGTCCGACATGGACTGCTCGCTTTCCATCAGGCGGGTAATGCCCAGAATGGCGTTCATAGGCGTGCGGATGTCGTGGGACATGTTGGTGAGGAATTCGCTCTTGGCGCTATTGGCGGCCTTGGCCTCCCGCGTGGCGGACTCCGCCAGCTTTACCGCGGCGGAAAGCTCCGTGTTCTTCTGGTCAAGCTCGCGGTTGACGGCGGAAAGCTTGTCGTTATTTTTCCGCTCGATGGCAAGGTTACGCTTCTGACTTGCCGTCAGGATAACGGTGATTACAATGACACAGGCAACGACCAGAATGATGGCAAAGGAAAAGACCATCCGGTTCGTGGTGTCCACCAGCAGCACGATATCCTGCGCCACATAGTCCGACGACACCAGAAAAAGAAGCGTCCAGTCCGCGTTGTTCATTTGCTTCAGGGCGTAGTAGTATTCATCTCCGTGCAGCACCGCGTTGGAGTAGGCAAGGCCGCTGCTGTCGAGCTCACGCTTGGCAGCCTCAAAGGAGGTGCCGTGGAGATAGGTTATCTCCTTCAGCGTGGCATAGGCATTATAGCCCAGCAGCGTGTCGTCGCCGCTGCTGA
>USMI01000037.1 GCA_900555735.1 uncultured Eubacteriales bacterium | reverse complement strand
GCCACATGGTCATCGCCGTACTTGCGGCGGACGTAGTCCACCACCTCGCCCCGGCGGGTATCGCCGAAGTCCATGTCGATATCCGGCATGGACACGCGCTCCGGGTTCAGGAAACGCTCGAAATACAGCTGATACTGCATGGGGTCGATGTCGGTGATGTGCAGGCAGTAGGCCACCATGGAGCCGGCGGCGCTGCCGCGGCCGGGGCCGACAGGGATGCCCGCCTTCCGGGCATAGTTGACGAAGTCGGACACGATGAGGAAATAGTCGGTAAAGCCCATCTTCTCGATCATGGCCAGCTCATATTCCAGCTGCTTGCGGTACTCCGGCTTCGTGCCGCCGTAGCGCCGGGCAAAGCCCTCGTCACACAGCTTGCGGAGATAGGTGGGCGAATCGTAGCCCGGCGGCAGCTTGAATTCCGGCAGATGGTACTTGCCGAAGGTGAACTCCAGCTGGCAGCGGTCAGCGATGCGCTGGGTATTCTCCACCGCGTCGGGATAGCCGGAGAACAGCGCCTCCATCTCCTCGGTGGAACGGAGATAGAAATTCCGCGGCTCATAGCGCATGCGGTTCTCGTCGTCCACGGTCTTGCCGGTCTGGATGCACAGGAGCACATCGTGGCTCTCGGCGTCCTCCTTCCGGAGGTAGTGGGCGTCGTTGGTGCACACCAGCGGAATGCCGGTCTCGTTGTGCATCCGCAGCAGGGCGCGGTTCACCGTGGTCTGGTCGGCGATGCCGTGATCCTGCAATTCCAGATAGAAGTTATCCTCTCCCAGAATGGAGCTCAGCTCCAGCGCGTAGGCCTTGGCCCCCTCATAGTCGCCGTTGATGATGCGGCGGGGAATCTCTCCGGCCAGGCAGGCGCTGAGACCGATCAGGCCCTCGCTGTGCTCTCGCAGCAGGTCAAGGTCGATGCGGGGCTTGATATAGAAGCCCTCAATATACGCCTGAGACAGCATGTAGGACAGGTTGCGGTAGCCGGTCTCATTCTTGCACAGCAGCACCATATGGCGGGACTCGGCGTCAAACTCGTGCTGCTTGTCGAAGCGGGTACGGCGGGCCACATATCCCTCGCAGCCGATGACGGGGTGGATGCCCTCCGCCTTGCAGGCGCGGTAGAAGTCGATAGCGCCGTACATGGCACCGTGATCCGTGATGGCGCAGGCCGTCTGCCCCATCTCCTTGACCAGCTTCGGCAGGTCACGGATGCGGCAGGCGCCGTCCAGAAGGCTGTATTCCGTATGGACATGAAGGTGGGCAAACGCCATTACTGTGCCTCCAGCTCAGCGAGCATGTCGCTGAGCAGCTCCGCGCCGGACACCACCAGCAAGCGGCAGTGTTGGGTCACGCCCAGCTCCTGTGCGGCGGGCGTCCCCTCGATGTCCTTCTCCGCCAGCAGATCGTGGCAGTCCAGCTTGCGGAAGCGCTCCGTAAACCGGCGCTGGAAGTCCTGCGTCAGCCGGGTGGAGCGCTTCTTGCCCTCGGGCCCGTTCTCCAGCGTGGCGGGATAGGCCGTACCCAGCACCACCGCCGCGGCGTTGACCACGCCGCACACGCCGCCGCAGCGCAGACCGCCGCCGAAACCGCTGGCAATGGCCATGCTCTGCTGCTCCGTCAGGCCGGTGACGTCCGTAAAGGCCAGCAGCACCGCCTGTCCGCAGTTGAGGCCCTTCTCATGATATTCCATCGCTCTCCGGCATCTTTCCATCTTTGTCATAGCTTTCGTGCCTCCTCCATGATCTTTCGTATCCGGTGGTTCAAACAGGATTTGCTGATGGGCGGTTCGAACAGCGCCGCCAGCTGGGCCAGCGGCAGCTCCGGGTTCTGCATCCGCAGCCGCGCCGTCTCCTGTATCTTCTCCGGCAGCTTTTCCAGCTGTCCGGCCTTTTCCAGCTTTTCGATGGCCTCCTGCTGGGTGGCCACCGCGTCCAGCGTCTTGTTCACGTTGGCCATGTCGCAGTTCATGGCCCGGTTGGCCCCGTTGCGGATCTCCTTATCCACCTTGGCGGTCATGATCTCGGTGGCGGCCACCGGCGCGCCCAGCGTAGTCAGCAGATCCTCGATATGCTCGGACTGCTTGAAATAGATGACGGCGCTGCCGCCCCGCATGACGCTACGGGGCAGGAAGCCCATCTCCTGCAGAAGGGCCGACACCTCGCGGCTGGCCTGCACATGGGAGGTGGACAGTTCCAGATGATAGCGCTTCTCCGGGTCGGTGACGCTGCCGCCCGCCAGAAACGCGCCCCGCAGGAAGGACATGCGGCAGCAGTCCTCCTCCAGCATGGCAAAGTTCACATGCAGCACCAGCGACTGGCGGGGATCGTAGCCCAGCGTATCCATGATGCGGCGCAGCTTCTCAGGATCGGTGATCTGGAAGATCAGCTTGCTGCCGGGCGCTTCCTCCGTGGGCAGGCGGTCAAATTTCACATTGAAGGCCCGGTGGAACAGACGGGGCAGCCGCGCGGCAAACTCCGGATTCTCCGTGATGATGCGCACCTCCTGCATGGTGAAGGTGTTGCAGTACAGCAGCACACCGTAGCACTCGGCACGGGCGCAGCACAGCCGCTGCACCGCCGTGCGGCACAGCTCAGCCTTGGCCTTGTAGGAAAACGACTGCATGGGGCCTCCTCCTTCATGTGGGATCTTTCTGAGATGTATATTCCTCGTAAATGGTCATCAGCTCATGGGCCAGATGGCCGGGATTGTGCCGCACCAGCCCGTTTTCCAGACTGGCCACCGGCCGCTCGATCAGCTCCACGCCCAGTGCGCGGCATTTTTCCGTGTCGTGATAGATGGGCTCCGCACCCTCCTGCGCGTACCGCCGGGCGATGCACTCCGGAATGGGCATGGAGTTGGTCAGGCACAGCGGAAACAGCTGCGGATAACTGTGGCTGAACAGCGCCTGTATGTGGTCGGAGACAGTATAGCCCTCCGTCTCGCCCTCCTGCGTCATGACGTTGCAGACGTAAAGCTTTAATGCTTTACTATCCCTGATGGCATCAGCAATGCCGTCCACCAGCAGGTTGGGAATGATGCTGGTATAGAGGCTGCCCGGCGCCAGCACGATCATGTCGGCGCTATGTAGGGCCTCCACCGCCGCGTCCAGCGCCTTGGGGTGCTCCGGCAGCAGCCGGACAGAACGGATGCGGCAGTCCTGCTCCTTCTTACAATAGAAAATATGGGATTCGCCCAGCACGGTGGCCCCGTTCTCGAAGGTGGCCTCCAGCTGCACGTTCTCGTTGGTCACCGGCAGCACCCGGCCCGTGATGGCCAGCACCTTGCTGAGACCGGCCACCGCCTTATCGAAGCTGGGCATGATGTCATTCAGCGCCGCCAGCAGCAGATTGCCAAGGCTCTGGCCCGCCAGCGAGCCGTCGGAAAACCGGTAGGCCATCAGCTGGGCCATCAGCGGCTCGCAGTTGGCCAGCGACTGCAGGCAGTTGCGGATATCGCCGGGGGCGGCCATACCCAGATCCTGCCGCAGCATACCGGTGCTGCCGCCGTCGTCCGCCACCGTGACGATGGCGGTAATATTGCGGGTATAGAGCTTCAGGCCCCGCAGCAGCGTGCTCAGGCCCGTGCCGCCGCCGATGCCCACCACCTTGGGGCCTTCCTCCGGCGGGATATGATATAAATAATGAGACATGGGATCGTCACTTCTTTCCAATCATCAGCGGGAGATATCCCGATGGCTCTCCGTCACGGCAAAGCCAGCCGCCGCCAGATCCTGCGCCAGCTGATGGGCCACCGCCACGCTGCGGTGGTGGCCGCCGGTGCAGCCTACGGAGAGCACCAGTACCGTCTTGCCCTCTTCATTATAAAGGGGCAGCAGGTACAGCAGCAGCTTTTCCAGCCGCTCCATGAATTCCCCTGTCTGGGGGAAGGAAAACACATAGTCCCGCACCGCCGCGTCAAGGCCGGTGCCCTTTTTCAGCTCCGGCACATAGTAGGGGTTGGGCAGAAACCGCACGTCGAACACCAGATCCGACTCCATGGGCAGGCCGTGCTTGAAGCCGAAGCTCATCACGTCCACATGCAGGCCCTGCCGATCCTTCTCCCGGCCGAACAGGTTCAGAAGCTCGCTGCGGAGCTTCCCCACCGAGAAGGTAGAGGTATCCAGCACATAGTCGGCGTGATCCCGCACCGGCTGAAGCATCTGCCGCTCCAGCATCACCGCTTGCTCGATGCTCCGGCCCTCCGACGACAGCGGATGGGAGCGGCGGGTCTCCTTATAGCGGTTGATGATAGCGGTGGTATCCGCGTCCAGAAACAGCAGGCGGCAGTCCACCTCCGTGCGCTTCAGCCGCTCCAGCGTGGCGATCAGCAGGTCGAACGGCTCACCCGCCCGGACATCGTACACCAGCGCCACCCGGTCATAGTGACCCCGTGACGCGGCGCAAAAGTCGGCGAATTTCACCATCATCTCCGCCGGAAGGTTATCCACGATATAGTAGCCGATATCCTCCAGAATGGAGGCGGCGCGGCTCTTGCCGCTGCCGCTCATACCGGTAATGATCAGAATTTCCATAGGTTCTCCCCTGCTTTACTTCACAATGCGCACTTCCGGCTCCAGCGTCACACCGGAGTTCTCCTTCACACGGCGCTGCACCTCCGCCATCAGCGCCAGCACATCGGCGCAGGCTGCGCCGCCCACGTTGATGACGAAGCCCGCGTGCTTTTCCGACACCTGCGCGCCGCCGATGGTCAGGCCCTTGCAGCCCGCCTCCTCGATCAGGCGGCCCGCGAAGTGGCCCTCCGGCCGCTTGAAGGTGCTGCCCGCGCTGGGATATTCCAGCGGCTGGGAGGCCTTGCGCCGGGCCATCAGGTCGTCCATACGGCTGCGGATGGCGGCGCTGTCATCCGGATGCAGGACAAATACGGCGGACAGCACCACCGCGTCGGGATGCTCCGTCAGCAGGCTGCAGCGGTAGCCGAAGGCCATATCGGCGCAGGGGACGGTTTTCACGCCCTCGTCGGGGAACAGCACCGTGACGCTTTCGATGACCTGCGCCAGCTCGCCGCCGTAAGCACCTGCGTTCATACACACGCCGCCGCCTACGCTGCCGGGGATGCCGTGGGCGAATTCCAGCCCCGCCAGTCCCTTCTGGCAGGCAAAAACCGCCGTGCGGGCCAGCGATGCGCCCGCCCCGGCCCTGACGCGGCCACCGACCAGCAGCTGGATGTCCGCCATATCACGGGTGCTGATGACAAGCCGATCCACACCCTCGTCGGGAAACAGTACATTGGTGCCGTTGCCCAGCACATAGGGCCTCGCGCCGCATTCACCGGCGAAATTCAGCAGCAGCACCAGCTGCTCGGCGTTCCGGGGAAAGGCCATCCGCCGGGCCGGCCCGCCGATGCGGAAGGAGGTGTATTTCGACAGCGGCTCCTCCGCCGACACGGGTAGGTCGGGCAGATAGTCCCGCAGCTTTTCGTCCAGTTCTTCATACCAACGCATACAGCGCCTCCTTGTTTTCAGATGATCCGCTTATTCTTCCCCAGCAGCGCCGCGCCGATCACACCGGCGTCGTTGCCCAGCTGCGCCTTGACGATCTTCGTCATTTTGTCGTAGTTGCAGGGCAGGCTGTGAGCCGCCACCTGACGGCGCAGGGGCAGCAGCAGCTGTTCGTCCGACTCGTTGCTGACGCCGCCGCCGATGGCCAGCGTATCCGGCTGGAAGATATTGATGATGTTCACGATACCGGCGGCCAGATAACGGATGTACCGGTCGCAGACCGCCTGACCCACCGGGCAGCCCCGACGGGCGGCGATAAAGGCCGACTGGCCGGACACATGGCCGTCGTTCTCGGCGATGACCTGTGCCATGATGCTGTTTGGGTTCTCCTGCCATGCCTTGGCGGTCTGGCGCTTCAGGGCGCTGGCGGAGGCGTACCGCTCCCAGCAGCCGCGGCGGCCGCAGGGACACTCCTCGCCGTCCATTTCGATGGACATGTGCCCCACCTCGCCCGCCATACCGTTGGCGCCGTGGAAGATTTTGCCGTTATGGATGATGCCGCCGCCCACGCCGGTGCCCAGCGTGACGGTGATGAAGCGCTTGCTGCCCCGGCCGCCGCCCACATAGTATTCCGCCAGTGCCGCGCAGTTGGCGTCATTCTCTATGTAAAGGGGCAGGTCGCTGAGCTGGTGGAACAGCCGCCGCAGCGGCACGTTCCGCAGGGGCAGATTGCAGGTATACAGGATGGAGCCGCCCCGGATCTCCACCGCGCCGGGGCAGCCTACGCCAACGGAGAATATCTCTCCTATATCGCAGCCGTAGTCCCGGCACAGATCCTGCACCAGCGCATGGATGGTCCATGCCAATGCCGCTGGATCAGCGATGCCTGCCACCTTCATTTTCCGGGTGGCCAGCAGCCGCCCCTCTCCGTCCACCAGACCGGCCTTCAGATTGGTGCCGCCGATGTCGATGCCGATATATTTCATAGGTTGCTTCCGTTCTGCCGGCTCATGGCGTCCAGCTTGCTGTCAAATTGGGTCACAAAGTCGCGGCCCGCGTTATAGCCGTATTTCGTCTGGCGGTTCTTCATGGTGGCGATCTCCACGATACCGGCCAGATTTCGGCCGGGCCGCACCGGGATGGTCACGATGGGCAGCGACACGTCCAGCAGCGTATACTGCTCCTCGCCCAGCCCCAGACGGTCATAGAACTTGCCGTCCTGCCACTGTTCCAGCTGGATCACCAGATCGATCTCCGTCTCGAACTGCACCGCGCCCATACCGAACAGCTGCTTCACGTCGATGACGCCCACGCCGCGGATCTCGATATAGTGGCGGATCAGCTCCGGCGCCGTGCCGTGGAGGCTGTCGGAAATGCGTTTGATCTCCACCGCGTCGTCGGCCACCAGCTGATGGCCGCGCTTGAGAAGCTCGATGGCGGTCTCGCTCTTGCCGATGCCGCTGTCGCCCAGGATCAGCACGCCCTGACCGTAAATGTTCATCAGCACGCCGTGGCGGGTGATCTGAGGCGCCAGCGCGTTATTGAGATAGTCAATGATATGACTGGTGGCGTCCACCGTATCACTGCCGGTGCGCAGCAGCGTGCGGCCGTGCTTCTGGGCCATCTCCAGCAGCTCGTCGAACACCTCCAGATTGCGGGAGATGATGAGGGCGGGAAAGCTGTAGCTCATCAGGCGGTTAAAGACCCGCGTCCGCTCCTCGGCGGTCATGCGGGAGAGAAAGCGCATCTCGCTCTTTCCCAGAATCAGCAGACGCTTGGTGTCGAAATAATCATAAAAGCCCACAAGCTGCAGGGACGGACGGAACACGTCCGACACGGTAATGACGCAGGTATCGTAATCTCTGCCCTTGCAGAGGATCTCCATATGAAAGTATTCCGCCAGCTTCTTTACGCTGGCCGGGGTACGTCTCACTTTTTCCATGGTGCACTCCTTATGGTTTCTCTATCAAAGTATATTAGAAGTATTATACCGTATCCGCCCCTGTTTCGCAACTTTCCGCACCGAAAATTTTTTCAGTTTTTTGTCAAATAATGCTTGCATTTTGTTTCAACTTCTGGTATGATAACTACTGCTTGTGAAACGGCAAGCATGATGTTACGACAGCAAGGAGGTGCAACGGATGGCTAAGTGCGAGTTCTGCGATAAGGGCGTGACCTTTGGTATCAAGGTTTCCCACTCTCATCGTCGTTCCAATCGTCCCTGGAAGCCCAATGTCAAGCGCGTGAAGGCTTTGATCAATGGTACGCCTCGCCATGTGTATGTTTGTACCCGGTGCCTGCGTTCCGGTAAAGTTACCCGCGCGATCTGAACATAACATGAGCAAAAGCTCTGTGGGAAACCACAGAGCTTTTTTCATGCCCTCGGGCCGCGGCCGCCGCTTGAAATTTTTCTTCTCTTTCCACGCCAAACTGTCAATTTTTGTAAATTATGCTGTAACCTGACCGGATGATGGGACGCCGTATTTTTCGGTCAGAAGTGCTGTTGACCAAGTGAAAAACGTGTGTTATAGTATCGCCAATCTTTTGAAAGGAGCCGGAGCAAAATGGTACAGAACATTCGTTACGCCGTCGCATATCGATTTTTTACCTATTACTTTTTTACCGAAAAAGTAATAGCGATTTGTGATGCCCGTAACCGGAATTCTGTTTGCCCAACGCTCTGAGCGCCGTTCAAGCCATTGCGTTAAATCAAACCCGCTGTATGGACCACAAGTCCGTGCAGCGGGTCTTTTTTAACCAAAAACACATTTTCAGGAGGAACATACCATGAAAGCCAAACGTATCACATCTCTCATTCTCGCCCTTGCGCTGGCGCTGAGCCTGTGTCTGACCGGCTGCGGCAGTCAGGACACGCAGGAGCCTGCCGGAGAAAGCACCGGCAGCGACGCCGCCACGCAGGGCTTTATCGACGCGCTGAACGAGGCACTGCCCGGTCAGGTAAAGATCGTTGAGAAGAACGCCTCCGGCGATTCCGTCAACTGCTCCACCATCGTCAACGGCTTCGTGTCCGACGGCGTGGATCTCATCATGACCAACGCCACGCCCGCCCTGACTGCTGCCGCCTCCGCCACCAGAGATATCCCCATTCTGGGCACCTCTATCACCGCTTACGGCGTGGCGCTGGATATGGACAACTTCAACGGTACCGTGGGCGGCAACATCTCCGGCACCTCCGATCTGGCTGATCTGGAGAAGCAGGCTGCCATGATCACCGAGTGGTTCCCTCAGGCCAAGAAGGTAGCCCTGCTGTTCTGCTCCGCCGAGCCCAACTCCCGCTATCAGATCGAAGAGGTGGCCAAGCATCTGGCTGACGCCGGCATCGAGACCGCGGAATACGCCTTCACCGACACCAACGATGTGGCCTCCGTCGCGCAGGCCGCCTGCGACTACGCCGACGTGATCTACATCCCCACCGACAACACCGCCGCCGCCAATACTGAGGCCATCGCCAATGTGCTGATCCCCGCCGGTGTACCTGCCATCTGCGGCGAGGAGGGCATCTGCTCCGGCTGCGGCGTGGCGACCCTTTCCATCAGCTACTACGATCTGGGCAAGACCACCGGTCAGATGGCCGCCAAGATCCTGACCGGCGAGGCGGATATCTCCGCCATGTCCATCGAATACACCACCGCGACCCCCCAAGTACAACCCCGCCATCTGTGAAGCGCTGGGCATCACCCCGCTGTCCGGCTACACCGCCATTGAGGACTGATCCCCGCCTTCCCACGGGAGGATGCACGCCGCATCCTCCCCCACTCTGAAATCAAAGGAGCATGACCTATGAGTTTCCTTTCCTCGCTGATGAACGCGATGCCCGGCGCGATTGCGCAGGGCCTTGCATGGGGCATTATGGCCATCGGCGTTTACATCACCTTCCGTATTCTGGACGTGGCCGACCTGACGGTGGACGGTTCGCTGGCCACCGGCGGCGCGGTATGCGTCATGCTGATCCGGGCGGGCGTGAACCCGTGGCTTGCCATGCTGTGCGCGCTGGTGTCCGGTATGCTGGCCGGTCTGGTCACAGGCCTCTTTCACACCCGGTGCGGCATCCCCGCCATTCTGGCCGGTATCCTGACCCAGCTGGCGCTGTACTCCATCAACCTGCGGATCATGGGCGGCAAGGCCAATCAGGCCGTCAGCGTGGATAAGTACCACCTGCTGCTGAGCCAGCGGTACGTCCGCACGCTGTCGCTGGATAACCCTCTGCCGCTGCTGATCGTGCTGACCGCCGTGATCGTGGCCGCGCTATACTGGTTCTTCGGCACGGAAAAGGGAAACTCACTCCGCGCTACCGGTGCCAATCCCCATATGGCCCGTGCGCAGGGCATCAACACCAACGCCAACATCGTGCTGGGTCTGATGCTCTCCAACGGTCTGGTGGCCCTGTCCGGTGCGCTGCTGGCCCAGTATCAGGGCTCCAGCGACATCAACATGGGCCGCGGCGCTATCGTCATCGGTCTGGCCGCCGTCATCATCGGCGAGGTAATGTTCGGTAAGCTGTCCCGCAGCGTCGGCGTCAAACTGCTGGCCGTCTCTGTGGGCGCTATCGTCTACTATATTGTTCTTCAGATCGTCCTTCAGATCGGTCTGAACACCAACGACCTGAAGCTCATCACGGCGCTGATCGTGGCGATCTTCCTGACGCTGTCCTATCTGAATCTGAAAAAGACCCGCCGCAAGCCCCAGCGCGCCGCAAAGGAAGGAGTGGAGCAGCATGCTTGAACTGAAAGACCTGCATAAGACCTTCAACCCCGGCACCGTCAACGCCAAGACCGCGCTGGACGGTCTGAGCCTGACACTGCGGGACGGTGAATTTGTCACCGTCATCGGCGGCAACGGCGCGGGAAAATCCACCATGCTGAACGCCACCGCCGGTACGCTGAGCGTGGACTCCGGCGAGGTATATCTGGACGGCGTTGATGTGACCGATCTGCCGGAATACAAGCGGGCCGCCTACATCGGCCGCGTATTCCAAGACCCTATGATGGGCACGGCTCCCTCCATGCACATCGAGGAAAATCTGGCGCTGGCGGCACGGCGCGGCCAGAAGCGAGGCCTGCGCTGGGGCATCACCAAGGCGGAGCGGGAGACTTACCGCACCATGCTGCGCGATCTGGGGCTGGGACTTGAGACCCGTCTCTCCTCCGAGGTCAGCACCCTGTCCGGCGGTCAGCGTCAGGCGCTGACGCTGCTGATGGCCACGCTGAAAAGCCCCAAGCTGCTGCTTCTGGATGAGCACACCGCCGCACTGGACCCCAAGACCGCCGCCAAGGTCATGGAGCTGACGGATCGGATCGTCACAAAGGAACAGCTTACCACGCTGATGATTACCCACAACATGCGGGACGCCATCCAGTATGGCAGCCGCCTCGTCATGCTGCATGAGGGCCGGGTGATTTTGGACATCTCCGGCGAGGAGAAGAAAAACCTGACCGTGACCGACCTGCTGGCGCAATTCGCCAAGGTCAGCGGCGACGAGTTTTCCAGCGACCGGGCACTGCTCTCCTGACAATATGCTATTTTTCCCCTTTCTCAATATGGTAAAAGGGCTGCTTCCCGCAGGAAGCAGCCCTTTGCCGTTTTCTTTACCGCTCCGGGTCCCATGAGGCCCGCTGGCGGTCGCCGCCGTCGTCAGGCTGGTCATAGGCCGCCTTGCTGCCCCGGCGCTCGAATCCCAGATAGCGGGTGCCCTGAAATGTCAGATCGCCGAAGTCACCCTCCGCCATCTGACCGTACTCCCGTCCGCTGACGTGCAGCTCCATCCGGTCGCCGCTGGCCACCTGAAAGGTCACATAATAGGTGGTGGTCGTGGTAGCATGCATACCGTGGGCGCCGGTAGCGTCTCCGCCGTTGGGGTGGTGGTGTACTTCGGTATTCTGCCGCTTTGACGCCACTGTGGCCTCCACCGTCAGGCGGGGCGAGTTATTGTTTTTATGCCATGTGCCGATGCCCTTCACCGCCGTGACAATAAACATCACGATCACGATGCCGAACACCAGAACGAACATGATATTGAACATGCCGATCCCCATTCCAAATCCCATCGCGCTTCTCCTTTCATCGGGTCAAAATGCTTTTTATGTGCCTATTCTATCCCATTGCCGCCGGAATGTCCATCAACTTCAGGTTGCATCACGGAAAATATCCCGCAACTTCAGGTTTACATGGGCTTATTCTTTCGTCAGATGCCGCATGGCGGCCTTCAGCATCAGCTTTTTGGTGCCCACGGTGTCGAAGGCCACCTCGATCAGCGCGTCGCCGCCCATGGCCCGCACCGACAGCACCAGCCCGTGGCCGAAGGCGGTGTGCTTCACGCTCTCGCCCGCCTTGATCTCCATCAGGGGCGCGCTCTCCTTCTTCGCCGCGGCCGCTGCCACATAGGCAGGCTTTTTCGCTGCGGGACGCTGGGCATAGCTCACGGTACTGCGGCCCGTATAGCCGCCGCCAAAGCCGCCATAGGCGGTATCGTCATTATAGTCGTCGCTCCAGTGGCGCTCCTGCCGGGGCTCCGGCTTACCGATCCACTGACTGTTCTCCTCCGGGATCTCCTCCAGAAAGCGGGAGGGCATGGCGGGAGTGGTGCGGCCAAACAGCATGCGCTGCTTGGCGTGGGTCATGGTGAGATGCTCCCGGGCGCGGGTCATGGCCACATAGCACAGCCGCCGCTCCTCCTCCATCTCCTCCTCGTCGCCCATGGCACGGTTGCCGGGGAACAATCCGTCCTCCATGCCCACCACGAACACCTCGGGGAATTCCAGACCCTTGGCGCTGTGCATGGTCATCATCACCACGCAGTTGTCGCTCTCCTCGGTGCTGTCCAGATCGGTGTACAGCGCCACCTCGTCCAGAAAGCCCGACAGACTGGGGTCGTCCGGCTGGTTATCCAGAAAGGCGTGGATGCTGGAGGTCAATTCCTGCACGTTCTCCAGCCGGCCACGGCTCTCCATATCGTTCTTTTCCGTCAGCATGGCGGTATAGCCGCTGCGATTGCAGACGAATTCATAGAACTCCGGCAGGGGCATCTCCCCCACTTTGGCCCGCATTTCCTCCATCAGTGCCGTGAAGCCCTCCAGCTTTACAGCCGCTGATTTCAGCTCCGGATAGCCGGAGGCGTGGCGGAAGATCTCGTACAGCGGCACGCCCTGTGCCATGGCCAGAAGCTGGGCCTTGTCCACGGTGGCCGCGCCGATCTTACGGGAGGGGACATTGACGATGCGCCGCAGCCGCAGGTCGTCGGTGGGGTTGTTGATGACGCACAGATACGCCAGCATGTCCTTGATCTCGGCCCGGTCGAAGAACTTCATGCCGCCGATGATCTTATATGGCACGCCGCTGCGCTTGAAGGCATATTCCAGCGCGTTGGACTGGGCGTTCATGCGGTAGAGCACCGCGTGATCCCGCCAGTTCATCCCGCGGTTGTAGTTCATCATCACCTGACCTACCACGAAGTTGGCCTCGTCACCCTCGTTGAAATTGGTCTTGATGAGCACCTTGTCCCCCGCGCCGTTGCGGGTCCACAGTGTCTTGCCCTTACGGCCCTGATTGTGGCGGATCACGGCGTTGGCCGCGTCCAGAATGTTCTGGGTGGAGCGGTAGTTCTGCTCCAGCCGGATCACCCGCGCACCGCGGTACTCCTTCTCAAAGCTGAGGATATTCTCGATATTGGCGCCCCGGAAGCGGTAGATGCTCTGGTCGTCGTCGCCCACCACGCAGATGTTGCGGTAGCCGCCTGCCAGCAGGCTGGTCAGCAGGTATTGCAGGTGGTTGGTGTCCTGATACTCGTCCACCAGCACATAGCGGAACTTCCGCTGATAGTATTCCCGCACCTCGGGGCGGCTCTGCAGCAGCTGCACCGTCAGCAGAATGATGTCGTCAAAGTCCAGAGCGTTGGCATCCCGCAGCTTTTTCGTGTAAAGGGAATACACTTTCGCGATCCTGATTTTCCGCCAATCGTTGTTCTTTTCCCAATAGGAACGAAAGTCCTCCGGCAGCATCATCTCGTCCTTTGCCCGGGAAATGACCGACACGATCTCCCGGACGGGGAAGGTCTTTTCGTCCAGCTCCAGCTCCTTCAGGCAGTCCTTCACCACCCGCTTGCTGTCGTCGGTGTCGTAGATGGTGAAGTCCCGGGAGTAGCCGATCTGCTCGATGTCCCGCCGCAGGATGCGGACGCAGGCGGAGTGGAAGGTGGACGCCCACACGTCGCGGGCTTCCTCCCCCAGCATACGCTCCAGACGCTCCTTCAGCTCGTTGGCAGCCTTGTTGGTGAAGGTGATGGCCAGCACCTCCCACGGGCGGGCAGGCTCCACCGCGCACAGATACTGCATCAGCGGCCGCTGCTCCGGCGTGGGCTGGACGGCATACGCTTCCAGAAAGGCCACCTCGTCCTCAGAAATAGGGATAGGTATCTCGTCGGTGTCGCTGCCCCGGCCATAGCGCAGCAGGTTGGCCACCCGGTGGATCAGCACCGTGGTCTTGCCGCTGCCCGCGCC
>USMI01000036.1 GCA_900555735.1 uncultured Eubacteriales bacterium | reverse complement strand
AGGTGTTGCCGATCTTCTCGATCTCGCCGTAGGCCTCGATGTAGTCGCCGGCGTACACGGGAGCCAGAAACTCCACGTTGTCGTAGGCACAGAACAGGCCCTCGTCGCCGTCGCAGGCGATCAGCAGCTCGGTAGCCACGTCACCGAACAGGTGCACCATGTGAGCGCCGTCCACCAGATTACCGCCGTAGTGGGCGTCCTTCGCACTCATACGCAGGCGAAGCATAGAAGTGATCTTTTCCATAGATGTTTCCTCCTTCAAAATGATTCTTTTCTTACGTCTTGTTCGTACTCCTCATTCAGCTGGCCGGGAACTCTCTTTTTTCAGTATCTCAGATAAAGAAAAAAGGGCTTGCGGTCTAAGGTGTTCCGAACAGATCAGCAAGTATTTTTTCGCCAGACAAAGCAAAAAACGCAGGGAATACTTTGTGTATTTCCGAGGCTTTTTGCACAGTATGGCGGAAAAAGACGCCGCTGAGCTTTCGGATAAGACTTATGACCGCATGCCCAACAAAAAAGAGCGCTGTCGGTCAAGCATTTTGACCAATAGCGCTCCATGTCGATAAGATCAACATGACAGCAACACCGTTTACGCGGCGCTGCCAAGAAAGCAGAGTGGGCACACTGCTTCCTTTCGGCGAAAGACCCCTTCCCGTCCGACCATCCAGGCCGCCCGCTCCGCTGTCGGACCGTACCCTGTCTTTCGCGCCTCTATTGACTGATATTCGGAATATTACTAGTGTCAATTATGACAGGTATTGCAAGTCTTGTCAAGGGGGTTTGTGATACAAATAACAAACTAATTTTTTGTGCAACTTTCCAACGGTTTGTGTGAAAAATTTCGCTTCGGGAAACCGGAGCGATAAAATTTGCTCCAAATGGGCATCGCCCATTTGGAGCAAGCAGGCTCTCGCTGCGACCCGCGCTCATTCCCACGCAGTGCGTGGGAATGAACACTCTCTCCGCGCAAAGTGTTTTTCGCCACGCACATGTCGCGGCGAAAAACGATCCCAATAGTTCGCCGCCATGGCGGGCGGCGAATTCTGCGAAGCTTTTTTCCAAGCCCGGAAGCCTTAATAGTTCTCCTCGATCAACCGCAGGATCTCCGGCTTCAAGGACAGCATGCGGCAGATGTTCAGGGCGTCCCGGGGGCAGTCAGACTTGCCCTCTACCCGGTACAGGCCATAGTTCATGTGGCGGGCAATGACCGCCACGCCGTCCTCGCTGGTGACGGACAGCTCACGGCGGATCTCCTCGGGGTCTATGTCGCGCAGGCCGATGATCTGATAGTGGTCGTTGGCGCACTCGGCCACCTTGTCATAGTGGGTGGTCAGCAGAGAGATGGCGTTGACACCGTTGAGATATTTCGTGACCGCCTGCACGATCACCGCGCCCTCATCGGGGTTCGTGCCCCGTGCGAACTCGTCCAGCAGGAACAGGGAGTAGCCCTGCTCCACCTCGGCAAGCGCCTTCTGGAACTGCACGATCTCGGAGCCAAAGCCGGACAAGCCGGACTGAATGGACTGCAAATCGTCAAACAGCATCTTCACGCTGTGGAACAGCGGCATCGCGGCGGACTTTGCGCACACCAGAAAGCCTGCCTGCAAAAGCAGCACATTCAGCGCCACGGTCTTCATGGCCACGGACTTGCCGCCCATGTTGGCGCCGGTGATGACGGTAGCGCCGCGATCCAGCGCGATGGACACGGGGACGAAGGCCCTTCCCTGCTCGGCCAGCAGATCCACCAGCTCCGGATTCACCATATCCTCCAGCACCAGCGCGCCGTCGGTGATCCGGGGCAGCACGCCGCCGTAGCGGACGGCAAACAGCGCCTTCTGCACCATGAAGTCCAGACGGCCCACGGTCTCCGCGTCCGCCAGCAGGTCGTCCACCATGGGGGCCAGCTGCGCGCCCATGGTGCGGCGCACCTTCATCTCCTCGCTCTCCTCCTCGGCGCAGACACGGGTACGCTGCAGGCGCAGGTCATCCTTCTCCGCATCGGTCTGGGCGTGGAACAGCCGCTCCTCGACGTCCTTCTTGGCGGTGCGGATTTCCTTCAGCTTCGCCGTGGCGCTGTCGGGGATATAGAAGCCGCGGCTGCCGGTATGGTTGGGGTCGAGGATATCCAGCGCGGCGGTGGGATCGTGCAGGGCCACATCCTTCAGCCGGGCAGCTTCGTTGATGGTGTCCAGCAGCGGACGGATGTCCCGCAGCCGCTGGAGATAGCCCTTGATCTCGAACAGCTCCACATGATCCGGCACCTCGCCGTTCTGGCAGCGGCGCAGGGAGTTGCGGATGTCCTTGATCTGGCACATGACCGTCATCAGACGGGTATAGGTGTCCTTCAGCGCCTCGTTATGCGCCGCCAGCGCCTGCACGTTGTACAGCTCCGTTTCCAGCGCAGCGCGCTCGTCGGGGGTATAGAACCGCAGGCGGCGGATGCGCTCCAGTCCGAAGGGAGAGCAGCCGTGCAGCGTCTCCAGAGCGTATTGCAGGCCAATCTTGACCTTTTCATCAAAGGATATGGCGATCATCGTAATTCCTCCTTCACGTTGATGACGGGAGCGTCCACGGCGGCGGTCATGGCGGCCATGAAGGCGTCCTTGTCGAAGCGCCAGCCGTAGGCGGAAACCGGGTTGATGGTGACGCACAGGGTGCGCGCGGCCTCCTCCGTTTCCAGTGTGACGCTGCGGGTGGCCAGCTTATCCAGCGTATCGGGCTTCAGCAGCACCTTGCTGGGGTCCTTCACCACAAGGCGGCCATTGCGCAGCACGCCGGAGCGCAGCAGCGGCAGCACCATGCTGTCGGTCAGCGCGCCGGTGACGAGGGCCGCGCCGTTTTCCCGCCAGCATTTTTCAAGACCGCCGACAGCCTCCGGCGGCAGAGTCTCCGCCTTGGGCAGGTTCATCAGATGATAGATGTGGGCAGTGTCGGCCACCACCTTGTCCATATTCATATCGTAGCTGGCGCCGGTACAGAGGATGACGCCCTCCGCCACAGCGCGGGCGCCAAGGCTCTTGCGGCCCAGCGCGCCGTCGATGATGGAGACATCCGCGCCCAGCTCAAAGAACTCGCGGGACACGGTTTTCAGCTGGGTGGTGATGGACGGGCCGGCCAGCTGCACATGTCCGGCACTGCGTGCCCGGACAATGACCACCTCGCCCAAGGGCGTTGGGATGCCGGTGGTCATGAGTATTTCCTTGGTAATATCCCCCAGCCGCAGCATATCCTGCGCCGTGGCGATCAGGGTGCCCTCCCGGACGAAAATGCCGGGCTTTTCCGTGCCGGTGACGATATCGGTGGATTCGCCGTCACGGCCGATGGAGGTCAGGCCCAGAACACCCGGAAGCCTTCCCTGCTCCAGCAGCCAGTTGAGCATGGTGGTCTTTCCGGCATTCTTGCACATGCCCACGATGGACATGGTTTTCACGCTGTGAAGCTGCTGCAAAAGCTGTTCTTTCATATCTGCGCTCCTTCGGAGTAGTCATTCAACAGATAATTATACCCGATAAGCTTCCAAAAAGGAACCCCTATTTTTTCATGGAACCTATGAGAAAATGGAGAACGCAAAAAACACCACCCAATGGGTGGTGTTTTCCTTGCATCAATAGTAACGCTTGTTGCGGTTCTTCCGGGCAGCCTCGGACTTCTTGCGACGCTTGACACTGGGGCTTTCATAGCACTCGCGGCGACGCACCTCAGCAACGATACCGGCCTTAGCGCAGCTTCTCTTGAAACGCTTCAGGGCGCTATCCAGAGATTCGCCTTCCTTGACATGAATTTCGGACATCTATTTTTCCCTCCCTCCGATGCACCCGGCTCGATCCAGAGTGCTCTTTAAGAGTCATTAGGCATGACTTAACAAATGATATTATACTGATTCGGGTATATCTTGTCAAGATATTTTTCACAAATTCTGCGCAAAATGGCGAAAAAGCGCGGCGGTTGAAGTGAACCGCCGCGCTTTTTATCCGGCTGCTTACTTGGCGGGCTTCACGATCAGGTTGATGAGCTTGTTCTTCACCAGAATGGTCTTGACGACGGCCATGCCCTCGGTGGCCTTCTGGACCTTCTCCACGGCCTTGACAGCTTCCATGACGGTGGCCTCGTCGCTGTCCACGGGGACGTTGACGGTGCCCTTCAGCTTGCCGTTGACCTGCACGGCCATCTCCACATTGGCGTCGATGGTCTTGGCCTCGTCATAGGCAGGCCAGGACATCTGCATGGCCATCTTGCCGCTCTTGGCGGCAAAGCCGGTCAGCTCCCACATCTCCTCCACCATATGGGGCGCGAAGGGGGACAGCATCAGCATCAGCATGGACAGGTCGCCCTTGGTGAGACCGTTGGCATAGAAGGCGTTGACCAGCGCCATCAGGGCGGCGATGGCGGTGTTCATCTTCAGCTCGTCGATGTCGCTTGTGACCTTCTTGATGGTCTTGTGGATGACGGACTCGTTCTTGGCGGAGATCTGGTCGTTATCCTCAGCCATGTCCATCAGGTTCCAGCAGCGATCCAGAAACTTCTTGCAGCCGCGGACGGCGTTGGTGGACCATGTGGCGGTCTTCTCGAAGTCGCCGATGAACATGATATATAGACGCAGGGTGTCGGCGCCGAACTCCTTCACCACGTCGTCGGGATTCACCACGTTGCCAAGAGACTTGGACATCTTCACAGAAGGGCGCAGGGCCAGATTGCCGTGCAGACGGATCAGCTCCTCCTTCTCGGCCTCGGTCTTGGCGTTGCCCACATAGTAGGGGTTCTCACCAAGGATCATGCCGTGGCTGGTACGCTTGGCGTAGGGCTCCTTGGTGTGCACCACGCCGATATCGTACAGGAACTTATGCCAGAAGCGGGAGTACAGCAGGTGCAGGGTGGTGTGCTCCATGCCGCCGTTGTACCAATCCACGGGGCCCCAGTACTCCTCGGCCTCCTTGGACACCAGCTCGTTCTTGTTGTCGGGGTCCATATACCGCAGGAAGTACCAGCTGGAGCCGGCCCAGTTGGGCATGGTGTCAGTCTCGCGCTTGGCGGGGCCGCCGCAGCAGGGGCAGGTGGTATTGACCCAGTCGGTCATGCGGGCCAGCGGGCTCTCGCCGTCGTCGGTAGGCTCATAGGCCTCCACCTCCGGCAGCACCAGCGGCAGCTGATCCTCCGGCAGCGGCACCCAGCCGCACTTTTCGCAGTTGACCAGAGGGATGGGCTCGCCCCAGTAGCGCTGGCGGGAGAACACCCAGTCGCGGAGCTTGTAGTTGACCTTCTCCTTGCCGAAGCCCTGCTCCACCACATATTTCTTCATGGCGGGGATGGCTTCACGGACGGTCATGCCGTTCAGGAAGCCGGAGTTCACCATAATGGCGCTGTCGTCCTTGGCCACGAAGGCCTCCTTGGTGACGTCGCCGCCGGAGACCACCTCGATGATGGGCAGGCCGAACTTGGTGGCGAACTCCCAGTCGCGCTGGTCGTGGCCGGGCACGCCCATGACGATACCGGTGCCGTAGCCCATCAGGACATAGTCGGACACGAACATGGGCAGGGGCTTGTGGGTAACGGGGTTGATGACCTCCACGCCCTCCAGACGGACGCCGGTCTTGTCCTTATTCAGCTCGCCGCGCTCGAAGTCGGACTTGCGGGCGGCCTCGGCCTGATAGGCCTCCACCTCAGCCCGGTTGGCGATCTGGGGCAGCCACTTCTTCAGGGTAGGATGCTCGGGAGAGATGACCATATAGGTGGTACCGAACAGGGTGTCGGCACGGGTGGTATACACGGTGACATCCTCGCCCATGTTGGTCTTGAAGGTGATGTCCGCGCCGGTGGAGCGGCCGATCCAGTTCTTCTGCTGGGTCTTGACGCGCTCGATATAGTCCAGATCGTCCAGATCGTCGATCAGGCGCTGGGCATACTTGGTGATGCGCAGCATCCACTGGCTCTTCTCCTTCTGCACCACTTCGCCGCCGCAGCGCTCGCACACGCCGTTGACGACCTCTTCATTGGCCAGCACCACCTTGCAGCTGGTGCACCAGTTGACGGCCATGGTGGCCTTATAGGCCATGTCGTGCTTGAACAGCTGCAGGAAGATCCACTGGGTCCACTTGTAGTACTCCGGATCGGAGGTATTGACGCAGCGGTCCCAGTCGAAGCCATAGCCCAGCATCTTCAACTGGCGGGTGAAGTTGGCGATGTTGTCGTGGGTGACGATGGCGGGATGGATGTGGTTCTTGATGGCAAAGTTCTCGGTAGGCAGGCCAAAGGCGTCGTAGCCGATGGGGAACAGGACGTTATAGCCCTCCATGCGCTTTTTACGGGTCACGATGTCGATGGCCGTAAAGGGACGGGGATGGCCCACATGCAGGCCCTGTGCGGAGGGATAGGGGAACTCGATCAGGCCGTAGAACTTCTTACGGGTCTTGTCGCCGGTGACGGCGCGGTAGGGCTTGGTCTTTTCCCAGTTTTCCTGCCATTTCTTTTCAATGGCCGCAAAATCGTAATTCATGGTTGCTTCTCCTTATATCCGAATTTTGTTATGGCAAAATAAAAAGTCCCCGACTTCCGAAGAAGTCAGGGACGCGAAAACGTGTTACCACCCTGATTCCGCCGCCGGTCGCCCGGTCGGCGCTCAGTTCCCCTCTCATCATAAGGGGCATCGCCTGTAACGGGGCGCGTCCGTTCCGCCCTGTTCAGTCGGAAAGCTCCGGGGCCAGTATCACGCAGCGCCCGCACCGGCTCGCACCAGACCGCCGGCTCTCTTGGGTCAGGCATCACTGCGCTTTTTTCCCATCATCGCTTCTGTTTCATTTTGCAGAACATTGGTCACATTGTACTCACTTTGCCGCCGTTTGTCAAGGGATTTTCACCTTATGTCAGCCATTTTCATACAATATAACATATTCTATTCGCGGCGGAGCGCCTCCGCCGCACACAGGAGGTCTTTCCATGTCAGCACAGGAATTTTCCTTACAGCAATTGCAGCCCTTTCTGGAGGGCAACCCCGAACGGGGCAGCCTGCGGGTGCAGGTGTCCACGGCCTACGGCGCGTTCCCGGTGAACCGGGCGCTGGTGGAGGTAGCCGTGATGCTGAGCGGTGCGCGGGTGCTCCTGTACCGCAAGCGCACCGACAGCAGCGGCATCGCCGACGGCTTCATTCTGCCCGCCAAGCCCTTTTACGAATCCCAGAGCCCCGGCACCGCCGGCGGCAGCATGGCCAACTATGTAGTGTCGGTGAGCCACCCCGCCTATGAGACCGTCACCGATCTCCCCGCCGGGGTGTTCATCGGCACGAAAACCATCCTGCCGGTGGTACTGACCCCGGCCACGCGCTAAGGAGGAGACCGCCATGCCCACATACCCCATCGTTCCCACCTTCATCACCGTTCATCTGGGCCTGCCCGACAGCAACGCCCCCAATGTGACCGTTCCCTTCACCAGCTACATCAAGAACGTGGCCTCCCACGAGCTGTATCCCACCTGGCCGGAGGCGGCGCTGCGGGCCAATATCATGGCCCAGATCTCCTTCGCCCTGAACCGGGTCTATACGGAGTTCTACCGCAGCCGGGGCTATGATTTCGACATCACCAGCACCACTCAGCGGGATCAGGCCTACGTCTCCGGCGGCAATGTGTTCGAGAACATCAGCCAGATCGTGGACGATATCTTCAACAACTACATCGTGCGGCAGGGCAGCGTGGAGCCGTTGTTCGCCGCCTTCTGCGACGGGATACGTACCCGGTGCAGCGGCCTGAGCCAATGGGGCAGCGTGGATCTGGCGGAGGCCGGGTACATCCCCTATGAGATCCTGCAATACTACTACGGCGACGACATCAACATTGTGTTCGACGCGCCGGTGGCCGACAACATCCCCTCCTACCCCGGCCGCCCGCTGGAGCGGGGCTCCTACGGTCAGAGCGTCCGCACCATCCAGCAGCAGCTGAACCGCATCCACGAGAACTACCCCGGCATCCCGGTGATCTCTCCGGTGTCCAACGCCTTTGACCGGAACACAGAGGACGCGGTACGGGAGTTCCAGCGGGTGTTCAATCTGGACGCCGACGGCATCGTGGGCAAGGCCACATGGTACAAGATCAAAGAGGTCTGGACGGGGGTGAAGCAGCTCAGTGAGCTGGCCAGCGAGGGCCTGACCCTGACGGAGGTGCAGCCCGCATTTCCGGAGGTACTGCGCTACGGCGACGAAGGTGCGGCCGTCAGCACCGTGCAGTACTATCTGGCGTTTCTGGGCTATTTCCTGCCGGAGCTGCCCCAGATCGCCCTGACCGGTGTGTTCGATGACGCCACCCGTGACGCGGTGTATACCTTCCAGAGCCTTTACGGCCTGCCGGTGGACGGCGTGGTGGGGCGGGACACATGGAACCGGCTGTTGAACGTATACGATCAGGTGCTCCGCGCCCTGCCGCAGGACTATCAGAACTACATCGAGCAGGTCTATCCCGGCCGGTTTCTGGTGCTGGGTGACGAGGGCAGGGCGGTGCGGCAGTTTCAGGAAAATGTCCGCAAGATCGCGGCACAGGACCCGGCCATCCCCACAGTGGAGGCGGACGGCGTGTTCGGCCCCGCCACCCAGCGGGCCGTACTGGCCTTACAGCGGCAGCTGGGCATCGACCAGAGCGGCGCGGTGGGGCCGGTGCTGTGGACGCGGGCGGCAGAGCTGGCCAGCAGGCTGTAAAAAAACGAGGGAGCCGCCGGCTCCCTCATTTCATGTTCTCGTTCAGATTGTTTTTACCCAGTCCGCAAGTGCCTCATCCGACATGCGGTTGAGGAGCTTGCCCTCCTTCCAGATTGCCTTCGGGCAAAGGGGACGCAGCTCGTCCAGCGTCTTGCCGAAGCCGCTGCCGCCGGAGGTGGCAAACAGCACCACCGTCTTGCCGGACAGGTCGCAGGACTCCACGAAGGTGTTGATGATGTGGGGCGCCACATACCACCAGATGGGGAAGCCCAGAAATACCGTATCGTATTCCGCCATATTCTCCGGCAGGCGGGCCATCTCCGGCCGGGAGGCGGGATCGTTCATCTCAATGGTGCTGCGGCTCTTTTTATCCATCCAGTCCAGATCCGCCTTGGTATAGGGCGTCACAGGCGCGATCTCGAACAGATCGGCGTCCGCCGCCTTTGCCAGACGCTCCGCCGCCTTTTTGGTGGTGCCGGTAGCAGAAAAATACGCGACCAGTTTCTTGCTCATATCAATTTCCTCCGATCTTATATATTCCGCGCCGGTAAGCCGGCGGGATGGTATGGTATTATTATTAAGCCGGAAGCGCGGTCCAAGTCAAGCCCCAACCGCCGGGAAACGGTGAATTTTTTATGAATATTCCCGTTTTGGCCTGTTCCGGATGACCTTTGCGCAGGAAAACGCCTCCGGCCATTTGGCCGGAGGCGTTTTCTCATACCAGCCGCGGCTGCGGCAGCCCGAAGCTGACCGCAATGGCGGCGTCCACCTTTTCCATCACGTCGCCGTCCACCTGCCCCATCCGCTGACGCAGCCGCTGCTTATCCAGCGTGCGCACCTGCTCCAGCAGCACCACGGATTCCTTGGGCAGGCCATAGCGCATGGCTTGCAGCTCGATATGTGTGGGCAGCTTGGCTTTGCCCATCTGCGAGGTGATGGCCGCCGCGATCACCGTTGGGCTGTGGCGGTTGCCGGTATCATTCTGTACGATGAGAACAGGTCTCACGCCGCCCTGCTCGCTGCCCACCACCGGGCTGAGATCGGCGTAATAGATCTCTCCGCGTTTGACAGTTGTATCCACAAAGTTCACACTCCGCATCGTGTCGTGACCGCCCCTGCGGAACGGCCCCGTAGGAAGTACCCAATGTATCAGGCCACTTCCATTGTCCCCCGCACGCCGCCGGATTATACATTCCCCCGGCTTCATTCGCTTTCGTCCTGTGTTATCCTATGCCTGTCCCCGCCCGATGGTGCAAAAAACGAAAAAACGCAAAAAAAGACTACCACATCTTGTATCTCTATGATATAATGATTATGATTACTGTGTGTTGAATAACCGGCGGCCCTGTTCGCCGGAATTTGGGAGGGTCACAGAGATGAAATGCCCCTATTGCGGATACAAAGAGAGCAAGGTAGTGGATTCCCGCCCCGCTGACGAGGGCAGCAGCATCCGCCGCCGCCGCGAATGTCTCAAGTGCGAAAAACGCTTTACCACCTATGAAACGGTGGAAAGCCTGCCCATGGTGGTCATCAAGAAGGATGGCAGCCGCCAGAGCTTCGACCGGAACAAGATCCTGCGGGGCATCCAGCGCTCCTGTGAGAAGCGCCCGGTCCCCGTGGCGGACATGGAGCGGATGGCCAGCGAGATCGAGCAGGAGCTGCAGAACTCGCTGGAGCGCGAGACCAGCACCGAGGTCATCGGTGAGAAGGTCATGGAGAAGCTGAAAGCCGCCGACGAGGTGGCCTATGTCCGCTTCGCCAGCGTCTATCGCCAGTTCAAGGACATCAACACCTTCATGTCGGAGCTGAACAAGCTGCTCAACGAGAAGTAAGAATCCTGACACAAAATCTGACGATTTTGTTGCCAAAGGGGATTGCGGCCTGACTGCGCGCCTTTGGCACTGGCAGGCCGAGAAGTATTTTTTGCCACGTACACGCCGCGGCAAAAAATAATCAGAATCTTTCGCGGCGTGCGCGCCGCGAACTCTGCGAGGCTTCTGCCCCACCCCGTCTCCTATAAAACGTTTTTAATACTCAGCTGCTCCATCTCCGCCAGACGGTCGAATTGCAGCGCCAGCTGTACCGCCGTATCGGAGAGGGAATCGTTGTCCTGCGCGTCCACAAACAGCGCGCACTGGTGCAGCAGGGTGTCGGCCTCGTTGATCTCCTCATGCATCAGCGTGATGTGGAGATAGCTCTGCTTTTTCCGCCAGTCCGCACGGAGGGCGGCCATCTCCCGTCCCGCCGTGTCCCAGTCGCCGCCCTCGGCGGCAGCGGTAACCGCGTCCAATCGGGCCGTCCAGTCGCCGCACCGGGCAGTGAGATAGGCGCTGTTGACAAGGCTGACCGCCATCAGCAGCACCAGCACAAGGATCGCGGCACGAAGCGCCTTCATTTCACCGCCTCCTTCTTGGCCAGCACCACAGTGCCGCTGCGGTCAACGGTCATCAGGAACACGTCCTGCACATGGTGCGCCTTATGGGTCTTCAGCTGCTTTTGCAGCCATTTTTCATCCAGCCCCATCTTTTCCATGTTCTTTCCCATCAGCCGCCCGTTGTCGATGATGATGACCGGCAGGAACACATCGTCATCTACCTTCAGCCCCATCTGCCGGGGGGTGGCGGGCTGTACGTCGGCGCGCAGCAGCACGCTCAGCTGTCCGCTGGTCTCCAGCACGGCGTATTTCACATCGTCCAGCGACGAAACGCCCTGCACCCGCAGCTCCTCCAGCACCTCGTCCAGCGTCAGGCGGCTGCGCTTCATGGCAGCCTGCTGCAAAACGCCCTCCCGGATGATGAGGGTCGGTTCACCGCACACCAGCGAACGGAACCGGATGCTCAGCATGCTGATGCCGCTGAGAAGGGTACTGAGGGCCAGCAGCGTGGCAATGGGAATCACGCCCTGTAAAAGGGGCAGGCCGAAGTCCTGCATGGGAACGGACGCCAGATCGCTCAGCAGCATCATCAGCACGAATTCGATAGGCTCCAGCTGCCCGATCTGCCGCTTTCCGGTCAGCCGCAGACCCACGATCAGCAGGCCGTACAGCAGCACCGTGCGGAAAAACGCGGTTATCATCAAGATCAACTCCTTTTCATGGAGTATGGACGTTTTTTTTTAAAATATTGCCAACCGCAATAAAACCGGTCACGTCTGTGGCCGATTTTATATATGATAAATAAGAGAGCATGCTCCCAGCGCAGAGAGAAAGGAGGACCTTCGGAAAGTACATCCGACACAAGCGCCATGCGCCTGCCGCAAGGCAGGACGACGAGGAGGAGAGAGTATCGAAGCATTCGGCGGGTGCTCTCCCGTACCGCCTTCGGGTACGTCAGGCCGCGGACAAATATGCGGGTGACCGCAAAACAAAGCCGCTGCCGCCGGAGAAGAAAATGACAGATCACTGCGCGTTTGTCCTTTTGATGACCAAATATCAGGAGGAACAACAATTATGTGTGGAATCGTAGGATATGTGGGCACTCAGCAGGCCGCGCCGCTGCTGCTGGAGGGATTGCGCCGGCTGGAATACCGGGGCTATGACTCCTCCGGCGTGGCCGTGTGCGGTCCGGACGGTCTGGCGGTACAGAAGGCCAAGGGCCGCTTACAGGCGCTGGCCGACCTGACGCGGGAGGGCGCGGCTCTGCCCGGCACCACCGGCATCGGCCATACCCGCTGGGCCACCCACGGCGAGCCTAACGATGTGAATGCCCACCCGCAGGTCAGCGAAAGCGGCCTGTTCGCGGTGGTGCATAACGGGATCATTGAAAACTACGCGATCCTGAAGAAAAACTTGATAGAAAAGGGCTACACCTTCCGCTCCGAAACGGATACGGAGGTGGTGGCCCAGCTGCTGGACTGGTACTACCGCCAGTGCGGCGACGTGTTCGAGGCCGTCACCAGCATGCTGTCGGCGGTAGAAGGCGCCTATGCGCTGGGCATCCTGTGCGCTGCCGCGCCGGACCGGCTCATCGCCGCCCGGAAGGACGCGCCGCTGCTGCTGGGCTATGGCGAGGGCGAGAACTTCATCGCCTCCGACGTGACGGCCCTGCTGCGCCATACCCGCGACATCGTATACATGGACGACGGCGAAATGGCCATCGTTACCGCCGCCGGTATCCGCATTTATGACGAGCGCCGCCGTCCGGTGGAGAAGGAGCACCACCACATCGACTGGGATGTGGACGCGGCGGAAAAGGGAGGCTATGACCACTTCATGCTGAAGGAGATCTTCGAGCAGCCCAACGCCATCGCCAACGCCATCACCGGCCGCATCCATGAGGGCCGCGTGGTGCTCAGCGACCTGACCATGACCGAGCAGCAGATCCGGGATATCGGCCGCATCTGCATCGTGGCCTGCGGCTCCAGCTACCATGTGGGCATGGTGGGCAAGTACAATCTGGAGCGGCTGCTGCGCCGTCCGGTGGAGGTGTGTCTGGCCTCCGAATTCCGGTACAGCGACCCCATCGTAGGCGAGGGCGATCTGGTCATCGTCATCAGCCAGTCCGGCGAGACGCTGGACTCCATGGCCGCCCTGCGGGAGGCCAAAAAACGGGGCGCGCGCATCCTCTCCATCGTCAATGTGGTGGGCTCCTCCATCGCCCGCGAGTCTGACGACGTGCTCTATACATGGGCCGGTCCGGAGATCGCCGTGGCCACCACCAAGGCATACAGCACCCAGATGGTAGTGCTGAATCTGCTGGGGCTGTATTTCGGCGACATCATGGGCACGGTGGATTATGAGACCTATACCGCCATGGTGCACGGTATTCAGGCATTGCCCGCCCAGATGGAAGCCATTCTGGCCAACACCGCCCCCATCCGGCAGGCGGCAAAGCTGCTGGCTTCCCACGAGCAGGTGTTTTTCATCGGCCGGAATCTGGACTACGCCCTGTCGCTGGAGGGCAGCCTGAAGCTGAAGGAGATCTCCTATATCCATTCCGAGGCATACGCCTCCGGCGAGCTGAAGCACGGTACCATCTCTCTCATCGAGGAGGGTACGCCGGTGATCGCCGCCGCCACCTATATGCCCCTGTTCGACAAGGCCATGAGCAATGTGGTGGAGGTGCAGGCCCGGGGCGCCAATGTATTTGCCCTGACCACCGAGACCGGTGCGGCCCGGATGCACAGCCGTGTGGAAAATGTGCTGACCGTTCCGGAAACGGAGGCCATGCTGCTGCCGCAGTTGGGCGTGGTGCCTCTGCAGCTGCTGGCCTACTACATCGCGCTGGAGCGCGGCTGCGACATCGACAAGCCCCGCAATCTGGCAAAGTCCGTCACAGTGGAATGATAACCGATCAAGAAAGAACGCGGCACGCATCAGCGTGCCGCGTCAGTTTGTCGAGAAACCCGGTTATGGATTAAGCAGCAACCGGGCATCTTTCGTA